>JALEOU010000042.1 GCA_022766945.1 Fusicatenibacter sp. | reverse complement strand
CATCACGCGTCTTGCAAACAGACCTTTCGCCGTCTCATACCCCAGATCACAGGTGTGGAACTCCACCGCCAGCATAAGTCCGGTTCCTCTTACCTCCTGAATGATCTCAGGATATTTGGCAGCCAGCTTCTCGAGACCGGCCTTCAGGAACTCACCCTTTGTCTTGCACACGCCGGGGATATCATTCTCCAGCATATACTTGATCGTTGCGATCGCCGCCGCACAACATACCGGGTTGCCGCCGAATGTCGGAGAACCGAGGAGCCACGGGTTATCGATCAGCTGCTGTGTCCACATCTGAGGCTTGCAGATGATACCGGTGATCGGCATGATACCGCCGCCGAACGCTTTACCGAAGGTCATGATATCCGGTGTGACACCCTCATACTCACAGCGCCACATCGTACCGGTACGTCCCATACCTGTCTGAATCTCATCAAAGATCAGCGCAACACCGGTCTCATCGCAGATCTCGCGCACTTCTGTCAGATATCCATCCGGCGGAATGATTACACCTGCTTCACCCTGAATGGGCTCCAGGATCACACCTGCCACTTTTTCGCCGACTGCCTGAAGATTTTTGATTGCTTTGCGGATATCATCTGCCACACCGTACTGTACATGCTGTACCTGCTGTACCATCGGCGTATAAGGTACACGGTAGGTACTCTTGCCGCCCATAGAGATCGCGCCCATGGATTTTCCGTGGAATGCTCCTACGGTGGAGATATACCATCTGCCGCCCGTAGCAATACGTGCCAGCTTCAGGGCCATCTCAACAGCCTCTGCGCCGCCGTTTGTAAAGAAGCAGTACTGCAGATCCCCCGGTGTGATATCCGCAACTGCCTTTGCCAGATATCCGCGGAGCGGATCCAGCAGTTCCTGAGAATGCAGTGCCTGATGATCTAGCTGGGCCTTTACCACGTCGAGAATCTCCGGATTTCTATGTCCGCAGGTGTAGATACCAAATCCACCCAGACAGTCGATAAATTTCTCACCATTCAGGCCATAGCAGTAAGCGCCTTCATCCTCCCACTCCAGAACGGCACCCGCTTCGGAATCGGAAGATACGGATTTCCGGTATTTCAGCCAGCCCGGGCTCACATAATTATCAAAATGATCCAGGGTTTCTGCCACCATCTGTTTTTTCTCTTCTGCCGAAATGTCCTTGCTGTCTGTTCTGATCAGCGAAATCACTCTGTCCAGATCCTGAATTACCTGTTCTTTTGCCATCATCTTTTCCTCCATTCATGGTCGTAAGAAACGCATCCTACCTTGCATCCTCAAACGGCAAGGTAAAAAAACGGCATATCTACTGTAACTGCTACAATAAATACGCCTTTGCATTTATCACTTTATTTAAGTTGATTTCAGTATACCTCTCAAACTGCTTATTATCAATTATTTATTTTGGGCATTTTCTACTTAATTATTATTATTTCTACTTGTTTTTACGTAATTTTGTGTTATACTCATCTATATAGACAGATTCCAGGAAACCATTGCTTTCAACCAGAGAAAAGGAGATCCCCATATGGAAAAAAACACGTTTCTCATCATCAATGATCTGATCTATCACCTGTACAACAGCCAGAGCCTGGAACAGCTGAAAAAGAACTTCCTGATGAAACTGAACATGCTGATTCCCTACAGTTATGCCAGCATTCTCCTGGCGGACCAGTCTTATGAGGACGAGGTGCATCTGACATCGCCGATCTGCTGCCCGGATTATTTTACAGAGGCGGAAGAAACCTACATACGTCTTTCCGACAAAGATTATCTTCTCTGGAATCTCCACGCCAGGGAATCCACCCTCGTCAAAGAGAGTGATGTGATCGCTGACGAGAAACGTCTTAATGCGCCCGTCTACCAGAACTGCTACCGGAAATACAACATTTATGACAGCCTTCAGTACACCATTGTATTCCACCAGAAAATGCTCGGAGTGATTACACTCTATCGCACCAAGGTGGATGGCGACTTTTCCAATGATGAGATGTTCTTTCTGCGCTCCCTGGGCATGCACCTGAACGCTTCTCTGTACCGTATTCTCAATCTTCGCAAGAATGAATCCTCCGACCCGAAGGAAAATGCCCTGCGCCTCAGGGATACCTATCAGCTCACCCCCAGGGAAGTGGAACTGCTTTCCCGAATTTTTGCCTTCAAAAGCAACGAGGAAATCGCATCCGAACTGAATATCCAGGAAAACACCGTACAGAAGCATATGCAGAACATTTTTCGTAAGATGAATGTCTCTTCCAAGTGGGAACTGCTGCGGTTTCTGTAAGCTCCCTTCTCTGTTGAAAAACGGGAGTGCATTTTCTCAGCATCCGTGTGTCGTAAGGATTTTGTACATCTCCGGCCTGCGGTCGCGGAACACACCCCACTCCCGTCGTTTCTCTGCGATCTGATCCAGATCGAATTCCGCGGTGAGGACTGTTTCTGTCTCCCTGTCAGCCTGCGCCACAAGCTCTCCTGTCTCATCAGTGATAAACGACGAACCATAGAAGGTCATCTCTGAATCCCCTTCCGTCTCCCGTCCGATCCGGTTTGAAGCAATAGGTTTCAACTATAGCTCATCTGAGTGGCTGCTACTATCACTTTACGCATACTGTTCCTCCTAACATAAATTTCCGTCTGACTGCCTCTGCCAGATAGCTTGCTGTACCTTCGATGCCAAGGAAGCTGCTGTCGATCAGGATATCTTTGTGGTTTTTATCATCCGGCAGGTATCCGGCATAGTGCATATGATAGGAGTCCCTGGCTTCATCCACTTCATGGATCATTCTCCTGGCCTCCTGTTCATCCATTTTCAGATCCCGGATGCAGTGTTCCAGACGTGCCTGATAGGAGGCATAGATATAAATATGCATGCTGTTTTTCATCTCACTTAAAGTGAAATCGGAACACCGCCCTACAATGATGCAGGTCTCTTTCTCTGCCAGAAACTGAATGATATTCTGCTGTGCCTCAAAGATCTTATCCTGCGTATCACTGGTTCCCTTGCCAAGGGGAAATACCATGCGCGAGAACGGGCTTGCCGCCACCTGACGTCTGGCACTTTCCTCTTCCTCATCCACAACCGATACCGGAAGGCAGAGTTTACTTGCCGCCTGATCCACCAGATCCCGGTCATAGTATTCAATTCCCAGAAGCTCGCTCATTCTTTTGGCAATGGGGCGGCCAAGGCTTCCGAATTGCCTGGTAACGGTAATAACGTACTTGCTTTTACCCATAATAACCTCTTTTCTGCAGTCTTTGTTACTGCTGGTATATTTTCTTTCCTTCAAAATAGTTTACGCAGATCTTCGTTGATGGAATCTCCTCCTCGCGGCAGGTAAAAAGATTCGTATCCAGTACGATCAGATTTGCCATTTTTCCCTCTTCCAGTGTTCCCGTTTTGTCATCGGCGTGATAAACTTTTGCGGCTCCAAGGGTATAGGCACGTATCGCCTGATTCAGTTCCAGTTTCTCCCAGGGATTATGTCCTGTGGGAATACCCTCGTCATCCTTTCTTGTCACCGCCGCATAGAGTGTCACGAACGGATTGATGGTAACCACCGGATAGTCTGTCCCGATCGCAATCTGTCCGCCATGCTCCAGAATTGTCCGGATCGGCCATTCATACTGACAGCGCGCGGCACCAATCCGGAAAATCTTGTCATTGTTGGACAGTGTCAGATGATAGGGCTGCATGGAGGGAATGACATTCAGTTCGGCAAATCTTGGAATGTCCAGCGGATGAATATTCTCGATGTGCTCCACCGTATTGTACAGATTCTGTTCCCCATTGACTTTCCTGGAATTTTCATACATATCCAGTGCCATACGCACAGAGCCGTCTCCGATACAGTGCAGCCGTACCTGAATTCCCGACCGATTCGCCGCTATGATTTCCTCCTGCATTTTCTCCTGCGGCCACAGCGGCAGGCCGTCCCCGCAGGTCCAGGGACGATCCTCATACGGCTCCAACAGCAGACCGGTGTAGGTCTCCGTCACGCCGTCGACAAATCCTTTCACTCCCTGAATGTGAAAATGTTCCGAGGTAAAGTGTTTTTTCATCTCAAAATACGGGGTGAAATCCGTATACCCGAACAGTTTTGTGTAGGCATATATCTGTGCACAGAGCCCTTCCTCTTCATCCAGTTTTTTTAAGATCTCATATCTTCGGTAAGTGTCCGGAACATAATCATCGGCAAACATCTCGCTGGCTCCTGCGATTCCACAGGATGCCAGGATTTTCTGGAAATTCCGATTGATCTCTCTTAATTCTTCATCCGAAAATTCCATATATTTTTCCGTGGCAGGCGCACAGGCCGCCGGTTCCAGGAGAAGTCCGCTCAGCTCTCCATTGTCAAACTTGCAGATGACGCCATTTTCCAGCTCCAGATCCGGATCAATCCCTGCTTCCAGAAGAGCCGCCGAATTCAGCCAGAAACTGTGCGCATCCGCACACTGCAGGTAAACCGGCCGGTCGGGAATGGCTGCATCCAGACTTCGCTTGTCAGGCATCGGCGCATCATTCCAGTTTCCCACAAACCATCCGGCTCCACGGATTCTTTTCTGATCCGGATGTTCATCGGCAAACTTTTTGATGATCTCCACACATTCCTCCTGGGATTTTCCCTGCCCTAACGTATCGCACACATAGTCACTGGCATTAATCGCACCGGAGAACAGATGCGTATGCGCATCGATAAAGGACGGAAGAATCAGCTGCTCCCCGTAATCATACAGCGGCCACTGTGCATAGGGTGTTTCCTCTGTATAGTCCCACGGAAGTACTTTTCGGATCGACTTTCCCTCTACCGCGATTGCGGCAGATTCCGGAGCATCTCTTAATCCTGTAAATATATTTTTGCTTCTGATCAGATACTGTTCCATTTTGTTTCCTCCCAATCACTCTCCCATTTTCTTTTACGCACTCATATCACAAAACCGCAGATCAAAAATGCGATCACCGACAGAACACAGGCGATGATGACGTACGGCAGCTGGGAAAGTGCGTGCTCAATATTGTCAATTCCCGCGCTGGTGGAGGACAGCAGCGTCGCGTCTGTGTAAAAGCAGGCGTGGCTTCCAAACGCACCGCCGGAAATGATGGCTGCCATGATCAGAATCGGATTCGCCCCAATTGCTGCTCCCAGAGGAAATACAATCGGTGCAACCACCGCACTCATGCCCCACAGAGATCCGGTACAGAAGGTGAGCGCTGCAACCAGCACAAACGCAATTGCCGGGAACCAGGAACCTTTGAGCAGCGGCTCCATAATCTCGATAATGAACTCTGTCATGCCAAGACCTTCTGTCACCTTCTGAAGGACAAACGCAATCACAAGAAGCGTCAGAATCGGCAGCATGTCAGCAAAGCCTTTGATCACCAGGTTGAAGAATTCATCTGTGCTCATCACTTTTCTCGGCACATACAGGAAATAGCACACCAGAAGAGAAACGACCACAGCAAGCAGAAGATCACTGGTTGCAATGGCAATCACCACCAGAACCACCATCGGAATCACAAAATTCCAGATGTTTCCTTCTTCTTCATAACCGATCCGGTCTGAATGATTGTATTTCCGGCTGGCATCACTGTAGACTTTTCCCGTCTCTTCCACACGCTGATAAGCTTTCTTCATCGCGCCAAGCTTTGGCATAATTCCAAGCGCAAAAAGAACAACAATAATCAGTGTAATAATCGGATAAAAACAGAAGGGAATGGCGCGGATATAGGCCTGTATTCCGGTAGCATAGCCGAGCGCCTTCACGCTTTCCTGCTCTGCAAAAAGGCTTGCATAGAAAACGGCCCAGGTAGAAAACGGAAGAAGTACACAGACCGGTGCTCCTGTGGCATCCAGCATATAGGCCAGTGTCTCTCTCGGGATTTTTCTCTTGTCATACACATTTTTCATGCAGACTCCGATGGAGAGAACATTCAGATAATCATCCACAAAGATCAGAACACCCATAATAAACGTGGTCAGAAGTGTTTTTCTTTCTGTATTACAGAATTTTGAGATCAGTTTTGCGAACCCAAACGTGCCTTTGGATTCCTGAAGCAGTGTGATCAGACTTCCGAACAGTCCGCACACAAGTACAATCCAGACATTTTTCGCCAGCACATTCTGCAGCAAAACACACCACTCTCCCAGAAAATCCTTTCCGTAGAGGAATATTGCTGCGATCAGGGAGCCTCCGAGCAGAAATTCCATACATCTTCTGGTAGCAATCGCACCTACGATAATCACCAGAATAATAAATATTGCGATCAAACCATTTGACATCTTCTTATCTCCTTTCCCGGAAACGCCAAACCCGGCGGTTTTCCTGCTTCCGTAAAAAAGGACGCACAGCTTTCGCAAAACGAAAACGGTGCATCCTTGCACTTACCCTATCATTTTTCTTTCATCTGTTTCTCTTGCTTTCCCGCCGGAGTCCGCACAAAGGTTTCTTCCGTAACGCAAAAAATGTATCTCCGGGAGCTCTGCCGAAAATACATCTTTGTACGTTGATCTGTTTGATGAATTATCTATAGAATACCTCATGAAATGTGAATTCACAATGATTGAAATCCGGTAAAATATTCCTGTAAATACGTAGTTGTAATTAAAATCAGTAATCCATCATGCACATAGAAAGTCCCTCTTTTTCTCATATTTGCCAGGATTTCTTCCATTTTCTTGTGCTCTCAGCCCAAATCTTTCTTCCGTTTTTAGCCTGTTCGGACGGATACATGTTCCTTTGGGCGTGATATAATGAGTCAAGGGACTCGAAAAACGAAGAGCAGACAGCCATTTTTCGCGAAAAAGGCTGTTGATTCCAAAACAGCAGGAGGTATAATTTATGTATTCATTCCGGATTGTTCCAACGATCAGACAATATGAAAAAACCACCGATTTCTGCACCGACTTTAAAATCGGAAAAGGGGATCTTCTCTTTATCAGCGAATCTGCCTACGAAACCTATTTCAAAGGACATACCGACGGTGCCGTTGTCATTCACTACCGTAATTATGGATCCGGAGAGCCCACCGATCTTATGGTGGAAGGCATCAGCCGGGAAATCAAGGATCTCCGGTATGAACGGGTCATTGCCGTGGGCGGCGGCACGATTCTGGATGTGGCAAAACTTTTCGCTCTGAAGAATCTCTCTCCCGTCTGTGATCTTTATGAGCACAAACTGGAAATCCGCAAGACGAAAAAACTGGTTCTCGTGCCAACCACCTGCGGCACAGGAAGCGAAGTGACCAATATCTCCATCCTGGAACTGACTTCCAAAAACACAAAGCTCGGTCTCGCCTCCGATGAACTGTATGCCGATGACGCCGTCCTCATCCCGGAACTTCTCTCCAATCTTCCGATGCGTTTCTTTGCGACCAGCTCCATTGATGCGCTGATTCACTCCATCGAATCCTTCACTTCGCCAAAAGCCAGTGATTTTACACGCATGTATTCGATGCAAGCCATGAAGATGATCCTGAACGGCTACCAGTATCTCGTTGAGCACGGACCGGATTCCAGAAAACAGATTCTCCCTGATCTGCTCACCGCCAGCACATATGCCGGTATTGCGTTTGGAAACGCCGGCTGCGCAGCAGTTCACGCCATGAGTTACCCGCTTGGCGCAGCTTACCATGTGCCTCACGGTGAAGCCAATTATGCGATGTTCACCGGTGTCTACAAAACCTACAAACGTCTGAAACCGGAAGGCAGCATCGCCCTTCTGGATGCGTATCTGGCCAAAATTCTCGGATGCGGCACCGACACCGTCTATGAAGAGCTGGAAAAGCTTCTGAATCATATGCTTCCGAAAAAACCGCTTCACGAGTACGGCATGACCAGGGACGACATTGACACCTTCACACACACTGTGATGACAAAACAGGGCCGTCTGATGGCGAACAACTACACTGTGCTCGATGAGGGGACGGTAAGGGGGATCTACCGGGAACTCTATTAATGTATCCCAGGTTATCCGTCTATTTTCCCATGATTTCCAGATATTCACGGATCAGAAACGCGGTCATCAGATCGTACTGCCACATCGGATCATCCAGCTTCAGTCCAAAATACTCCCGAAGCATACGGATCCGGTAATTTACGGTGTTCCGGTGGCAGTACAGCGCGGCTGCGACAGCCTGGATGCTTCCCCCGTGCAGCAGATACTGGTGCAGTGTCTCCGCGTAGCTGCTGCCATGTTCCCTGTCATATTCCCAGAGGCTTCCCAGTCTCTGCTCCGCATAATCCCTAAGAAGAGCAATGTCATCGATCGCCAGCAACAGTTTAAAGAACCCCATCTCTTCGTAATCATACAGCCCGGTTCCTCTGTACTTCGCCATGGAAATCGCAGCCATTGCCTGGCAATAGCTTGCCTTTAGCTGAGGCAGAGACACGGCTACGCCTCCGATTCCTGTCTTTAATTCAAATTCCGGACACAGTCTGCCAATCTGCTCATTGATCCACTCCATACTTTCACGCAGCACTTCTCCATTACATTCCTGCCAGATCAGAACCAGGTTTCTCCTGGTATGAAGCAGCACAAAAGGAAGAGCATGCTCGCTTCGGTAACTGCTGAGTCGGTAGCTGATTCTCGGCAAATACTCCGCAAATGTCCTGGACGGATCCTGCACATGTTCCATCTCTGTCACGGCAACACAGTATCTGCCGGAGACGGAATAGCCATTGTCCTCCAGCACATGGATACTCTTCGCATAGTCACTGTCTCTGTAGATCACGCTGAAAAAAGCAGCGGCAATCTCTCCGGAATCCGCCGTGTCTTTAAAAATCCGGTCATAATAATCTCTGGTAATATCATAAATATGCACCTCCCAGGGCATGGTAAAAAGCGCGTAGTTATGTTTCTCGCACAGAGAAAGAATCTCCTCTGTGAGATCCTCCGAATGAAGATACTTCCCCATATTGAGGATCACCCCGCAGGTCTCACGGGAAATCATCGTCTCCAGAAAATGATACAGCCAGTCCTTTGTACTTCCGCTGCTGACCCCCGTGGTAATCACCAGTTCTCCTCCCTGAAGAAAATCCGCTGTATTCAAATCCTCCGAAATATAAACCCAGTTCAGAATTCTGGAAAGTCCCGCATCTCCTGCCACCAGTTCCAGATGATATCTGGACTTCGTCGCCGTATAAACCTCTCCCAGTGTAAACGCCATCCTGCACCTCCATCTCGTTCCTTTCGACACACATGCCGCACAATTTTATCCCATTATATCCCGCAGAACAAGCCCGCGTCAAACTGCATTTTCCGATTTTCTTATGCTGTAAGCACAAACCCCAGTCCGAAACTTGTATGCCGTGAATATTGAAAAAAACTCCCACACCACTCATAATGTGACTTATCGGAAGGAATACACGTCCCTGCGAATGACATGAGCCAAGGGCAAAATCGACGTTCGGCTCATTTCTCTGGTAACCCAAGATACATGAGGAGGATTTTCGTATGTTAAGAACTGACTTGCCAAAAATTGTAACTGAGACACTTCCCGGCCCAAAGGCTCAGGAAATCATCAGCCGGAGAGCTGATGCCACTCCCAGCGCAATTCGCTGCGGATATCCGGTTGTCATCGAGCGCGGAGAAGGCGCCATGATCGAGGATGTGGACGGCAACCGTTTTCTGGACTGGATCGGAGGTGTCGGTGTTCTGAATATCGGTTATTCCCATCCGGAAGTAGTGGAAGCGGTGAAAGCCCAGGCTGATAAATACTTTCACGGTATGTTTAATGTCGTGACACACGAAGGCTATGTTGCCCTTGCGGAAAAACTCTCCTCAATCGCTCCGGTCCGCGGTGAGCACAAAAAAGCTTATTTCGCCAACAGCGGTGCCGAGGCGGATGAAAATGCAGTCAAAATTGCAAAGGCTTTTACCAAACGTCCCAATATCATTGTTTTCTCCGGTGCTTTCCATGGAAGGACACTGCTTACCATGTCCATGACCTCCAAGAAGGCTTATGCAGTCGATATGGGGCCTTTCCCGGATGGTATCTTCCGTGCGCAGTTCCCGTATTATTACCGGAATCCGACCGGAATGCCGGAATCAGCGCAGTGTGATTATTATATCGATTCCATCAAAGCCGTTTTTGAACAGTGTGCTCCTGCAGATACCATCGCTGCTATGGTTGTGGAACCGCTTCAGGGCGAGGGCGGCTTCATTCCTGCTCCCATCGAATGGATCAAAGCCGTTCGCCAGATCTGCGATGAAAACAAAATTCTGCTGATCGCTGATGAAGTGCAGTCCGGATTCTGCAGAACCGGAAGAATGTTCGCTTCCGAGTACTGGAAAGAAGCGGGCGTAGAGCCGGATATCATTGCTACCGCCAAGTCCATCGCGGCAGGTGTTCCGCTCTCCGCAATCATTGCAAGGGACGAAATCATGGAGGCTCCGGCCCCCGGCACCATCGGCGGTACCTTCTGCGGAAATGCCCTGGCCTGTGCGGCCGCTCTTAAGACCATCGAGATTATGGAGCGGGATCGTCTGGCTGACCGTTCTCTTGCGATCGGAAAGAAAGTAACCGCACGCTACAATGAGTGGAAAGAAACCTATGACTGTGTCGGTGATGTCAGAGGCCTTGGCGGCATGGTCGGTATTGAGTTTGTGGTCAACAAGGAAACCAAAGAACCCGCTCCGGAACTGACTGCTGCAATTATCGCCGAATGCGCACAGCACGGTCTCCTGGTTGAAGGTGCAGGTACTTACAACAATGTCATTCGCTTTCTGGCTCCACTCGTGATCACAGACGAACAGCTGGAGGCAGGCCTTGCCATCTTCGAGCAGGCAATTATCACCTGCATAACAAAATAAAACAGCTGCCGGTGAAGGTGATTCCCGCCTGCGTCAGAAACTAAATCCAAACTGATCCGGAACCAGTCGGAAATCGTTCAAAAACAGCCGGAGATCTCTGAAATTTCTCTCGAAAAACAGATGTCTCCGGCTGATGAATCTTCTTTTTTCTCAACTTGTGACTTACTTCCGTCCCCACAGTTTTTACCGTCTCCCGGGACGCTTCCTCAGGCGAAAAAAAACACCGTCCCCGCAGCTCGTACCGTCTGCAAAAACAGTGCTTTTCAATGCGCCTTCAGGGACTCGAACCCTGGACAAATAGATTAAGAGTCTACTGCTCTACCAACTGAGCTAAAGGCGCATTCTTTTGTTTTTTGTAGTTCCCTTTCGTGGAACACAAGAGTAATTATAAGTGATGGTCTGACAAAAATCAACCCTATTTTTAAGAAATTTTCACTTTTGTTAAAATTTACAAAATTTTCTTCAAAATTTACACAGCTTTTTGTAATTATTTGAAGTTCGTGTCCACACCGAACGCCAGTTTTTTAGTGACCTGCAATCTCCAAAAGCAATTCTTCCTTTTCCATCGCCCCGACAACCGACTTGATCAGCTTCCCGTTTCGAAACAGCGCAAAGGTAGGAATCGACATAATCCGATACTGTGCTGCCACATTGACCGCCTGTTCTACATCCACACGACAAAACCGGATCCCGGGCAACTCCTCCGCCATCTCCTTTACAATGGGTTCCATCGCTTTGCAGGGGCCGCACCAGTCGGCATAAAAATCCACAAACACCGGTTTTGCACAGTCGAGTACCTGTTCCTCAAAATTCACTTCTTTTACGTCCTGTACCACAAGAATACCTCCGTCTTTCCGGAATTCTCTCCCGTTCGTTTCCTGTTTTGATACTCCAAAAGAGAATCCCTATTTTTTCTTCTTTTCTTTGCTGCTCATCTTTTTCAGAGCTCCATCCAGTTCTTTCACAGACTTCTGCAGTCTGGACAGTGATCCGTCTGCACGGGAATTCTCATAACCCAACTCCCGCAGTTTCTGTGTCAATGGATTCTGCTTTCTCATGACTTCCCAGCCTTTTTCCTGGTATGGTACCAGTATATGCAAAAGATCCCAAACTATGATACATCCACCAGCGCATTTTTTGAAAATAAGTACCGGAGGAATGACAGATTATCCCAGATATTTTGCCTCCATCTTGCAGATGGGATTTCCGGCAGAGGAGAATTTCTCTTCATACTCCGTCATGACATTTCCTTCACACAGTTCTGCCTCATGATGCAGGTCAAAGGTAAAGGCCGTCAGTTCCCAGCGGGCAGCAGCTTTCATCTCTTTTAGTGAAAATTCAAACAGTTCCCGGTTATCGGTCTTAAATTCCAGCGTCCCGCCTCTCTTTAATATCTTTTCATACCGGCCCAGGAATTCTCCGGAGGTCAGCCTCCTTTTTGCATGGCGGTCTTTCGGCCAGGGATCGGAAAAGTTCAGATAGATTCGCTCCACTTCCTCTTCCCAAAATACATCCGGAAGCTGCCTGGCATCCATCCGGATAAAATACAGATTCGGGATCTCGTTCTCAAGTTTTTCTCTCTTTTGAACTGCCCGAAGCAGAACACTGTCATACATCTCAATTCCTACGTAATTGATTTCCGGATGCAGCACGGCCATATCCATCAGGAACCGCCCCTTTCCCATGCCCACTTCGATATGAATGGGATTTGTATTTCCAAAAAGAGTGCTCCAGTTTCCCCTCTTCGTTTCCGGTTCCTGCACAACCCACTCGGATGCAGAAATCACCTCTTTCGAACCTCTGATATTTCTCAAACGCATTCTTATACTTCCTCTTTTTTACATGATGATGTTGGAATCAAAAGGCATTTTGACCCTTTGACACCGGTATCAAAATGTATTTACCCCTTTGCTGTATGTCTCATTATAAACATAACCCGCAGGATCTGCAAGAAAAAGTATTTTCGGGTGAAAAACGAATTGCAGCTTATTTCCAGTCTTTTTCTGCGAAATGCTCTCATCCGTATGGTTTTTGCATTTATACAGTTTATTACTTGTCTATTTTTTCTCAAAATCACGACAACCTTCTGACTTTTTTTTACATATTTAATATGCCTTTTTCCCCGAAAATGGTGTAGAATATCACAAGGTAAAGATTCATCGCAGCGAAAACGGACGTTTCCTGCCCGGTCTTGGGCAGTCTGCGGCGGATTTTTTACATTTGACCAAGAAAATAAGGAGGGAAAGCGATGCTATGGAATCTGTAATCAATAAGCTTGCTGAGATTGAAAGCGCAGCTTTCCGCATTCTGCAGGGTGCGGAAAATCAGAAAAAGCTTCAGGATGAACAGCAGGATGAACGAATAGCCAAATTCGATGCAGAACTGGAAGCCACGACAGAAAGCCGGATCCGGCAGATTAAAAATAACCTCCAGTCCAAGACAGATGCGGATCAGAGAAAGCTTCAGACAGCTGCCGCAGAACTTCTATCTTCACTGGATATCTATTATAAGCAAAATCACGGAACACTGTCCTCTCAGATCTGTGAAAAAATCATAAGGAAGTGAAATCATGAGCGGTCTATTATCCTACAGTGGTCTTACCACAAAGATACGGGCAATGCAGAGTCATCTTCTGAATGACCAGAATTTCCGCGAGATCGTGGAGCTGGAAAGCGTTCCTTCCGCTGTCTCCTATCTGAAACAGCAAAAAGCTTATGCCACCCTTTTCGACGGATGTGATGAGTCTATGCTTCACCGGGGACAGATCGAAAAAATGCTGCGGCTCACGGTATACCGTGATTTTTCCAAGCTTTACCGTTTCTCCAACGTAAAACAGCGAAAATTCCTGGAGCTGTATTTTAAGCGATACGAGATTTCGATCCTGAAGGAATGCTTAAATACAGTTTTTGACCATCGTGATGTAGTCCTCAATCTGTCGATTTACGAGGAATTCTTCAACAGGCATTCCCAGCTGAATATCAGCCTCCTCGCCGCCTCAAAAACGATCGAAGAGCTGATCGCAAATCTGAAAGGGACGGAATATTACGCCCCGCTGGAACGCCTGAACACCATCGAGCGTCCCACACTGTTCGATTATGAAATGACTCTGGATCTGTACTATTTTGTACAGATGTGGAAAGACAAATCAAATGTAGTGACCGGCAGCGATCTGGAAGAATTAACCCGCGCCTGGGGCAGTAAGTTTGATATGCTGAATCTCCAGTGGATCTACCGTTCCAAACGCTACTATCACATGACCAGTGCCGATATCTATGCCCTGCTGATACCTGTTCAGTACCGGCTCGACAAAAAAACGATCAGAGCACTGGTGGAAGCCGAGAATATGAGTGCATTTTCCCAGACATTGGAGCAGACCTATTATGCCAAACGGTATGATTCCTTCACTTCGGAAACACTGGAATCGATGTACGCTGCCATTATGAAGCAGATCTTATCCGGTGAATCCCGCAGGGATCCCTATTCCGTGGCCACCATATACTCTTACCTCTATCACAAAGAGCATGAGGTAAACCGGCTTATCATTGCTCTCGAATGCGTGCGTTACCGCTTAACTCCGGAAGAGGCGATGCAGCACGTAGCGAAGACATAAATGGCTGAGAAGATCAGCAATGCTATTATTCACACAGGGAGGTGTACTCATTGATTGTTAAAATGAAATTTTTGAGCATCACCGGTCCGAAAGCCGATATTGACCGTGTGGTCGATACGTATCTCTCCAAGTATGAGATTCATCTGGAAAACGCCCTGACGGAGCTTTCAACACTACAGAACGTCACACCGTATATTCAGATTAATCCTTACCGTGAGACCCTCAAGCAAGCGGAAGATTTTATCGCAAGTCTGGGGGAAAACGCACCTGCCACCAGCAAAGAGCTTTCACTGGAAGATGCCATCAACTGTGTTCATGGCCTGGCTCATTCCCTGAACCAGCTAAGTCAGGAACATCAGGATCTGGAAGATCAGAAGAAACAGCTGATGGAAAAAGCCGAAAAAATCGCTCCTTTCCAGGGCCTGCACTGCAATCTTTCTTCCATACTGGATTTCCACTTTATCAAGTTCCGGTTCGGCAAGATTGCAAAAGAATACTACAGTAAATTTGAAAACTATGTGTATGAAAACTGCAACACCGTATTTTACCGCTGCCATTCGGATGATCAGTATGTCTGGGGGATTTATTTCTGCCCGAGAGACCAGATCACCAAAGTGGATGCTGTATTCTCTTCTCTGCACTTTGAGCGAATTTATGTCCCGGACGATTACCACGGCACCCCTGAGGATGCATTTGCAGCCCTGGCAGCCAAAATCCGGCAGACCGATACCGCTTTGAGTGAATGTGACCGCAAACTGGCTGCCTGCCTTTCCGATTCTGCGGAAGACCTGGTGGCAGCAAGAAACAAACTTGCCAATCTGTCCGGCAATTTCGATGTACGCCGGCTGGCTGCCTGCACCAAATCCCACAAGGAAACTTTCTACATCCTGTGCGGATGGATGGCTGAAAAGGATGCGGCGGCATTCCAGAAGGACATTGAAAACGATGCAAATATCTTCTGCTTTATCGAGGATGACGACAACAACGTGCTCCGTCAGCCTCCTACCAAGCTGAAAAACCCAAAGCTTTTCCGTCCTTTCGAAATGTACGTAAAGATGTACGGGCTTCCCAATTACAACGAGATGGATCCCACCATGTTTGTCGCGATTACCTACGCCTTTATCTTCGGTATCATGTTCGGAGATGTGGGACAGGGCTTGTGTCTGGTGATCGGAGGCGCCCTTTTGTACCATTTCAAAAAAATGGATCTGGCCGCCATCCTTAGCACCTGCGGAATCTTCTCTGTGATCTTCGGCTTCCTGTTCGGCAGCTTCTTCGGTTTCGAGGATGTGATCCCCGCCCTTTGGATTCACCCGAAGGAGGAAATGACCACACTGCCGTTCATCGGTCAGATGAATACGGTCTTTGTGGTTGCGGTTGCTTTTGGTATGTTTATGATCCTCACCACGATGGTTCTTCACATCGTCAACGCTTTGAGAAACCATCGTCCGGGCGATGCTCTGTTCACTCAGAATTCACTGGCAGGCTTTGTGTTCTACGGTTCCCTGACCCTGATCCTGTTTCTTCTGATGACCGGTCATTCCGCTCCGGCAGTTGGAGTGCTCGTTTTGATGTTCGGCGTTCCCGCCATCATCATTTTCCTCAAGGAACCCCTGGAGCGCCTGATCGAAAAGAAAGGGGATGTCCTTCCAAAAGAAGGCAAAGTCATGTTCTTTGTTCAGAGCTTCTTTGAGTTATTTGAGATCATGCTGAGCTATTTTTCCAACACGATCTCTTTTGTCCGTGTAGGCGCTTACGCTGTCAGCCACGCAGCCATGATGGAAGTCGTGCTGATGCTCGCAGGTGCCACCGATGGCGGCAGTATTAACTGGGTCGTCATTGTTCTTGGTAATATCTTCGTAGCAGCCATGGAAGCCCTGCTGGTATCCATTCAGGTGCTCCGTCTGGAATACTACGAGATGTTCAGCCGTTTTTATGAAGGCAACGGAAGACCTTTCCAGCCGTTCCTGAAAAAAGGCGAAACAAAATAAACGGCAGCTGCACTGCTGCCCCAAAAAAAGCATCAGCCGCTGGCTGTGCACATGTATAGGAGGATAATTATTATGAATTCAGTAATTGTACAGGTACTTACCGCCGCTGCACTGGTATTAACAATTCTTGTTCCCATGGCGTATTATTTCAAAGGCGAAGGCAGCAAAAAACGCTACAAAAAATCTCTGACTGCCAATGTCTGCGGTTTCTTCGGTCTTCTTCTTATCGTTTCTGTTGTAACCTTTGCCGGTGCCGGCACCGCATCTGCAGCTGTTGATACCGGTGCAGGCTTTGCCACCGGTCTTGGCTATATTGCAGCCGCTCTGGTAACCGGTATGTCCGGTATTGGTTCCGGTATCGCCGTTGCATCTTCCGCAAGTGCCGCTCTTGGCGCCATCAGCGAAGATGGAAGCGTATTCGGTAAGTCCATGATTTTCGTAGCTATGGCCGAAGGTATTGCTCTGTACGGCCTGATCATCTCCTTCATGATTCTTGGTAAACTTTGATCAAAAGGATGGATCCATCGATTTTCTTATATCGCTCATCTTTACCGGAGGAAATCTAATGAAAATGTTTTTGATCAGTGATAACGTTGACACACAGACCGGTATGAGACTGGCCGGTGTGGAAGGCGTTGTGGTTCACGAGCGCGAGGAGCTTTATGACGCTCTCTCAAAGGCACTTGCGGACAAGGAGATCGGCATCATCCTCCTGACAGAAAAATTCGGAAAGGAATTTCCGGATCTTCTGGAGGATGTCCGGCTCAACCACAAACTGCCGCTGCTCATTGAGATTCCGGACCGCCATGGTACCGGACGTGCGCCGGACTTTATCACTTCCTTTGTAAATGAATCCATTGGTCTTAAGCTGTAAGAAAAAACCTGGAGGTGACAACATTGACAACTGAAGAAAAACTTCAGAATTTTTATACACATTCTCTCGATTGTGCATCCAAAGAGGCAGAGCGCCTGATCACAGATCATCAAAAGGCGCTTGATCAGCTTTTTGACGAGCACAAAGAGATCAAACTGCGTCAGGCAGAGGAAGAAGTAACTGCCGAAACAGAAAAAGCCAAAAGAGACATCAACAAGTCTCTTTCCGCGGATCAGCTGCAGATCAAACGCCAGCTGTCACGCAAAAATATGGAACTGAAAGAACAGCTTTTTGCCGAAGTACGCGAAAAGCTGAATGCCTACAAGAAGGATCCCTCCTATGAGGATTATCTCGCCCGCAAAATCCGCGAAGCGCTTGACTTTGCAGGCAGCGATACGCTCAAACTGTATCTGGATCCGTCCGATGAAAGCCACAAGGCTTCTCTGGAAAAGAAACTTTCCGTCACACTGACTATTTCCTCCATGCCCTTCCTGGGCGGTATCCGGGCAGTCATCCCGGACAAAAACATTCTGATCGATAATTCCTTCGACACACTGATCGCCGAGGAACGGGAGAATTTCATCTTTCACGGAGGTATAGGCAATGAATAAAACCGGAATTATTTACGGCGTCAACGGTCCGGTTGTTTATCTGAAAGGAAACACCGGATTTAAAATGTCCGAAATGGTCTATGTGGGTGAAGATCGTCTGGTAGGGGAAGTCATCGGTCTGACAAAAGATACCACTACCATTCAGGTCTTTGAGGAAACCACCGGACTTCGTCCTGGCGAAACCGTCATCGCTACCGGCGATGCACTGTCTGTTACCCTTGGCCCCGGCATTCTGAACAACATCTTTGACGGTATTGAGCGTCCCCTGTCCGAGATTGCAAAGCAGTCCGGAAAATACATCAGCCGCGGTGTTTCTGTGGATCCCCTGGACACACAAAAGAAATGGGATGTTCATGTCACAGTTTCAAAAGGGGATGAGGTACTCGGCGGAGCTGTGATCGCCGAGACGCAGGAGACCCGCTCCATTCTCCATAAATCGATGGTTCCGCCGGATGTTAACGGTCAAGTAACCTGGGTTGCACCCGATGGACAGTATACCATACTGGACCCCATCGTAAAAGTTCAGCTGGAAAACGGAACCGAGCGCACACTGACGCTGGCACAAAAATGGCCTATCCGTGTACCACGGCCCACATTGAAACGTTACCCTGCCAGCGAACCTCTGATCACCGGTCAGCGTATTCTCGATACGATGTTCCCGATTGCAAAGGGCGGCACCGCTGCGATCCCCGGAGGATTCGGAACCGGTAAAACCATGACACAGCATCAGATCGCAAAATGGTCCAACGCCGATATCATCATTTACATCGGCTGCGGAGAGCGCGGAAACGAGATGACCCAGGTACTCGAAGAGTTCCAGGAACTGATCGATCCAAAAAGCGGAAATCCTCTGATGGACCGTACCACACTGATTGCCAATACCTCCAACATGCCTGTGGCTGCCCGTGAGGCTTCGCTGTACTCCGGTCTGACCCTGGCGGAATATTACCGTGACATGGGCTACGATGTAGCCATCATGGCAGACTCCACCTCCCGCTGGGCGGAGGCTTTGCGTGAGCTGTCCGGCCGTCTGGAGGAAATGCCTGCCGAGGAAGGTTTCCCGGCTTATCTGGCATCCCGGCTGTCCGCGTTCTACGAGCGCGCCGGCATGATGCAGACCCTGAACGGTGCCGAAGGAAGCGTCTCCATTATCGGAGCTGTCTCTCCTCAGGGCGGCGACTTCTCCGAACCTGTTACCATGAATACCAAGCGTTTCGTCCGCTGTTTCTGGGGACTGGATAAATCGCTGGCTTACTCCCGTCATTTTCCGGCCATTCACTGGCTCACCAGCTACAGTGAGTATCTGGGCGATCTCGCTCCCTGGTACAAGGATCATGTCAATAAGAACTTTGTGGATATGAGAAACCAGCTGATGGCAATCCTGAATTCAGAGAGTTCCCTGATGGAGATTGTAAAGCTGATCGGAAGTGATGTGCTTCCCGATGACCAGAAACTCACCCTGGAGATCGCAAGGGTAATCCGTCTTGGCTTCTTACAGCAGAATGCTTTCCACAAAGACGATACCTGTGTCTCCCTGGAAAAGCAGTATAAGATGATGGACGTGATCCTCTATCTCTACAAGAAGTCCAAAGCCCTTGTAACACTTGGCATGCCGATGTCTGTGCTGAAAGAAGACACGATTTTCGACCGTGTGATCGCCATCAAGTACGACGTACCCAACGACCGCCTGGATCTGTTTGACGACTACAAAAAAGCAATCGACACCTTCTATGACAAGGTGCTTGAGAAGAATGGTTAAGGAGGGAATTCCATTATGGCAATTGAATATTTAGGCCTCAGTGAGGTAAATGGCCCTCTGGTTGTCCTGGAAGGCGTCAAAAACGCATTTTATGAGGAAATCGTCGAATTCACCATCGATGGCACAGAAAAAAAATCAGGCCGTATTGTGGCCGTCTATGAAGACAAAGCCATTATCCAGGTCTTTGAGGGAACTTCCAATATGTCCCTTAACAATACTCACACCCGTCTCACCGGACATCCGATGGAGATCGCGCTTTCCGAGGATATCCTGGGACGTACCTTCGACGGAATCGGAAAGCCGATCGACGGTCTGGGTCCCATCGATTCGGAAGTACACCTAAACATCAACGGTATGCCGCTGAACCCGGTTACCCGTAAATATCCCAGAAACTATATCCATACCGGTATCTCAGCGATCGATGGTCTGACAACGCTGATCCGCGGACAGAAACTCCCGATCTTCTCAGGAAACGGTCTTCCCCATGATCAGCTGGCTGCCCAGATTGTACAGCAGGCCTCCCTTGGCGGAGACTCGGATGAGAAATTTGCCATCGTCTTTGCCGCTATGGGTGTCAAATATGATGTCGCTGAATTCTTCCGCCGTACTTTCGAGGAAAGCGGTGTATCTGATCACGTTGTCATGTTCCTGAACCTGGCCAATGATCCGGTGGTTGAGCGTCTGATTACTCCTAAGGTTGCGCTGACTGCCGCCGAATATCTGGCATTTGAAAAAGGCATGCACATCCTGGTGATCCTGACAGACATCACTTCCTTCTGCGAGGCCATGCGTGAGGTTTCCTCCTCCCGCGGCGAAATTCCTTCCCGTAAGGGTTATCCCGGATATCTGTACAGCGAGCTGGCCACCCTGTACGAACGTGCAGGTATCGTAGACGGAGTCGATGGCTCTGTTACCCAGATTCCGATTCTGACCATGCCAAATGACGACATCACACACCCGATCCCTGACCTGACCGGTTATATCACCGAAGGGCAGATCGTTCTGGACCGCCAGCTCCACGGGCAGTCCATCTATCCGCCGATCAGTGTGCTGCCAAGCCTTTCCCGTCTGATGAAAGACGGTATCGGCGAGGGCTACACAAGAGCGGATCATCAGGATGTAGCCAATCAGCTGTTCTCCTGCTACGCAAAGGTGGGAGATGCCCGTTCTCTGGCATCCGTTATCGGTGAAGACGAGCTCTCACCGATCGACAAACAGTATCTGGTCTTTGGAAATGCCTTCGAGCATCAGTTTATCGGGCAGGGCATGGATGAGAACCGTTCCATCACAGATACTCTGGATAAAGCCTGGGATCTGCTGGGACTTCTTCCGAGAGAAGAACTGGATCGTGTGGATACGAAAGTACTGGATCGGTACTATCATCCAACTACAATCGATCCGGCAGCACAGGCCAGAGCCGAGGCCGATGCTATGAATGAATAAGGAGTGATATCTGAAATGGATCCGAATACTTTTCCTACCAAGGGAAATCTGATTCTTGCGAAAAACTCTCTGAAACTGGCCCACATGGGCTTTGACCTGATGGACAAAAAACGGAACATTCTGATTCGCGAACTGATGGGCATGATCGATCAGGCAAAAGAGATTCAGTGTCAGATTGATGTGACTTTCCGCGAAGCCTATGCCGCTCTGCAGATTGCCAATATGGAGATGGGTATCACCAACGTTCAGACCGTATCCTACACCGTTCCCGAGGAGCAGTCCATCCGGATTAAAACCCGAAGCATCATGGGTGTGGAAATCCCGCTGGTGGAAGCCGACCCGTCCGGTCAGGCCCCTACCTACGCTTATTACAGCACAAAGGAATCTCTGGATCAGGCACGTCAGGCTTTTGAGAAGGTGAAAGAGCTGACCCTGAACCTGTCCATGATTGAGAACTCCGCTTACCGTCTGGCTGCGGCCATCAAAAAGACGCAGAAAAGGGCCAATGCACTGAAGAACATCACTATCCCGCACTACATGCAGTTGTCCAAGGACATCGCGGAGGCGCTGGAGGAAAAAGAACGGGAAGAATTCACCAGACTGAAAGTAATCAAACAGAGAAAAACCAAAGCAGGATGAATCATCCTGTCATACCCACAAAGAAACAGTGGACGCCACACTTTTAGTGCGGCAGCCACTGTTTCTTTGTTATTCTATTCTCTTGTTCAAGTTCTACGATATCTCCCTCGCAGATTCCGTCTCTGTACAGTTGATCATCCTCCGCTTTGATCACTTTGGATTTTCCATTTTCATCCTGCAGGGTAACAACTGCCAGCACTTTCTGGCCTTCGGGACGTTCCTCACAGCCAAAATCAAGATCTTCTTCGATCCGCAATACTTTATACTTCATCCTGTTCTTCCCCTCACACATTCCAAAATTTCGTCAGCGCAATATCTGTAGCTCCACAGATTTTATTTTCCACATTCCAGATAGTCTGGCCGTGCCGTACAAAGTATACATGTCCCATTGTGTCTGTTTCCTTTCCTTTGATTCACGTTGTGCGTCAGGCTTTCCCGCGGCTTGTTGTTTCTTTTTCAATCAAGGCAGCAGGAACCATACTCTCATAGGGAAGATAGTTTTCCAGTGACTGAATCGCGATTTGCGCCATCAGCGGAATATTCTGATCGATGGACGTAATCGGATAGATCGCATAGTTAGATACGGGGGAATTGTCATATCCCACAAGTTCTATCGTATCGGGAATCGCAATCCCGTTTTGAATGCACTGTTTTTCAAAAAGGCTGGCGATGTCATCATTGGAACAGAAAACGCCAATCTTTTTTCCAGGATATTTTTCCATAATATAGCGAACCGTTTTCCCCATGGATTCGGTAGCTTCCTGCGTATACGTGTCAGTAAACTTCTTTTCAATCAAACGTTCATAGCAGCGGTTCTTCACCTCATATTCGAACCCCAGAATCCGTTTAAACGAAGGCCAGTCCTCCCGGAAATCATTATTGATATGAAGAAAGACTTCGCAGCCATTGCGGATCAGGAGATCTGCCGCCAGTTTTCCGCCAGTAAAGTTATCATTGTTAATCTGTTTAAAGTTACCGCCTGTACGCTCGATGGAAATCACAGGAACCGGAAGTGCCTCAATCTCGCTGGCAGAAAGGAGATGGCTCAGCAAAATCAGCCCTTTGATCCGGTAGGAAAGCAGACTCTGAATCATCTGAATTTCTTCTTCCCTTGACTCGTCCGAGGTATAGACAATGAAATTGTAACCCTTTTCTTTTCCATATCTGACCAGCTGATTCAGCAGTTCGGTATAAAAGCTTAAATGCAGATGCGGAAAAATCACTCCCACCAGATTGGACTCTCCGGTGACCAGAATGCGGGCCAGATGATCCTGCCGGTAGTTCAGATCCTCAATGGCCTGTCTGATCTTCTCCTGCGTTTCCTGTGACAGAAGCTCCGGGTGGTTGAAATATCTGGAAACTGTGGTAAGCGAAACACCGCTTCGCTCTGCAATATCTGTAATTTTCACTTTATTCATGAAAAGACCTCTCTCATCACTTGCTCACCTTTTGACTCTGGTATCATCATACCACAAAAAAGGAAACCGGAAAACGCACATTCCGGTGAAAATATTTTCATTTTACTTTCATTTTATAAAAAAAGATACGGGAATCCATATTTTATATCCTTATTTTCGTCCTTTCTTGTCATGAAAACGTTTGACATCATATTTTTCATGCACTATACTGTATGCAGAATGATCCACGGAAACTGTCACAAAGAAAGGAATAAGAACAGAATAAGAAATGGAAGTACAGAAATTATCATGCAGTAAGAATTACTATGACGTGACCAACTGGAGCGTCGGCAATCCGTACGAAGATATCGGTGAAGTTCTCAACAGCATCATCGCTGATATTAAAAGAAGGCAGACAAATTCCAATTCGAACGAAGGGGGCAAACCAGGTGCTGTTATTTTTATCCCTTCCGGTGATTACCACCTCCGCACACAGGTTGTAATTGATATCAGTTATCTGAAATTATCAGGTTCCGGACACGGGTTTGTTTCTTCCAGTATCCGCTATAATCTTCCCGAAAGCGAGTGGGCATCGCTCCACGAGCTGTGGCCGGGCGGTAGCCGCATCCTTGTCGATCTCACCCCAAAAGAAGGCGATGCCGAATCTGCAGGGGCCGCATTTTATATTAAGCGATCTGGTAATCCCCGCATCAGCTCGGTAGAATTTGAAAACTTCTGCATTGACGGACTGCATTTTACAGAAGACGGTTCCCACATCCCAAATCCGGAAAACACCTATACCAACGGGAAAACCGGTATCTATGTGGCAGGTGCCCAGGATTCCTTCCGGATTACAGGTATGGGCTTTGTCTATCTGGAGCACGGAATTACAATTTACCATGCGGACGCACTGTCAATCCATGACAATTTTATCGCGGAATGTGGAAACTGTATCGAACTTAGAGAGTGGGGACAGGCCTCCAAAATAACCGACAATCTGATGGGCGCCGGCTATAAAGGATATACCATTTTTGCGCAGAATTTCGGGGGCCTCTTACTTACCTCGAATAACGTCTTTCCGCGGGGTGCAAGCAGTGTCTGTTTCGATCACGTATCCCGCTCTGTGATTACCGGCAACCGTTTTCATTCCTTTTATCCGGGAATGCTGATATTCGAAAACAATTGTACGGAAAATGCCATCTCCTCGAATCATTTTCTTCGTGATCAGGAGCCCTGGGCGCCGATGCTGGGATATGACAACGGTCTGGATGACCTGTATGGTCTCCTTCATATCAGCGGAAATGACAATTCCATCCTCTCGAATCACATTTCGGAGACCATCGCTGCAGCATCGATCCGGCCTGATGGCGCAAGACCTGTCATTCTGCGCATTGTCTCCGGCAGCGGCAACTATATCGCCAATAATCACATCGTTGCCAGAACCTCCAGCGCACCATCCGAAGCTTCCGATTCCTGTTTTCAGGCTCAGGTAAATGCCCTGACCAGTACTGTTCAACCGTCAGCACTTGATGTAATCACCGTACAGGTCGAAAAAGAGGCAATTCTGAATACCGTTCTGGATTCCGGAAGCGCCACTCAGGTCGTTCTTGACAAAACCGTGAATGCCTTTCGCCCCACTCCGCTGCCGGGAGAAGCGATCTAATCCCACCGTTCCATATGCACGCAGGCCTCATCGTACTGTTCTTCTCTTGGAAGACCTGTCTCGTCTGAGTAACCAAAAGCCAGAATCGAATGAGGCACGATGTGCTCCGGCAGTCCAAAGAGTTCCGTCTGCCCTTTCACCCGCTCCATCTGCGGCCAGGTGCCGAGCCAGACGGAACCGATTCCCAGCGCGTTGGCACAGAGTATCATATTCTGTGCCGCAATCGAACAGTCAATCACCCAATAGTCCGGCGCCTTCGAAAATGCTTTCTGCAGATCTCCGCACACAAGAATGCCAAGCGCTGCATGGCGCAGAGGCTCCGCCGGACGTCCGTTTTTATCCGCCATCTTCTGCAGTGTTTCTTTGTCCTGAATCACAAGAAAAGACCAGTCTCTCGCATTGACACAGCTCGGGCCGCTCATACCTGCTGCAAGAATTGCATGGAGATCCTGCTCACTGATCGCGCGTTCCGAATACGTTCGGATACTTTTCCTTCTCATGATATTCTCAATTGCATCCATGTTCTGATCCACTCCTTCTTTTTGTTCTCATCCGGAAAAACCGTTTTTCTGACGACTGCTCAGTGCCCATGACCTCCATGGTGCGGTTTTTCGGGGGCAATCGCCATCCAGTGATCGGACAGCTTTTCCAGCAGGTTCATCAGCGTGACGGTCTCTTCGTCTGTCAATACCTCAAACATATGCTCCGCCATATCCAGGGTAAATCCACCATGATCCGCAGCAGCTACCGCGTGGTGCAGATACTTCATCGTCAGCTGCTGTTCCCTCTTCTCAAATTTCAGATGACCCTGATGGCCATGAGAAGGCTTTT
The DNA here is from genome assembly GCA_022766945.1 of Fusicatenibacter sp. Lineage (GTDB taxonomy): Bacteria > Bacillota > Clostridia > Lachnospirales > Lachnospiraceae > Fusicatenibacter. The sequence continues at coordinate 55,127 of JALEOU010000042.1, read as the reverse complement.
CCGGCAGCACACCTGTCTTCGCGTATTCCACTCCCCGCTCACAGTGCGGTGCAATTAACTCACAGTTTCTGGAACATCCAGGGCAGTTCTTCTTCATTTCCATTTTTGTTTTCCTCCTGATTACGTCATGATTCCGCTCCGTTTTTCCTACAAAAGAAAAAAATGCAAACCTTGTCAAAGGTTTGCACATCTACTTGGTAAACGGTCGCGTCCTGTTCCTATCATAACAAAACCACGGCCAAATTGGCAAGTATATTTTTTTATTTTGAAAAATCCTGATGGCATACCGGTTACTGTCAGATGGCAACGGACGCTGTGCAAACTGGATCAAAGATGCCTATGATAAACTGTCTGCAGTGTGATCGGTCTGAGGGAAGACACTCCCTGTCCCAACGATTACGAGGGGCAGGGGTTTTCTTGTGTACCACCAGGATGCCCGGTTACCATTCAGGTGTCACCGCGAATTAATCCTGGTATCATGTCATTTAAATAAGTTCGTACTGGAGCATTTCATATTTCAGTCTGCTTCCTACCGTGATTTCCGGCGGCAGCAGCGCTCTTGCCACCAGCTTTTCATCATCCGTCTCCTCATCCGTTCTTTTCAGATTCGCATAGTCTCCATCAATACTGACAACTTCATAATACCAGGTTTCAAAGATCATAATTTTAGTCCTCCCATCCATTCAGACTTCAAAATCCAGACAGCTTCTTGTCTTGGTGTAGGGTCTTACCTTCCCGTTTGCCACCGCCACATGAGCCGGGTGAGTAGAATAACCTTTCAATGCAGCTTGATTTTCAAAGGAAGAATCCAACATCAGATCCGCAGTGGAGCTTTCCAGTCTTTCCGTAATCACGTGAATATCCAAAAGGCCGGGAATCTGACCTTTGAGTCCTTCCAGTCCCTCTTTGATTCCAGCCTTGATTTCTTCTCGCTCGCTCTCTGAATAATCCTCTTTCAGTGTCCATAAAATAATATGCTTTACCATAAGTTCTCTCCTCACTCGATCGGTTCCAGATATTCCACTGTCTTTCCATGGCTTTTCGCGTAGGCAATCTCGGAACGGGTACTTTCCCCGATGTAGCCGCCCACATTGATTACATAGATGCCGTCTGCCATGTCAATTTTTCGCTTGTGCATGTCATCCAGCATTTCTTTGGTTCTGGTTTTCGTTCCCTCATCCATGCCTTCCCAGACTTCCTCGTCTCCGCTGTGTCCATACAGACCCACCGAAATGACAATTTTGCCCGCCAGGGTCAGTTTTTTCTGTGCCTGATAAAACTGATCCCGGAAGCGTGTGCTGCCGCACAGGGTGACTACCGGATAATTTCCAACCATCTTTGCTTCCTCCTTCCTATCCACATGAGCTTTCGCTCCTCCCCTTTTGACCCCATGATATCATTATTTTCCCCCCGCGTCCAGTCTGTCCAGAACCACCTGCCGTCCTCCCATCTGTTCATACAGCCTGTGGGAGATCGACAGTACCGTTCGGTCTGCAGAAGCGCTCCGAAGTGCCATAAGAACACTCTGTTCTGTCTCTGCGTCCAGATTGGCTGTGATCTCATCCAGCAGCAGAATCCTGGGGTCTGCTGCAATCGCCCGGGCAATCGATAGGAGCTGAAGCTGCCCCTGTGAAAAGAGCGCAGCTGTGCAGTCCGTCTGATAGCCATTGGGAAGATGACAGATGGTCTCATGCAGTCCCACCATCCTGGCCGCTTCCACAGCCTGTTCCGGTGTAACCTGAGCATCAAACAGTGTAATCTGATCCAGCACCGTACCAGGAACCCTGTGAAACGACTGCTCCACATAGCCAAACAGCTTCCGCTTGGCCACATCCGGGATCAATGCCGCATCCTGTCCATCAATCAGCACCTTTCCCTCCCATGGTCGGTACATGCCAAGCAGCAGCTTGAAAACTGTGCTTTTTCCGGCGCCCGTATGTCCTGAAATTGTCAGCTGCTCACCTTTCCATACCTTCAGATTCAGGTGCTCAATCACTTTTTGTTCTCTTTCATACCCAAACGTCACATTTTGCAGCTCGATACACGGCTTTGATTCCAGGGATTGAAAAGCTTCCCGTTTTTTCCAGAAAGTTTCCGGCTCCATGGTCTTCCACCGTTCCGGCTGCCCAAGAAATGCATCGATCCGGCGGACACCGGCAATCGCTGACTGAATGGTCTGTATCTCCATACCGATACTCTCAATCGGAGAAAAAACCTGTGAAATATAGTTGACAACTGCCACTGCCGTACCCACGGACATACCGAAAAAAGTTTGAATATGTACATTTCCCGTCGCTGAAAGCAGCAGAACCACAGCAATCGTCACTGCATTCAGAATCAGAATCACCGGGGAATAAACCGCATCATAAAAATTGGTCTTTTCCATAGCTGCATAGCTCTGCTGAATGTATGTATCGTATTTTTCTCTCATATACTGTTCTTTTTTCAGCATACGCACCGTGCGGATACAGCGAATGGTTTCCGGGACATGATGATTCACTTTTCCGATCGCCACACGGTTTGCGATCTGTGCTTTCTGCATTCGCTTCTGGACTGCACGGGTAAAAGCAAACAGGAAGGGGAGCAGAAGAAGCAGCAAAATGGCAAGCCCTCTGTTTTTGATGAAAATCATAATCAGGATACTGATCATCTTGCAGGCATCGGCAAACATACTGATGATCCCGGAAGTAAACAGCGTCTCAACAGTGTCAACATCATTTACAAAACGAGAGGTCATTTCTCCATGATTCTCTTTTACAAATACATCCGTCGGCAGATAGGTCAGCTTTTGACACAGCTCGCTGCGCAGTCTGTGGGTAATCCGCTGTCCGAACACGGTCAGAAGGCTCTCCCTTAAAGACTCCAGAATGCCGGTAAGCGCAATCAAAAGAAAATAGGCCAGTGCAAAAACAAACGGAACACCGCGTCCCGCCGTCATCCGATTAATCACAGCTTCCAGCACCAGCGGAGGCAGCAGTGCTGCGGCGACCGCTCCGATTACTGTCACCAGAATCCCCGATGCGAGCAGCTTTGAATGGCAAACGGTGCGAAAAATGACAGCCACGGTATTGGTATTACTTCTGTGTTTCATAGCTGCCGCCTCCTTTCTGAGTCAGATAAAGCTCTGCGTAGAGCGGATTGCTCTTCATCAGCTTTTCATGATCCGCTGTTTCTGCCCTTTTATTTTCCATCCAGATCACCTGATCCAGCTTTGGAAACAGATAGAGCCGATGAGAAATCAGCAGAATAATGCCATCTTCCCGGCATTTCTTCAGATTTTGAAATACTTCCTCCTCTGTTTTTCTGTCCAGCGCTGAGAAAGGATCATCGAGAATCAGAAGCGGTTTTTTATGCGCCAGTGTCCGGGCCAGCGCAAGGCGCTGCTGCTGACCGCCGGAGAGCATCACCCCGCCGTCCCCGATCCTGGTATTTCTCCCATCTGCCATTGCATTTACCTCACTGTCCAGGCATACCGTCTGCAGAAAGGTATCGGCATCGCCCTCCTCCCCGAGCAGAATATTGCTGCAAATGGTATCACTCATCAGCTCCGGATCATGTCCCAGATATCCGACGATGCCGCACAGCTCTTCCTCCGTAAGTTCTGACAGCTCTCTTCCATCAAAGCGAATCGATCCCTGATATGAAAACTCGCCAAGAAATGCCTTGCCAAGCATAGATTTTCCGCAGGCAATCGGTCCTGTAATACCGATGATCTGTCCTTGAGATGCCGTAAAGGACAGATGTTCAAATACCGGCTTTCCGTTTTCATCTGCAACCCCCAAATCGCTTACTTCCAGCTTTCCCGGGGACACTGTCCGCGCAGGCTGTATCTCTTTCACCGGGTTCAAAAGCGGACGGATTCGTTTCCAGGACACCTGTGCCTTCTGCACAGAATTGAACAGTTTTGCTGCTTTGGATGATTTGACCGACAGTTTGGTGTAGCAGGAAAGAAAGGTCGTAAAGGCTGCGATATCCCAGTTCTTCGTGCCCATCTGCATAACATTCCGGGAACCAAAATACAGAAGAAACAACACGCTGGTCATGGAAATCACGTGATACAGCGGCGGCAGCGCAGAACTCCAGATGTTCGCGCGCACAGAAGCCTTTTCATAATCTGTCAGATACTTTTCGTAGTCCTCATTTCGCTGTGCTTCGCATCCAAACACACGATAAGTTGATGCATTGGAGATCCGGTCCATGGTAGCACCGTTCAGTCTTCCCGCACTTTCCTTACTCTTTGCACCGGTGCGCTGCACCACGGTCTTCATTTTTTCAGCAATGACATAAGAAATCGGAGGAAAGATCAGACACAGCAGCGCCAGTCGCCAGTCATACCACAGCAGCATTCCAACATAGCAAAGGAGAGCAACGCCGGTGTCAAAAATCTCCGTCGTGAATTTTCTCATTCCCTCCGCACAGGCATCCACATCCTGGATGGCTCTTGTCATCACACTGCCGATCTTTTCCTGCTCCAGCTCCCGTTTGCTTTTCGAAACCAGATTTCCATAGAGAATCTGTTTCATGCGAAAATTCACATTATTTGCAAACCGGCGTACATACAGTCGTTTGATGTAGCGCAGCATCTGTACCGCCGCAATCGTACCCACATACCATAGCACCAACCGCAGCATATCAAAAAAGGTATCTTTTTTCTCCAGGATATTCAGCAGACACTGTACCAGTTTCCCCTCAAAAAAAGGTCCTGCGAGAAGGCCCACATTGTAGAAAATCCCCGATACCGTCACAAGAAACAGCGGCTTCCATTCTGCGCGAAAATAGGAGCCGATCTGTTCCGGATGGCACAGTTCTCTTTCAGTTCTCATCCCTTTGCTCCTCTCCCTTTCGGATCCGTTCTGTCACCTGTCCAAATCCCGCACGGCTCTCTTTTTTCGAACGAAGATAGAGCTGATCCAGAATCCGGCAGAATTCCTGTCGTTCTTTGTCCGACAGTTCCGAAAGAAGCCACTCATAAAATACAGATTCAATCAACGCCTTGGAATTCTTCAGCTGTTCCGCTTTTTCCGTTGCATAGAGCAGCCGGCTGCGTCCATCCGCCGGATTCGGCTTTCGGATCAGGTAACCTTTTGCCTCCAGGCTGGCTGTGCGCCGGGCGGCGGCTCCTTTATCGATCTTTAACTGCTCCCGCACTTCTGCCTGGGTGATGCCTGGGTGATGGCGAATCAGATGGATAAAATCAAATTCCGCCGTACCGATGCCCTCTTCTTTCATCGTCTGTACTGTAAATTTACTGACTTCCCGCGCTATTTTTGTGATTTCTCTCCTGGTTGCGTCCATTGTGGTTCCTCCATTTAGATGTAGTATCAACTATTTTTGTATGATACTACATCTAAATAGTGATGTCAACAGCGGATATCCACTTCTCTGTGCTCACAGGTTATATTCAGGCAATTGTCCCTTATCTTGTGCAAAATGGCGGTCCAAACCTGATTTTGCCAAGCCAGGGCTGGAATGTGTTCTGAATCTGAAGACTCCTACCTGGAATTATACATTGAAAACCAGATTACTGTAACGGTACAGTGGTTTCACAAAGATGCCAGCCGTATTCCGGAAGCTATTTTCTTCGGATTTCATCTTGGGATAGACGATCCCTGGAAACTCACAGTTACAAAACTCGGACTTCCGGTGAATCCCTATGACGTATGCAGCGGTGGTAATCGAAAACTTCATGCCATCACTGCTCTTACATGCGATGAAATCACGATCCGGAATTTACATGCACCGCTTTTATCGGTAGGAGGTCCGCATCTCTATGACACGGAAAATGCATCCTTTACTTTTATTCTGACGCTGTAACAGAATCGATTTCTGTTATCATTTTAACCTTGACATTTTTTGTACAATTCGCTATAGTAATTCTCGTATTAGGTATATCCTCGATCCACGTTTGTCAGGGAAAATTCTCCGGCATCCGTGGATTTTTTTGATATACGGAACAATCGAAACTGATTTGCGGAGGTTTATCTATGGACAAGGATTCTCATCTTTTACAGACTGTCTCGTCTTTTTTCTGTGTCATGGCAGGCAACTTTCTATATGCTTTGGCTGTCAAGCTGTTCCTTCTGCCCTCCTCTCTTGTGACAGGAGGCACAACCGGCATCGCTCTGACAATGGAGCATTTCTTTGGTGTCCCCATTTCACTGTTCGTGCTCATTTTCAATGTGCTCATGCTGATTCTCGGATTTTGCGTGCTCGGAAAGCAGTTTGCACTCACAACACTTGCCAGCACTTTTTTGTATCCCTGTTTTCTGGAACTTCTGAATCGTATTCTGGGGGATTATGTCATGACAGAGGATCTGCTGCTTTGTACACTCTTTTCCGGTCTTGGAATCGGAATCGCGCTTGGCCTTGTCATCCGCTCCGGAGCTTCCACAGGAGGAATGGATATTCCTCCCCTGATTCTGCAAAAAACACTTCACGTTCCCGTGTCCATCAGCATGTACGCATTCGATGTGTGCATTCTCCTGGGACAGGCGCTCTATCGCCCTGCTGAAAATATCCTGTACGGCATTGTACTTGTGATGATCTATACCATCGTACTGGATAAAATGCTCCTTGTCGGAACATCAAAAACGGAAGTAAAAGTGATCAGCAGCAAATCCGATGACATCCGAAAAGCTATCCTGACCCGAATTGACAGAGGCGTCACAATTCTGGACGGAGAAGGGGGCTATCTGCAGAAGAAAACACAGATTGTCCTGAGCATCGTCTCCAATCGGGAGCTGCCCAAAATGGAAAAACTGATCCGCTCCATCGATCCGGAAAGTTTTCTGATCATCAGCCATGTCAATGAGGTGCGCGGAAGAGGTTTTTCCATGAAGAAACGCTACCGTTGAACGATTTTTCCCTGCCTGTCCGCATACACCCAAAGTTCTTCCAGAATGCGGCCATACTCTCCCATTTGTCCAAATTTCTCCTGCGGCAGCGTGCAAAGGACCCCGGTACACTGATCAATCAGTTCCATCGCCCGCCTTTTTTCCGCCATACTGATCGATGCAAATGCCCTGACAGAGATTACCTCCGAGGCCAAAGCTCTGGCCGATGGATAGTCCAGATCATTTTCCCACAAAATACCGGCTGCAAAGGGAATCCCCTCTCTCTGTAATCTGCGGAACAGTCCCGTGCCTGTGCCATTGCCGGACAATACCAGTACCTTTGCTTCTCCCATCACCCGCGCAAGCTCCAGATTGCCGGAGAGCTCATCATAGCTTCCCACTGTCATTTCGTACAGTTCCGGTATATATCCTTCGGTAAAAATTTCTTCCGGAGTACCGTACCTGTCCACTTTGTCTCCTCTGACACAAACTATCTTATCCGAAATACGTCCGGCCAGATCCAGCTCGTGCAGTGACATAATTACCGACAGGTTACGGGTTCTGGACAGCTTCTGGATAATGGCAAGAAATTCCAGCTTATATTTGATATCCAGAAAGGACGTGGGCTCATCCAACACAATCAGATCCGGTTCCTGACAGATCGCTCGAGCCAGCATAACCCGCTGCTTCTGTCCGTCACTGATTCTGGTAAAATCCCGATCCGCAAGCTCTGTGATATGTACTAGTTCCATCGATTCCCGCACAATTTCCCGATCCTTTTTGGACAGCAGGCCGAACGTGCCGGTGTAAGGATAGCGTCCCGTTGACACCACATCCTCACAGCTCATCAGTTCCGGTTTTGTCCGCTCTGTAAGAACAACAGACATTCTGGTGGCGATTTCCTTGCCGCTCATTTCCTGCATTGACCGGCCGTCCAGATACACCATACCGCCGATAGGGGAAAGCTGTCGGATGATACTTTTCAAAATCGTCGTCTTGCCTGCACCGTTTGGACCGATCAGGGTCAGAATCTCCCCGCGCCGGATACTGATTTCAATCTCTTTGATCAGCGGGACACCATCATAGCCTACGGTCAGTCCCTCTGTGCGAAAATAATACTCATCCCTCATCCTTTACTCTGCCCTGTCTTTCTTCTTTCGTATCATAATAAAAATAACAACCGGAGCTCCGAAAATTGCTGTCACCGTACTGATGCTCAGCTCTGTAGGCGCAAACATCGTTCGCGCCAGCAAGTCACACATCAGGCAAAAAGACGCTCCCCCGAGAAAACATCCCGGAATCATCACAATCGGTTTTGCTGTCTTAAACAGGCTTTTGACCAGATGCGGCACCGCAATCCCGACAAACGAAACCGGACCGGCAAATGCCGTCACACAGGCCGCAAGCACGCTGGACAGTAAAATCAGAATCACGCGGAATGTTTTCACATTGACACCCATATTCTGAGCATATACTTCTCCCAGCTGATACGCGCTGATCGGCTTGGACTGCAGAAAAACACAGAATAATGCCGCAAAAACAACGATTGCCATCACAATCACATTGTCCCAGCTGATACCGGAAAAGCTTCCCTTGGACCAGTTATGGAGATTCACGATATTGGCGTCGTCCGCAAAGGTTACCACAAAATCAGTAATTGCAGAACAGATGTAGCCGATCATGACGCCGCTGACAATCAGCATCGACATCTTGTCAATCACTCTGGCAATCAGCAGCACAAATCCCATGGAAATCATAGCTCCCACAAACGCTGACAGAATCATCGCCAGCGAATTGATGGTATATCCTTTCTGCAGAAAAAGAATCATAATCAGCGCCACCACTACTTTTGCACCGGATGAAACGCCAAGGGTAAAAGGGCTGGCAATTGGATTATGGAAAAAGGTCTGCAGAAGATAACCGGACAGTGCCAGCGCTCCCCCAAGAATCGCCGCTGCAAGCGCTCTTGGAAGCCGGATCTGCAGAATAATATCCGTAGACATGGAATCGACTTCTGCTCCCCGAAACAGATTCCATACCTCTGAAAGCGGAATGTTCACACTTCCCACGCAAATATTAACTGCCAGAAATATTGCCAGAAGCAGCAGCAAAATCAGATAACCCAATAAATACCGATTCGTTTTTCTCATCTGTCCTGATCGAGCTTATAAATGTAGGTAAGCTCTTCCTCTTTTCCAGTGATCATATTGTGAATATCAGAAATAATGGTTCCAAGTTCCATGGAAGACTGATACAGGTTCTTCGTTGTGCAGTACACATTTCCTTCCTGCACCGCTTTGAAGTTGGCAAGGAGTGAACTCTTGGAGAGCAGATCCTCCACGGAATTCAATTCCCCCTCGATGGTACTGTTGTAAATGATATAATCCGCATCTTTGGCGGAGGCATAGAACTCTTCCATCTGCATGGACATGGTAGAGGACGCGGTATCCTCTTTGTCTCCCAGATCATCGAAGATATAATTTCCGCCTGCCAGATCAATCATCTTTGGCAGGTAATCGGAGGATTTACGGACATTCACCTCACCGTTGCTTGTAATATAGAAAAATGCCACCGTTTTGTCCGTGCGATCCTTTGAACTGATATCCGCAAACGCATTGACCTGTTCCGAAAACAGTGCATCCGCTGCCTCCTCCCGGTCAGTGAGCAGGCCGTAAAGTTTCACCCATTCGGTTCTGCCGAGCGGCTCCGTCTCATAGCTGGAGTAATCCACCAGCACCGGAATGCCAAACTTTTCCAGCTGTTCTTTTACTTCCGGTGTGTGATAAATCATCGTATTTTCGATGGCCAGACTGCAGCTTCCTGATACAATCTGTTCATAATCCGGCGATGAATACTTTCCGGCATAAAGAATCTCTCCGCTTTCCATTGCATCTTTTGCTTCCGTGATATACCAGGAATCGCTATTCAGTGCGGAGAAGCGGATCACATCCAGACGATCCAGTGCCACAAAGATATCCATGGCTGCGGATGCCGCCAGATAGACATTTTTCACCGGTTTTTGAATCCGAACAATGTCTTTTTCCACATCATGCGGACATTCTTTCCCTTCCGGAATCACCAGATAGCGATCCCCGTTGGAAATGCAAATCAGCGCATACCCATCCTCATAATAGTCAACTGAAAAATTCTTCGCATAGGTAAGCTCCATGCTGCCTGTATGGGTCAGCGACTCACTGATCTGCGGATTCGTTTTGTCTGTCTTTGAAGGTTGGGTACTGCTGCAGGATGCCAGCAGAAATATCGTAAGCACACTGATCAGAATCATGGTCACTCGTTTCATTTTACGGAACTCCTTCTTTCCACTCAAAATTTCACGGACGCTGTTTTTTCTTCACGAAGTATACGACAAGGCATCCGGCTGCAGAGATGATCACCAGTACAAGTCCAAAAACGCTTCCCTTTACCGTCTGTTTTCCGGACGTAATCTGATCCGAAGCAAACGTGAAAGTATATTCCACCTCATGAGGTACACTCATGGCAGTTGTGTCTGCAATCACTGTCATCGGCTCATCAAATACGAGAACAGGGATCTCAAATACCGAATTGCCATCTTCATTGATGGGAAGATATTTTTCTCCGGCCACAATCATATAGTCAAATTTGGAACTGCTCCACTCGATTCTCGCATAAGCGCAGGAGTCCTTTACAATCAGTACAGCCGGGGATGTCACCGTAGCTCTCCCGGTTCCTCCTTCCAGTTCCACTTGTATCTGATATTCACCGTCTTCCCTGTCAATGGACGCCGCCTGCGCAGACAGTTCCTCCGCCAGGCAGATCGTCTGACCTGCTGCCACGTTTCCCGAAAGAATGGCCAAAAGTATCAGCGTGGTACTTATCCATGACAAAATTCTTTTTTTCATATTGTTCTCCAGTTTTTCTTCTGAAAATGTCTTTCATCGGATCTCTTTTTTGCAAAACACAGTCTTTTTCAGATAGAAATCTCCCCCCGCCTCAAAAAGCGGGGGGATTCTCCTGTCTGATAGCTGCACCGATCTGTTTATTCTGCTTTTACCGGGTTGGAAACGCTGACTTTGTGATCATACCACACGCCTTTGGTGCCAATCAGCGCCAGATCAAATTCCTCATCCAGTGCCGGAACCGGAATGTCAAAGCCATGGACTTCTTCGGATTCTCCATCACTGTAGGTAACGGTATCCGTCGTAGGATTCAGAAGTTCTGCACCGTCCTTTGCAGCATCTTCGGCAAATCCGGGGAACAGATTCACAATATTTTTGGAAGCAAGAGATACGTGGATGACCATTTCTCCGCCTTTCACTGTCAGCGTTCCTTTCCCTTCGCAGGCCTCATTTGCGCGGAACATACTGCTGTCGGTGTTAAAATCGGCCGTGTAAACACCATCCTCCAGAACGCTTCCTGCTGCATTTGCTGTCGATGCTGCACTGCCTGTACCCAGTGTGCCAATGGCATCCGCTGTGTGAGCAACATAAATCTGCTGGATTTCTTCGATTTCGCCAAGACCTGCAATCTGTGTCTCGATCGTGTCAAATTTTCCGGATGCAATAAACATACTCTTCCAGGAGTCCTCATCATCGCCTGCCATATCATTATTCGCATGGTCACCGGCTACCACCATAAGAGGACGAAGAATAACTTTCTGATATCCCGCATCGGCAACTGCCTCAATCACTGCCTCGCAGGCGGTCTCTTCCGGTTCTCCTTCAACGGTTCCGATAAACACATTTTCATATCCCAGTTCCTGCATCTGTGCCTGCATCTGGCTATAGGATACCTTGGCAGTATGAGAGGTTCCGTGTCCCATAAATACAAATGCGGCTCCATCCTCTTTTGCAGCATCCAGGCTGTCATAACCTGCCGTCTCGACTGCTTTTGAAGTAATTGCCTTTGCAACTTTGGCTTTGTCATCGTTTGTGGCAGAAGCATCCGCGCCTACCTCGCCGAGCAGCGGCTCAGCAACGCTCACAGTCTCAAACTGATCCTGATACTCTTCCACAGCCTCCATCAGTTCATCGTACTCTGCGCCATGCATCAGATGAGTCGGCTGAATTACAAGATTCTTTACACCGTTCGCCACTGCCCGATCCAGCGCCTGCTGCATATTATCGATGAATTCCCCGTCACGTGCCTGTACGTGATTGATGATGATCTGTGCGGTAAATGCTCTTCTTACAGACCAGTCAGGATATGCTTCCTGCAGAGCATCCTCAATCCCCTTGATATCAGCGACACGGCTGTCATTAAACGAGGTACCGAAGCTGACTACCAGCAGCTCATTCTCTCCGATCTCATCCTGATTGCGCGGATCGTCCTTTGACGCATCTCCGGTATCTCTTCCAAAGTAGTCCGGATCCGCATTTTCACCTTCTACCAGCTCTTTCTGCGCATCCGTCAAGGCATCCCATGCAGCCTTTGCAGCCGCACACTGCGCATCCGTATCCTCTGTTCTCTCCTGCACATAGATCGCATCGATCAGTGCTGCCACATTGTCAGCCGCCTCCTGATCCGAAATCTCCTCTTTGTCGGATTCGGCCGATACGTCCGCTGCGCTCTCCGATACACTGGAAGTCTGCGAGGAAGATGACTGACTTGTAGTATCACTTCCGCCGCATCCTGCCAACAGAGAGGATGCCATTGCTGCTGCGAGTAATAACGTTACGATTTTCTTTCTCATGTTTTTCGTCCCCTTTACGTTTTATTTATGCAGTGCATTTGAAGATAATCTAAATAAAGGGTGCGAAAAAAACAAAATCCAACGCATAAATGCAGTTGGATTGTCGAAATATAAATTCGGTACAATCAAACCTCGTGATCTGGAATTGTCATTCCCGTACCACAGCTGGCAGGTCTCCTGGCTCGCAGTTAAACGCGCATTGCCGCCTTCCCGAAAAACTTCAGTGACATGATAGCAACACACTACTTGCATACAGTGACGAGATCGCACAGGCCTTTCACCTGTTTCCCTATTCTCCGCAACGATACCTTGCGGCACCAACTGTTTCTTATTTAGTTTTCAAATAAATCTGCAATTGCATTATAGCACACCGGACCCTCCATTACAATCATTTCTTTCCCTCCTGCTCACTGTCCGGGATGACGGTTACTGCCGGATTTCTTTGCGGATCTGGGATTCCATGTAGGCAATGTATTCGTCTTTGGTATATTTGGGCTGATACTCTCTGACTGCCTTTTTTGCCTCGGCTGCCCCGTTTCTCAGCAGGCGGTATGCAGACAGCGCAAAGATTTTTGCGGTTTCCAGGTAAGCCAGATTTTCGTCTGTCACTGTAAATTCTGCGCTGTGGAAATTTCCCTCTACTCCTCCGGTATGGAAGGTGTACACAGGCTTTAAGTGCTGTACATCTCCCACATCGGTGGAACCGCCGTTGACTCTTGTGAAGTCATCTTCGATTACGACCGGATAGTCGGTTCCCTCTGCGGCAATTCGTGCTGCTTCCACAACTGCCGGATTTGGCGCCTGAGGTATGGTGGGCAGGTAACCGGGCATGGTTTCGATCTCCACCGTCGCCCCAAGTGCCGCGCCGCCGGCAAAGAAAGCACGGTCTGTCTTTGCGGACGCATCGCAGATGGCCGGACCGTTGGAGGCGCGCACCAGTGTCTCAATAACCACTTCCTCCGGTACGACATTGACCAGATCACCGCCTTTTGTCATGATCGGGTGAATCCGCACGTGGTCCTGATCCCGGAAGGTTTCTCTGTGATATGCCAGCGCGGTCAGTCCCAGCGAAGCCGCATTCAGCGCATTGACACCTTTCTCTGGGCTTCCCGCCGCATGGGCTGCTTTCCCATGATAGCGAATGACTTTGCTGACAAAACCGTTGTTGCTGCCCTGATTGAACGAGATCGCATTACCGCCTCTGCTGTGGTGCGCCACACACAGATCCGCGTCATCGAATGCCCCGATTCGAATCAGCTCACATTTTCCTCCGCCATAGCGGATTTTCCCTTCCTCCTTCAGCTGGTTTTTAAATTCTACTTCGCCGTATTCTTCTGCCGGAACCGCAAAGAAGATGATCTGTCCATCCAGCGCTGATGCAACTTCCGGATCCGTCAGAGCGATTGCTGCCCCGATCAATCCGGTCAGCTGCGCATGGTGACCGCAGCAGTGTGCTGCCTGTGTGTCCGGGTTCGCATATTTGTGATTTGGAATTCTAAGAGCATCCAGCTCGCCAATCAGGGCAAGGCTGGCATTTTCTTTCTTCTCCTCGTTGAGATAGGCTTTTGCCCCGGTCACTGCCAGCCCTTCCGTGACGGGAAGATTTTTCTTTTTCATAAATTCCACAAATTTTTGTGAGGTACGGAACTCTTTATAGCCCAGCTCCGCATGGGAATAAATATCCCTGGCAAACTCCAGTATTTCCTCTTTGTTCTGATCAATGAGATCAATGATTTTCTTCTCTACTGCATCCATATGTCTTCTCCTTATTCCGATATCCGGATCTCTTTTTCAGGATTCGCTGTCATACTCCGGAACAGACCAGAGATTGCTGTATTTGGGTCCGTTGTTCTCTTTGATCCAGGTCAGGAATTCCTCCGACTGATAGGCATTTACAATCGCTTTTGCCCACTCGGCATCCTGATTCTCCTCGTTGACCACTACCTGCAGCCAGAAATCATCCGTCAGATTTTCGTTAAAAAGTGCTGTGGAAGGATCGATACCTGCATTGTATACGATACTTCCCGTGATCACACCGTAATCAAAATCACTGAGGCTGGTTGCGATATACGTCGTCTGCAGCTCATAAAATTCCAGATTGTATGGATTTTCTTCCACATCTTCAGCTGCTGCAGTGGCGTAATCTGTTCCGTCTTTTAAGGTAATCCAACCCAGATCCTGCAGCATTACAAACGCTCTTGCCTGATTCCCGGCATCCTGCGGAACCGCAATCACCATTCCGTCTCCGATTTCATCCAGTGAATCATGCTTTTCGGAAAATACGGACGCGGGAACGGTAGGAACCCGGCCAAGTGCCACCAGATGACCGTCCGCCTGCTCGTTGTATGCCTTCATATAGGCCAGATGCTGCTCCACCGAGACATCCGCATCACCGCTGGAGATTGCGGCATCTGCCTGATTCAGATCCAGTTCTGTACAGGTAAAAGTATACCCCTGTTTTTCCAGAATTGGAATAATCGCTTCCTCAAATAATTCGGTATAGGGACCGACACCTTTCGCGTAGACGATGTTCGTCTTGGTATTTTCTGACTGCTGGTCTTCTGAAGCAGAGGAAGTTCCCTGTGCATTGCTGTTTGATACGCTCGTATCCTCACTGCTGTTTTCCTGTGAAGTCACAGCGGTGCTATTTCCGCATCCTGCCAAAATTGCGGCGGTAGCTGTA
This sequence comes from Fusicatenibacter sp., assembly GCA_022766945.1. GTDB lineage: Bacteria > Bacillota > Clostridia > Lachnospirales > Lachnospiraceae > Fusicatenibacter. The sequence continues at coordinate 39,940 of JALEOU010000042.1, read as the reverse complement.
AATGTCAATACGTTTTTTAAAATTTTATTTTTCATAATCATTTCTCCTCTTTCTAACTAATGATATTGATAGTGATTCCTGTTACTCTTAGAACTGTTTAAAATCTGTCAAATTCAAGCCTTCTTCAACTGTTTTTCCTCGCCTTTCCAGCAAGGTGATTGCCCAGAGACTGGATAATCTGTGTAATGATGATCAAAAGGACAACAAGCGTATACATCAGTTCAAAATTGAACCGGTTGTAACCGTAATTTAGCACCAGGCTTCCGATTCCGCCTCCTCCGATATATCCTGCCATCGCGCTGGAACCGATCAGTCCGACGATTCCGGTCGTCAGAGAGAGGATCAGAGATCCCAGGGATTCCGGTAAAATAAAGTAAAAGATCATCTGAAAAACGGAAGCTCCCATCGACTGTGCTGCCTCCAGAATTCCCTTTCCCGTATCCAGAAGAGAATTCTCCATCAGACGGGCAAGGAACGGAACGATAAAAATCGTCAGAGGTACAATCGCTGCAGTCGGTCCGATTCTGGTTCCGATAATTGCTTTCGTCAAAGGCATCACCGCGATCAAAAGCACGACAAACGGTGTACTTCGCACAATATTGATTACCAGATTCAGAATGCCATAAACCAGCCGGTTTTCATAGAGGCCTCCCTTCCGGCAAAACATAAGCAGCATGGCGATGAAAAACGCCAGTACAGCTCCGATAATCAATGAAATGCTTACCATGTACACGGTTTCATTGATGGAAACAAAAACCTTTTCCAAAGGGATGCCAAGAAAATTTTCAATTGCTGCTGTCATGTCTTATGCTCCTTTCTCCAGATCCACTTCCGCATATCCGACCCTCTGTTTCTCAAGATATGCTTCTGCTTTGTTGATTTCCGTCTCACTTCCTATCACCTGAACGATAATGATTCCCAGAATTCTCTCCTGAATCTCGCTGATATTGGCAAACAGAATATTTGTCTCGACTTCAAATTTCTTGTTGATCTGCGCCAGCACAGATTCGGTACTGTCGGAATCCAGAAATTTGAGCCGCAGCACACGATAATTCTGGCTCTGCCTTAGGATTCCTGCCGTCAGACGTTCCGGCACTTCATCGTGAATGACTGATTTCACAAAGTTTCGGGTGATTTCCTGTCTGGGTGCGCCAAAGATGTCAATCACCTCTCCCTTTTCCACAATCTCACCGTTTTCCATCACTGCCACATGATTACAGATGCTTTGAATGACGTTCATCTCATGTGTGATCAGGATAATCGTGATATGTAACTCCCGATTGATTTTTTTCAGCAGCTTTAAGATCGACTCTGTCGTCTTTGGATCCAGTGCGCTGGTGGCTTCGTCACTCAGAAGAATCGTAGGCTCTGTGGCCAGCGCGCGGGCAATGCCGACTCTCTGCTTTTGTCCTCCGGAAAGCTTTCCCGGATAGACATCCCGTTTGTCCGTCAGCTCCGTAAATTCCAGGATTTCTTCCACCTTCTTTTTGATCTGCTGTTTCGGCACATGATTCAGTTTCAGCGGCAGGGCCACATTTTCATATACTGTCTTTGTCTCCAGAAGATTGAACTGCTGAAAAATCATGCCGATCTTTTTTCTCCTTTGCCGCAGCTTTTCTTTGGAAAGTGTCTGGATATCCTCTCCGTCAATCAGGACTCTTCCGTCTGTCGGCCGCTCCAGCGCATTGATTGTCCGCAGCAGTGTCGATTTTCCTGCGCCGGAAAATCCGATTATCCCATAGATATCGCCGGTTTCTATTTTCAGGTTTACTGATTTCAATGCCTGGACCTTTGATGTCCCGATTTGAAACACCTTGCTCACATTCTCGAATTCTATCATTTCAAGAGTCTTCCTTTCTGTTCCTCGTTATTCCTACTCACTCGCTATGTTTAGTATGTTTTAGATTATAGTAACCAATCCTCCAAATGTCAATAAAAAGAAGCCTTTTCCATCATTGTACTTTTCTTGTCCCTGCAATAGCTTTTTTCTATAGCAAATGACTTTTCGATAAAAAAAGCCCCCTCCGTACTGACAAATGCACACTATGTGCACCCGTCTCCCCGGAAGGGGCTTTTCACACACACGATTTACAACAAATCATTTTTATTCAGCCATCATAGGCATTTACGAGTTCCAGGACAGCTCTCTGCAAAGGTTCCGAGACACCCATCACCTGCATTTCTCCCATAAGATCCGCCTCTTTCTCCCTGTGTTTTGCTGCCAGTCCATAGATCTGATCTTTCAGAAAATACCGGATTTCTGCCTGATTCAGGAATTCATACAGCTGCTGTCCGGTCGAATTTCCGGCGATTTCACAGTCAGCTGGAAGTTCAATCTCAATGCGGTCCTGCGGTCTGATCTGGCACAGCGTGATCGCAAGCGTACTGCCTTCCTTGTCCTGCCGGACGCTCTGTTCCACGCCATTGATCCGTACCGTGGCCTTTGCGGCTGTGATTTTCTGCAGCCTGATCTGCCAGGTCCGCTCCTTTGGGATCAGCTCTTCCCGGCCTTCCACCGGTTCAATCACAAACCGTTTCTGATCCCAGTCAAGGGACAGCTTTGTTTTGACACAGATTCCCTGCAGATATCCCTCGGTATCATTTTCATCCTCATATAAGACGAAACTGTTGTCCGCTCCCGGATAGATCCGCACGGTAAGTTCCTGTGGATTTTTTCCCACATCCCCGGACAGAATCTCCTCAGTCATCGGCACAATGGCACCGGCTTTTGCAAGAACCGGAATACTGTCGATCCCCCGGTACATACAAAGGCTTCTCCCTCCCTGGTAAACTGTATCGGTAAAGAAATCGAACCACAGGCCTTTTGGCAGCCACACTTTTACTTCCGCGGCATTCAGTTCTGCTATCCGCGGTGTGGTAATCGGGATCACCATCAGCTCACTGCCGAAGAAATACTGATTCTTGCGCTGATAGCTTTCCCATTTTGTGGGATATTCGTAATACATCGGCTGGCAGATTGGCTCACCCTCTGCAAAGGCACGGTAATTCATCGTATACAGATAAGGGATCAGGCGGTGACGCAGACGAAGGAATTCATCCATTGTCTCACGGACCTCTTTTTTGAATCTCCAGGGTTCTTTTCCATTAAAAATACTGCTGCTGCTGTGAAGCCGGTTGATCGGCGAAAACACACCGAACTGATACCACCGCGCCTCCAGCTCATCGTTTTTGCTTCCCATCATATGTCCGCCGATATCATGGCTCCACCAGCCATATCCGATATTGGAAGCTGTACTTGTGAAATACGGCTGAAAATCAAGGGAATCCCAGGAGATCACGGTATCTCCGGAAAATCCGATCGGATAGCGGTGAGAACCCGGCCCCGCATAACGGGAGAAGGTCATGGCCCGTCTGCCCTCTCTTTTGCTGTCCAGATAATGGAAATGATTGAGCATCCAGAGCGGATCCAGCCCTTTTACCTTGGTGTCGGTTCCCTGCTGCCAGTCAATCCACCAGAAATCCACACCCTCCTTCTCCATCGGATGGAGTACTTCCTCGAAATAAGCTTCCGTAAAATCCGGATCCGCAATATCAAAGTTTACAGGCTCTTCCTCGCTGATATCCCATCCCAGTCGTTTCGCCATACGCGGATAACACTCTTCGTACGAGCGGATTCCATCTGCAGGGTGCAGGTTCAGCGTAACTTTCATTCCCCGGTCATGCAGCTTTTGCAGGAAGCGCTCCGGTTCCGGAAACAGCTCTTTATTCCAGGTAAAACCGGTCCATCCGGTTCCGTATTTCGGATCGATGTCCACCAAATGCCAGTCCATATCAATGACTGCCACGGAAAACGAAATCTTTTCCTTATCAAATTGCTCCATCAGCTCCAGATAAGATTCCTCCGTGTATGGATAATATCTGCTCCACCAGTTGCCCAGGGCAAAACGCGGCAGCATCGGCGTTCTGCCGCACAGTCGATAAAAATCCTTCAGAGCTTCCCGGTAACGATGACCGTAGGCAAACAGATAGATATCCGAAATTCCTGTTTTTCTTGGCTCCACCCATCCATCCCCGGTCAGCGTCAGTGTCCGTGAATCGGCCAGGCACGCACAGCCATTCCAGTAGGACATCAGTCCCTCCTCCAGAGCACAGGCACCGTCCACATTATCCAGCGTCCGCGCTGTTCCTTTCAGTGTGGGACGGCTGCTCCCATAACGCCATGCGGGCATATTACCGCCTGGCATTCCCTCCAGATCTACTCCCTTACACGCCAGAGACAGTCCATGGGAGGAAAACTCTCTCCGATCATAGCAGAGCTGAAAATATTCTGTGCTGATCAGAAGACCATCCTCTGTCTCCTTCACACGAAAGTCGACAGGCGGAAAGTCTCTGTAGAGTACTGTCTGGGTTGGCTGATCCGTAAAAATTCCATCCGCACTGTATTCCACACGCACCAGGCTTTTCGTCAGCACTGTGACCCGGTAGCAGTCCCCCTGGATCACATTTTCCGGCCTTGCCGCTGCACACGTCTGCAGTTTCATGTATTCTTTCATTCTTTTGACCGATTTCCTTTCCAAAAAAGAGTAACAGTTACTTTATTCCTGTACCACTTTTAGTACAATTGCTTCATACGGTTTCAGCTGAACCGTTTCCTCTGCAGATGTTCCTTCTTCCCGCAGATTTCCGATCAGTATCCGTCCATTCGAGAATTCCTCCGGTATCCGGTAGGATACTTCCTGATCTGTGAAATTACAGATCACAAGCAGTTTATCCTTCTCCAGCGTCCTGGTATAAACATAAAGGGACTCGCTTTCCGGTTCCAGAAGCTGATACTTTCCGTAGACAATCACATCCTCCTCTTTTCGCAGTCTGTGTAGTTTCTGATAATAATGAAAGACAGAATTCGGATCTTTCTGCTGCGCCATCGCATTGATTTTGGTATAATTCGGGTTTACTTTGATCCACGGAGTCCCGGTTGTAAATCCCGCATTGGCACTGTCGTCCCACTGCATGGGGGTTCTGGCATTGTCCCTTCCCCGCAGATTGATGTAGCGCATCATATCTTCCGGGTCGATTTTTCCGGATTCTGTCAGCTCGTGGAATGCATTGATACTCTCAATGTCTCTCAATTCCTCCAGCGTTTCGAACGGACAGTTTGTCATGCCAAGCTCCTCCCCCTGATAAAGGTAGGGAGTTCCCTGCATCATATGAATGCAGGTCGCAAGCATCTTGGCACAGACTTCCCGGTATCTGGGATCATCGTTGCCAAATCTGGAAATTGATCTGGGCTGGTCATGGTTTCCGAGAAACAGGCTGTTCCATGCTTTTCCCTCCAGCTCCGTCTGCCATTTGCTCATGACCTCACGGAATCCCTTCAGTTCCATCCGGCGGTCCGTCCATTTGCCAAACTTTCCGTCATCCAGTCCCACATGCTCAAACTGGAAAACCATGCTTAATTCTTTTCCGTCTGCGCGGGCATACTTTTTCGCTTCCTCAATGGTCACTCCCGAACACTCTCCCACGGTCATCAGATCATATTTTGAGAGTACTTCCCGGTTCATCTCCTGCAGATACTCGTGCACATGAGGACCATTAACACACCTGGGGAAGCCGTGGAGAGCACCCGGAAACTTCGGTCCATCGGGCAGTCCTTCTTCTTTTGAAATGAAGCTGATAACATCCATGCGAAATCCGTCGATCCCTTTCTCACACCACCAGTTCATCATGGAAAAGACATCTTCCCGCACTTTCGGATTGTCCCAGTTCAGATCCGGCTGCTTTTTTGAAAATACATGCAGAAAATACATATCGGTTGTCTCATCGTATTTCCAGGCAGAACCGGAAAAACAGCTTCCCCAGTTGTTCGGCTCCCGACCGTCTTTGCCCTCTCTCCAGAAATAGTAATCCCGGTAAGGATTTGTCTTTGAGCTTCTGCTTTCCACAAACCATGCATGTTCGTCTGATGTATGATTTACCACCAAATCCATAACCAGACGCATTCCGCGCGCATGGATGCCTTCCAGCATCTCATCAAAATCCTCCATCGTTCCAAATTCCTTCATGATGGCCTGATAGTCACTGATGTCATAACCATTGTCATCGTTGGGAGACTGATACACAGGCGCCAGCCAGATCACATCAATTCCAAGTTCTTTGAGATAATCCAGCCGGGAAATGATGCCGCGAAGATCGCCGACCCCGTCGCCGTCACTGTCCATAAAACTTCTGGGGTAAATCTCATATACAATCGCTTCTTTCCACCACGCTCTTTCCATTCTTTCCTCCATTATCCTTTGACGGATCCCATGACAATACCGCTGATCAGATACCGCTGAAGAAACGGATAGATAATCAGAAGCGGTATGACAGCCACTACAATTTTTGCTGCATTCAGATTCTTATTCGACAGCTCAGCTACATTTTCCAGTGCGGAACTGCTTGAGGCATTATTTACCAGTTCCTGCAGGTCAATGCTCAGAGACTGAATATACGTCATGATCGGATAATCCTTTACTTTCTGCATATAAATCAGGCCGCTGAAGAAATCATTCCAGCTTCCGACAATACTAAACAGAGAAATCGTGGCAATCGACGGTTTGGCACATGGGACCATGATGCGAATCAGAACCTGAAACTGATTGGCGCCATCCACAATCGCAGCTTCCTCCAGCGCCTTCGGCACGCCGTTAAAAAAGTTCATCAGCAGAATCACACTGAAAATCGGCACTGCCCCCGGCAGAATCAGCGCCCAGATCGTATTCAGAAGATGCAGTTCCTTGATCACGATATAGGTTGGGATCATACCGCCGTTAAACAGCATGGCAAAGATCAGCAGGTTCATATAAATATTTCTCGCTCCAAATTCCCTTTTCGACCGTGTCATCACATAGGACATCGGAACGACCAGCACAAGATTCAGAATCAGTGTCACCGCAACACGAACCACCGAGATAGCAAAGGAACGCCAGAACTGGCTGTCCTCAACAATTCTCCGATAAGCAGATGTCGTAAAGTCAACCGGCAGCAGACCAACCCTGTTCGCCGTCACTGCGGCACTGCCGCTGAAAGAAATTGCTACAATGTTAATCAGCGGGAGTAAACAGGCCAATCCCAGCAGGATCACAATGATATGAATCACGGTATTCCGAATTTTGGAGCTTGTACTCTTTGTATCCAGCATATCTTTCTTCCTCCCAGACTTAGAAAATGCTCTGACTTGTCAGTTTTTGTGTAATCTTATTAGCACTCACAAGCAGAATCATGGCAACCACAGACCGGCAGAGTCCCACGGCGGTACCAAAGCTGTACTGTCTTCCTACCAGACCGATTCGGTAAACGTATGTATCCAGCACATCTCCCACCTCATACACAACCGGTGAATACAGGTTGTAGATCTGGTCAAAGCCTGCGCTCAAAACAGAAGTCAGGTTCATGGCTGTCATCAGCAGGATGATCGGCATCATGCCCGGAAGTGTAATATGCCACACACGTTTCCACCAGGACGCGCCGTCAATGGCGGCTGCCTCATGGAGTCCTGCATCAATACCGGTAATTGCAGCAAGGTATACCACAGAATTGTAGCCGAATTCTTTCCAGACATCCGTTCCGATAATCAGTTTGCGGAACCAGTTATTGCTTCCAAGAAAATTGATTTTTCCAAGGCCCAGGGAGGCAATGATCTGATTTACCGATCCGTCGATATTGAACATATTGATTACAACCGATGCCAGAACAACCCAGGAAAGAAAGTGGGGCAGATATACAATCGTCTGTACCGTCTTCTTGAGAAATTTCATGCGGATCTCATTCAGCAGAATTGCGAAGATAATCGACATAATCATCCCGAGGATAATCTTTCCAAGTGCGATGATCAGCGTGTTCCGGATAACTCGTCCGATATCCGGAAGGGAGAACATATAAATAAAATGCTGCAGTCCCACAAATTCCGAACCGGTAATTCCCTTCGCGGGAATAAAATCCTGAAATGCCATAATCAGTCCGAGCATGGGAAGATAACCAAATACGACCAAAAACAGCATTCCCGGGAGAACCATCGCATGATAACACAGCGCATTTTTCCGACTGGCGGCATTCTTGGCCGGAGATTTTTTATTCTTTGACAATGCTTTCACTGAAAACTAAACTCCTTTCTTAAGGAAGCTGCCGCAATGATTTGCGGCAGCCCCTTTTTCTTTGAATCCTGTTATTTATTCTGCGATCTGTTCCCTGATCTCCTCAAGGATCTTCTCGCCGCCCTGTTCATACCAGCTCTCTACAAAGTTTTCAAAGCCGGTGTCCAGATCCTCAGCACCGGTTACGATTTTAATAAAGGATTCTTCCTCCAGAGTCTGAAGATTCGACCAGTTTGTCTCCATCGTCGTAGTCGTCTCCGGATAAATCGGGGACAGCCAGTTGTACAGATTATTGTCTGTCAGATAAGTCAGAAGATCCACACCTTTGCAGCGGGAATGCAGCTTACACCATCCGGTCACATCACCGTTTCCTTCCTGGTATGCCTTGATGGCATCATAATTGGACCGTTCCTCTGCGGAAGCGATTTCTTCTTTTGTTCCTTCGCCATTCAGAGCTGCACGCAGCTGAGAATACTCATCCAGCAGATATGTGTTTGATTTTACCTCGATGTTATAAGGACGCGCGGTTCCGTCTACACCGGTATTCAGATAGGTATTTACCTCCGGATATTTTTCCAGAAGCTCCGCAGAGTTCATCATATCATCATAGATCAGATTCAGGATCTGAATCGCAATCTCCGGATATTCAAAGTCGGCGCTGACTACGACATATTCGCCGGTCGCTTTGTAATGCGTACAGTTAACTTTTCCATCTTCATTTACAATCGCGTAGGGTTCAAAAACGGCCTTGTCATTCAGGGCATACACATTGTTCAGCAGCCAGTCCGGTGTATGCCAGGAGCCAAAGAGCAAACCGCACTGTCCGTTTGTCAGCAGTGCCGTAATATCATCCCACGTTCTTGTTCCAAGCTGCGGATCCACCACGCCTTCCTCGTACCAGGTTTTTAAAATAGAAAGCGCCTCTTTCATCTCATCTGTTGTGGAACCGTAAATCAGTTCTCCGTTCTCATCCTGATACCAGTGACGCGGATATGCTCCCACAGTATAAGCGATGGAGTTCATCATAAACGCCGTATCAGATGTGGTGGTAGTCAGTCTTGCATCAAAGGCCATACCCACCATATTTCCTGTATTCTCCGGATCTGCAGCCATAAATGCTTCGGCAATCGCCTTTGCCTCGTCCAGAGTAATGCAGCGGTCTCCATCTGCATCTACGGTAAGTCCGATGGTATCTGCCCAGTCACTGCGGATCCAGCACATACCCGGACCGGCATCGGAACTGGTGGCCGGAATTGCCATCATCTGACCGTCGTAGGTAACATCCTCCAGAGCCCTTCCGTCAAAAGAATCATAAATGCTCTTTACATAATCACTTGCATATTCCTCATAGACATCGCTCAGATCTGCAATCAACTCATTTTCATACAGCTCCGTCAGTTCGTCTTTGGTCGCAACCTTCATGATATCCGGAAGGCTTCCGGCAGATAATGCCAGAGATACCTGACGGTTATAGTCATCTCCTGATTCTGCTTCGAACTCATCTTTAATGTCTACATTCAGTTCCTGTTCTACCATGCGGATGTAGGCGTTATCCTCATAGGAGTCACCCTCCGGGAACTTCGGGTTCGCTGTGGTCTGACGTCCCATCGTGATGGTAACCGTCCCACGTTCTCCGCTTTCGGAACTTCCATTGTCCTCCGTCTTGCCGCTGTCATTTCCGCAGGCTGTTATTCCAGCCGTCATGGACAGGACAAGAGCCAGTACTGCTGCCCTTCTGCCTATCTTTTTTCTCATTTTCCTTTTCCTCCTGATGATTGCATACAGCCCCTGGGATTCCGGATTTCCTCTGCTGCAGCTTCGTGTTACACCGCCCGGCAATGCTTGTTTCGCTGGTGATAGACTTATTATAAATTCCTTTTTCTCTGCCTGTAAATCAAACGTTTTTCCGATTCATAAAACATTCTTTTGATTTTTCTTTGTGCATATTGTTCTGTTTTTCAAAGAATGTTATAGTACCTATATGCAATTTGTAACCACTTGGAACAGCAGTAAGAGAATTAGGAGGTTTTTCAAATGTACAATATTCTGATCGCAGATGATGAGACCATGGAACGGGATCTGATCCGTTTTCTGCTGACCCGGGATTTTCCGGACAGTTTTCGTCTGCTCGAAGCGGCAAATGGCCAGGACGCGCTTGCCATTATTCGTCAGGAAAAAATACATATTCTCCTCACCGATGTTCAGATGCCGTTTCTCTCGGGTACCGAGCTGGCTTCCATCGCACGCAAAACAGAACCTGACATGGAAATTCTGTTCTTCAGTGGTTTTGATGATTTCGAATATGTGCAAAACGCACTGGTTCTCCGGGCAGTCAATTACATCTTAAAGCCGGTGAATCCGGAACAGTTCCGTCAGATCATCGGGGATATTTTAAACCGCTTAAATTCCAAGGAAATAACGTTTGCCAAATCCAAATCCTACTATAGTGACAGCTTTTTTGACAATCTGGTTCCTTCGGGACAGCCTCAGATGGAATCTCTCTCTGAACAGATCCTGCTTGAGCAGATTGCCCTGGCGATCTCTCTCAAAAATGCGGAACAGCTCACTTCTCTTACGGAGGAGCTTCTAAAGCTATGCTCAGACTCCACAGCGCACACGCCCGTCTGGGTGAGACACACCTGTGTTTCATTGCTTCAGCTGCTTATGAAGGCAATCCCCTCCGTTTCCGAAAATGACTTTGAGAAAGCTGCCGAAAAGATCTACGGACTTCGTTATTTTACCGACATCAGAGAAGTGATTCAGAAATATCTCCACCTGCTTGTCGGAAATCTTCATCAGGAAGTCGACGGTGCAAATTACGCGGTTTATCAGATTAAGCAGTATATTGAAGAGCACTACGATGAGGATCTGACTTTGAATCTGCTGGCGGATCAGGTCTACTTAAGTCCGAATTATGTAAGCGCCATGTTCACAAAAGTGACAGGCTGCTCACTTCACCGGTATCTCAAACAGTTCCGTATGAAAAAAGCCTGCGATCTCCTGATCGGAAGCAATATGAAGATCGCCGATATCAGCAGATCCGTCGGATATCCGACACCCTCTTACTTTATCAAAACCTTTCAGGAAATGTATGGAGTGACGCCAAGCAACTACAGAGCCGGACGCCTGTCACAGCGTGAAACGAAAGAGAAATCAACGGAGGATTCCAGGTGATATGAGAGAAAAACTTCTTCTTAGATTCAACAATTTATCTTTTCGGAATAAAATCACAGCCATCTGCATTCTGATCAGTCTGATCCCCATGCTTCTTCTTGGCATCCTGAGTTACCGTCAGATCAGTCATCAGCTGATCACCTCCCAGGAAAACAGTATGAATGAAACGCTCGGGCAGATTGCGGACTCCATCGACTACAAATTGAACAATTATATGAATGCTCTGAATATCGTGCTCTGGGACGAAACCATCAAAACTTCCCTGGGAAAAACCTATGAAACAAACTATGACCTCTATATGTTTTATAAGGATACCATTGACTCCCTGTTTCTCAATATCCGATCACTGAATAAGGACATTGAATCCGTTTCCCTCTATACCGATGCAAATGTTTACGCCCATACTCCCTATGTTTATGCTCTGGATTCCGCCATCGATCTGCCCTGGTACGAGCAGGCACTCTCCACGACAGCTCCTTTCTATCAGATATCGGATGACGGACAGAAACTCTATCTCGTCTGCCAGATGTATTACAAATATCCGGTCATCACAACGATTGTGTGCATCACGGTGGAGACACGTGTATTGTTTGAATCCGTACAGAGCCTGACGAATGGCAGCTACGGTTTTTTGATGACAGATTCCGGACAGAACCTCATCTATGAGACCGCTTCCTTCTCGGAGGATTCCATCTATCACGCAATTCCGGCCGATGCAATCATAAGGAATGATGTCCCTTCCGAATATGTTGCAACTCAATACATGCTCGACGATGCAAACTGGATGGCCTATCTTTATCGCCCGCTGAATGAACTCCGCACATCGTTCCGTCAGTTCCAGATTCTTGCCGTTGGCATCGCACTGCTCTGCGTTCTCATTTCCTGTCTGGTTGCATCATTCCTCTCCCGGATTGTCGCGCAACCCCTTGAGAAGCTCTCCGGTGAGATCCGTATGGTAGAAAAAGGGAATTATTCGATTGCATCCTGTGATCCCGGACGAACCGATGAAATCGGGCAGCTGCAGCATTCGTTCCAGGCAATGGTCACACAGCTGAACTATCTGATCAATGAGGTACTGGTCGCGCAGATCAAGCAGCAAAAATATGGACTGCGTATTCTTCAGTCACAGATTAATCCGCATTTTCTCTACAATTCCCTCTCGCTGATCAGCGGACAGGCAATTATGGCAGGACAGGATGGAATCAGTCAGATGGCCCAGCTTCTGTCTACTTTCTACCGAACCATGCTGAACAAGGGGAAAGCCATGACTTCCATTCGCGATGAGCTGGAAAACACGAAAGCATACGTTTCCATTCAGCAGATTATGCATTCTTACTCTTTTGATGTCACTTACGATATAGATGAGCGCTGCCTCTCTTTTTCCATTTTAAATCTGGTCATTCAGCCGCTGGCCGAAAATGCCATTCTCCATGGCCTGGACCGGAAACAATCACCCGGTAAAGGGATTCTGACCATTTCCTGTCGTCTCGAGAATGACGATATTGTCTTTAAAGTCATCGACAATGGCTGCGGGATGTCTGCAGAAGAATGCAGCTCCATTCTCACTGCGGAAAGCAGAGGATACGGTGTCAAAAATGTCCATCAGCGGGTGCTTTTGTACTATGGTGACCACTACGGACTCACCTACCGCTCTACCCCGGGCTGCGGTACCTGTGCGGCACTGCGCCTGCCCGGAGAAAAAGAGTGCAGCTGAATTTTCACAAAAAAATCCCCTTTTGAGCGATTGCGTTTATCCTGATACGCATCACTCAAAAAGGGGCTTTTGTCACCTATTTTTTCTCTATAGCTGCAGTGTTTTCCAAATCACTATTTTTCATATGCCGCAATAATATCCTCCAGCGGCTCTACTTTTTCCAGCTCATCCATCATACGATTGTATCCCAGACGATCCAGCTCTGCCATGTATTCCTCCCAGGTCGCATCTACATCAATCTGTCCGAGAATTGCCTGTGTTCTGTAGTTGGATACATAGGCATCCAGGTCACTGCTGATCTCCTGCTCGATCTTCTCATAATCGGTCACATTTGCCAGGTCCATCTTATACGGTGTCTTTGCGTACTGCATCCAGATTCCGTAATCGTTGGCACACCAGTATTTGCTGCCTGTCATGAACAGATCCTCTTCGCCAGTCCATTTGGATACATCACGGTCCTGACCGAACTGTCCGAAAGTCCAGGTTCCCTTGTCTCCGGAAGCCAGAGTATTGATTTTTACCGGCGCGCTCTTATCCTCATTCCATTCCCAGTCGACACCCTCTTCGCCGTAGAACAGAGATGCATGTACATCTTTGTCACCGCCGCCGAACAGTGTGTACTCTAAAAATTCCAGAATTCTTGCCAGTTTTTCGTCATCTACCTTAGCACTCACATAGAATGATCCATAGGAAGGAGATTCATTGGTGATCCCCTGTACTGTTCCGCCATCTGGCTTGATTCCAGGTGTCACAAGGATTTTTGCATCCGGGTTTCCGCTCAATAATGTCAAAGGCGGCCGGTCAACTGCCCAACTGTTCAGTGCATTCGTAGAAGTAATCCAGTATCCGGCAATATTACTGTTTACCTTATCCCAGGAAACCGTACGATCTCCTGTGATGATTTCCGGATCGATCAGTCCATCTCCATACAGTTCGGCAAAGCCTTTCAGATACTCTTTGTATTCGTCCATAACATAGCACTGTTCTGCTCTGCCATTCACTTCATTCACCTTTTCATGAAATCCAAAAGCCGAAAAGAACTGTCCGACTGCCAGGTTTGGTCCGGTAGCTCCAATGGTATCGTTCTTCCCATTTCCGTCCGGATCCTGATTTACAAACGCATCCATAACTTCCCGGAACTTGCTCAACTCGATTCCATCGGATGCCACATAAATTCTGTCATCGACCTGCTCCACTTCGACACCCAGATCGAGTCCCAGATTTTCAATCCAGTCATACCGGTAGAAATCACAGGGCAGATAATAGTCCACAAACTGGAATGTAACACCTGTCAGATAACGAAACTCATCTTTGTTTTCCGGATTCAGTGTTTTCTCATACATCAACGGATACTCATCGTACAGTTCCAGTAGTTTTGGACAGTACTGTTTCACCATATCTCTCGGAATCGTTCTCACCAGTTCCTGCTCATACATCCAACCCGGTGATTTGTCCAGCCATACACAGTCCGGCATTTCATCGGATGCCAACAGCAAATCAATGGTATCTGTCGTCTCAGCCTTAACAACCGTTATATCCAAATTCAATGCATCCTCAATCATCTTCTCACAGTAAGATCCATCTTCGTAGTCTGCGTTACACCAATATCCTGTATAACTAATGGCAGTTCTTCCTTCAGCATCTTCTCCGGATGCTGAGCTTCCACCAGAACATCCGGTCAGCAATACAGATGCTGTTATCATTCCTGTCAGAAATAAGCATATGATTTTCCTTTTCATTTTTATATCCTCCTTTTCTTTTCACTGTAAAACCTGATCCAGTTCTTCTTTTTCTATACGCCTGATCACCGTTCTTGCCAGACAGCTTCCATCTTCTTCGCCTCCTGCACAATAAGCCAGCAGCAGTACATGCTCTGTGAAATGAATGCTGCAGTAGCAATAACCTCTGTCCGGATCTGTTTCAAATGCGATGGGATCCGTAAATGTTTTTCCCTGATCACTGCTCTTCGCAATGACCAATGGGCTTCTTCCTCCATGGAAAAACGCCTGATCTGTTTCTCTTCCATTGTATTCCGGTATTGGATTCCAGACGGCATACAGATCACCGTCCCATCCTCTTTTCATGCAAAGTGGACTGCATGGACCAGTAAACTGCGACGGCTGGCAGGCACTCCAGTGTTCTCCGTAGTCCAGGGAGAACATCTCATACTGTCTTCCCAGATCTGTTCTGGCCCAGCTCCACAGTACCCCCGGCGACAATTCCAGTACACCAGGCTCCTGAAGTCCAGATCGGCAATACATTGTATAGGAAATGCTGCACTTCGTATCCGCTTCTTTCCAGGTTCTTCCATCATCATCGGAATAGAAAAAAACTACATCTGATCTGCCATCAAAATGATCTGCCATGGCAGCATGCCGTGCCGCTGGAATAAGAATTCTTCCACTGGATAGTCTGATCACTCGATCATTGTTTACTACAAAGAAACCATCCTGCGGCATGCAAAGTACTCTCTCCCCCCAGGTCTTTCCACCATCTGAGGATCTTCTCAAATACATCCGCATGCGTGTATAAGTGCTTCTTACCAGATAAAAAAGTCCAATATCCCCGTTTTCCATTTCCAGAAAAGAGAGCGACATGATATTTACTGCCTCTTCCCCTTCACAGGTGAGAATCGTTTTCTCTTTGCCAAATGTTTTTCCGTCATCTTCAGAACAAAGCAGACAGATATCGGCACTGGCGGAATCCGCATTGCTTTTTCCTTTGAACCGACTGTAAACAAACAAAATCTCTCCATTGTGTTTCGTATAGAAAGCGCCTTCGCTGTTTCTGGGATTTTCCTTTGACAGATCCGGTCGTAAATCAGCTGCCTGAATTCCAAATGTATGTGTTCTCATAGCATTCCTTTCTCCTCTTGTTTTCCTCTCTTTCTTCTGATTCAAATGCACGGTTTTTAGTTTTTCTCTTTATCCTTTGACCGCTCCTACCATAATACCTTTTACAAAGTATTTCTGTACAAACGGGTAGATAATGACAATTGGCAATACTACAAGAATCGTTGTCGCTGCTTTGACCGTATCAGGATTCATATCCACAGTCTGTCCCATTGCCTCCAATTGATATGTTGCACCGGATTTCTGGCTCATGCTATCCAGCATTCTACGGAGCATGTACTGCAATGTCATCAAATTTTTATTCCCCCTGGTATAAACCATGTTATCAAACCAGGCATTCCACTGTCCAACCATCTGCCAAAGGGAAACCGTTGCAATCACCGGTTTGGACAGAGGCAACAGGATGGATCCGAAAATCCTGTAGTAGGAAGCCCCATCAATACTTGCTGCCTCTTCCATTCCTTTATCGATCGAGAAGAAATAATTTCGGATAATGATACAATCAAAGATCGAGAAAGCACTTGGGAGTACATACACCAGGAAGTTGTCAATCAGACCCAGATCCTTAATATTCAGGTAGGTAGGAATCATTCCCGCATTGACAAACATTGGAATCAGCAGTATGACCGTAATCACTTTGATAAACGGCATCTCATTTCTGGTCAGTGTATAGGCCGCCATGCAGCAGACCATTATATGTATCACCGTTCCAACCACAGTTCTGGCAACTGACATCAAAAGAGCGGAAACAATCTCTCCGTCCTGGAAGCAGTATTCATACGCCGAAAAAGTCCAGACCTTCGGAAATAAGTTGATGTGCATATAGGAAATATCCTGTGCCCTGGAAAAAGACCGTACAATCATATCCCAGAACGGAATCAGGATCGTAATGCAAAACAATATCATAAAAATAATATTGCAGGTATCAAACACACGGCTGGCCGTAGAAACCTTATATTTGATTGGCTGATCCTGCATTTCGGATTTCTTTTTCATGCTTTACCTCCCTAGATAATCTTATATTCCGGATTTGTCTTTCTTGCAAACCAGTTTGCCGACAGCACCAACGCAAGGCTTACCACATTCTGAAACAAACCGATAGCGGTAGATAAATCGTACCGGCTCTCAATCATACCTTTTCGGTAAACATACGTTGAAATAACATCTGCTGTCTGATAAGTAGCATCATTATACAGGTTGTAAATCGGATCAAAACCTACGCTGATCAGATTTCCCACCTGCAGGATCAGCATGGTACACATGGTTGGCAGCATCGCAGGAAGTGTAATGTGTAAAATTCTCTGAAAACGGTTTGCACCGTCAATCGATGCCGCATCGTACAGAGAGGTATCAATACCGGAAATCGTTGCCAGGTAGATGACAATACTGTAGCCTGTGGTTTTCCACAGATTCGTAACCAGATAAATTGGAACGAACGCTTTCTGGTCTGCCATGAAAAAGTAGGGACTGTCCAAAACTCCTAACTTCACCAGAATTGTATTCATCATACCACCTGTAGGAGACAGGATCTGGTACACAAAAGTTCCTACCACGACCCAAGACAGAAAATGGGGCATATACGTAATTGTCTGAACACATTTCTTAAACCGTTTTCCCCGGAGTTCATTCATGAGAATGGTAAACACAATCGTGACCGGAAATGTGGTCAGAAGAGTCAGAATACTGATCTTGAGTGTATTTCCCAGTACACGGTAGAAATTGGGGTCTGTAAACACTGCTTTGAAATGTTTCAGTCCTACCCACTCGCTTCCCGCAATGCCACGTGCCATCTTGTAATCCTTAAATGCAATAATGATGCCTTTCATAGGCAGATAGTTGAACAGAATCACACAGATAATTGCCGGAAGTGCAAACAGATAAAATGGTACATATCGTTTCATCTGTTTTAGCCGATCATTTTTTTGACTTGCTTTTTGTTTCATTCACTCTCTCCTCCTCTTTCTCTTTTTCTCCTCCCGCTCCGCAGACAGAAAATGATAGAGTGCTCCGAGTAACCCTGCATCATTTTGATGTTCTGCCATACGAATGGCCGTGTTTTGCAGTATCTGCGGGACAAGGTATCTGTCCAGTGCCCGCTCGATGCGTGGCTTCATATACGCTTCCTGTTCCATAATTCCGCCGCCGAGAATTACCGTCTGCGGATTCACCACATAACAGATATTCGCGATTCCCAAAGCCAGTGTATCTGCAAGTTCCTCAAGCGCCTGCATACAAATGGGATCTCCCCTCTTTGCTGCCTCAAAAATACGAATCCCATCCCACGCATCCTCTGCTGCCCCGATCTGTCTTTTCCTGCCTGTCACTATTTCACACAGAGCACTCGCAGATGCCTCCTTCTGGAATTCCCCCTGTGGTATTTTCATATAGCCGACTTCACAGGCGCTATTGGAACTTCCATGGTAGATCTTTTTATCCACAACCAGACATCCCCCAATGCCCGTCCCAACCGTCAGGCACAGATTGATTCTGCTGTCTTTTCCCGCGCCGGAAATACTTTCCGCAAGCCCGGCACAGTTGACATCATTTTCGATCTGACAGGGAATTCCGAATTTCTGTTCCAAAAAGGGCTTGTATACGATTCCTGCATATCCGGGAATCGCATCCGAGGAGTACAAAATTTTTCCAGACACCGGGTCCACCATACCGGTTGTGGAAATACAGATCCCATCTGCTCTTGTGCTTTCCAGCTGTTTTTGAATCAGATGGACGACCTGTTCAAAAACAGCTGTTCCTCCCTCCTCCGATGCGGTCCTTACTTTCCCTTTTTTCAGGATTTCCCCGGACTTCAAAAGAATGCCATATTTCAGATAAGTACCGCCCACATCCAGGCAAATATATTTTTTTCTCATATCGTTTCCCTGCTGCTTCCTGTAACTGGTATCTTAAATACCGCTTTTTTTACTGTGCACGGACCCGTGATCAGAATCCCCGTTTTGTGAGCATCCTCCGGGTCACACACGATAAAATCCCCGGGTTCCAGAATCCAGCAGCCGCTTTTCTCTCCCATGGCTTCCATGATGTCATGCTCCGAGTCGTAAGTTCCCGTCTCCATTTTGCTGGTCTTTCCAAACACTGTGAACTCTCTCCCCAAAAGCATCAGCTGCAGATCCATGTACTTTTTATGGGCCTCAAAAATCTTCCTTTCGCAGAGCGGAGCCGTCTGGTATTCATTGATATTCACCCTTATTCCATTCTCCATAGCATAACTGCCGCATGGCCACTGTTCCATCTGCCTGTCTCTTGCATAGTCCAGACAGACTCTGATCTTTTCTTCCAGACCTTTGCACCGTTCCAAATCCTCTATATTCCCAATGATCACGTTATTCTCCTCGTTCAACATAAGTCCTGACTGCCCATGCAATCCGGTCAGCCGCCTGATCTATGATTTCCTGATCGGAAGGCAGAACCTGCGGAAACGGCTTGCGCACACCGCCAAGATCCAGGTTTTCCCGTTTCTTCAGCACCTCTTTGATCATGGCATACATATTTCCGTGTCCGGAACAGAGCAGTCCGATGATGTCATTCACCGTATACTGAATTTCTCTCGCCTTCTTCAGTTCTCCCCTGCGGATGCATTCTTCCATTTCCAGATACAGCTCCGGCATCACACCGTAGGTTCCTCCGATCGCTCCTTCCGCTCCCATCAGTCTGCCTCCGACATACTGTTCGTCCGGTCCATTGAATACAATGCAGTCCGCTCCTCCAAGCGCCTTAAAGACCTGAATATCCTGAACCGGCATGGAGGAATTCTTGACGCCAATCACATTGGGATTCTCACGCATCTTTCGGAACAGAGAAGGCGTCAGTGCCACTCCTGCCAGCTGCGGAATGTTGTAAATGATAAAATCTGTCTTTGGTGCCGCCGCACTGATCTCATTCCAGTAGTCCGCAATGGCGTACTCCGGCAGATGAAAGTAAATCGGCGGAATTGCAGCGATCGCATCAACTCCCAGTGCTTCCGCATGCCTTGCCAGCTCCACACTGTCACTTGTGTTGTTGCAGGCTACATGTGCAATCACAGTCAGACGTCCTCCAACTGCTTTCATCACGTGTTCCAGAACTTTTTTTCTGTCCTCAACACTCTGATAAATGCACTCACCGGAAGAACCGTTGACATAGACACCTTTCACACCTTTTCGCAGAAAATAAGATGCCAGCGCTTCCACCTTCTGCCCGTTGATTTCGCCGTTTTCGTCATAGCAGGCATAAAAGGCCGGGATGACTCCCCTGTATTTCTCCAGATCCCTCATACTTCTCAGTCCCCTTTCTCAAGTTCCTCAATGGCCTTTGCATATTCTCTGGTGATCAGCTGCGGTCTTGTAATACTGCTGCCGACAACAACCGCATAAGCGCCAAGCTCGATCACTCGCTTTGCTTTCTCCGGCGTATTGATATTTCCCTCCGCAATCACGGGATGCTTTACACTGCAGAGGATTTCCCTCAAAATTGCAAAGTCATCCTTCTCGATCCGATTTCCCTGACTCTGCGGGGTGTATCCGACCATGGTAGTCCCGATAAAATCAAATCCCAGCTGATCTGCCAGCAGCGCTTCCGCAATGGTAGAGCAGTCTGCCATCAGTTTCTGGTCCGGATATTTCTCTTTGACCTGAGAAAAAAATTCTGCCAGCGATACTCCTTTTGGCCGCATCGCCCCGGTAGCGTCCATGGCAATGATCTCCGGTTTTACACTCATCAGCTCCTCGATCTCCCGCATCGTAGGCGTAATGTAAACCCCGCTGTCCGGATAATTGTGCTTTACAATCCCGATAACCGGCAGATGGGTCTCTTTTTGGATCTCCCGGATATCTTCCGCCGTATTCGCCCGGATACCGGAAGCGCCGCCCTGCCTGGCTGCCACTGCCATTCTCCCCATAATAAAGGACGAATGCAGCGGTTCCTCCGGTAAAGCCTGACAGGAGACAATCAGCCTGCCTTTCAGAGACCGTATTCGCTCTTCCACACTCTTCTCCATATTGTTTTCCACGAAAAACCCTCCTTGTTTTTGCTCTGTTTTGTTTCCCTGATTTTCATTATATCGGCGATTTTTTTCGAACACCATTTTTCTGATTTACAGTATTTTGTCTTTTATTTTCCATTTTTTTCGCAAAAAAAACGGAACTGTCGGAAAAATATTCTGCAGTTCCGTTTTTTGTACGTGGTTGACCTTTTGTTGTCTTTTATTCACTTTTTTCCAGTAATTTTTTCAATTCTTCCCGTTCTCCGTCATTTTCCGTCATCTTTCCCAGTATTTCATAATCCTCCACCATCTTCCAGGCATCATAGAGTCTGGGGTTGGTCTCCTGCAGTTCCTCTTTGTCAATTCCGGGATTCGACGGCAGATACCCTGCTTCTCTTAAGATTCTTTCCTGAACAGGCTCACTTAACATATATTTCAGAAATCGGATGCACGCCTCCTGCTGTTCCTCATTGCCGGTATTCCCCACGAGAAATCCCGGTGTGGCAGATGCCAGATTCATCTTTTCTCCCGATTGAAGCGGAAACGCCGAGTATGCGATTCTGATCTCACGATTCAGCAGCTGCTCCCCCGCAATATCGCCTGCATAGATGGCGCAGCGGCCGATATTCAGGCTTCGGATGTTATCCTGATAAGTAAACGGTTCTGGTTCCGGCGCCGCATAACGGCCAATCAACTCCAGCAGATCGATGGCTTCCTGAAATGTGTCTGTTCCCGCAGCCGGTTCCTGTTCCCTGCCGGACACATACGCCTCTGTCAGGAGAGCCGCCGTCTCTGTATCCAGATGCAGCGGAACAATATCATACTGAATCGATTCGGTCCAGCTGCTGATTTTCTCACAGGCCAGAAGAAACTCTTCCCAGGTTTCCGGTGTCTGTGTAATGCCTGCATTTTCAAACATGTTCACATTGTACCAGTATCCGCAGACATGCAGAATATCCGTCACCGTATACAGCTTCCCATCCTGCGTCTGAAATGCCGCGTAATTTTCCGGAGAGATACAGTCCGCAAATTGTTTATCTTCTTTAATATACGGCATGAGGTCCAGAAGATATTCATGCTCTGCCATAAAAGGATATAAGGTATCCATTCCTCCTCCGCCGCTGTAAATCAGGTTTGGCACTTTTCCCACCGACACCATCTCCCGCACCTTATCTGCAACCTTTTCCGAGGAAGGCATTGCAATCATACTCAGCTTAATGTCGGGATTTTCTTTTTCAAAGTCCTGATAGATCTGACGCATTACCTGATGTCTGTCATCACCAGAGCCCCAGCTGTTCAGGAATACGATCGTCGTTTGCCCATCCTGAATGGCATTCTCCGTTTCCTGGCATCCCGTCAGTATAAACATCAGACATAACAGCAGCCAAATACGTTTCACTTTTTCTCCCCCTTTGCCAGTACCCTGTTCTCGTACTCTTTCGGGGAACAGCCCTCGTAACGTTTGAACAGCTTTGAGAAATAGGCTGTGTCCTCCAGGCCAATCAGATAACCGATTTCGTAAATCTTTTTATTTCCCTGACGGATATACTCCCTGGCCTTTTCAATCCGTTTCCGGTTAATCACTTCAAACAGATTCTCTCCCGTTTTCTGCTTATACACCCGGCTGAGATAGCTCCGGTTCATATGGACCGCATCCGCAATTCCATCCAGAGTAATCTTCTCTGCCAGATGTTCCTCAATATAATGGTTCACGTTTCCGATCAGCTCATCGCTGAAGTGCTCCTCCGGCGGCACAGGCAGGACTTCTTCACTTTCCTCCAGAGTGCCCAGAAACTCTCTTCTCTTTTCGTAAAACAGCTGATTCTGTTCCAGAATGCCTGTCATCTTTTTCAGCTCACGCGGCAGCTCTTCCAGGAGATTGCTTTTGAGCACATAGCTGCGCACATGATAATGAATCGCTTCCTGGGCATATCCAAAATCCGCATAAGCCGTCAGCAATAAAATGACAATCTCCGGCCACTGTTCCTGGATCAGACGCGCAGCTTCCAGGCCGCTCATGATCGGCATCTGGATGTCCAGAATCACCAGGTCTGGCCTTTTTTCCGGAATCTGTTCCACCAGCAGTTTTCCGTTCCGGTAGATCCCATCCAGTTCATATCCCAGCTCCTTCCAGGGAATCAGCTTTTCCAATCCTTCTCTCACGAATGGTTCATCATCTGCCAGCAACACCTTCCACATACAAATTCCTCCCACACTACCAGATTCTCTCCACATGATACGGCAAGCTTAACAGGACACGCGTTCCCTTTCCCGGTGTACTCTCAAACTGCAGGCCATATTCCTTCCCATACAGGTTCTGAATCAGGCGCTGAATATTCAAAATTCCGACTCTCGGATTCTGGTCTTCCTTTTTTACTGTCTGCTCCGCATCAAAACCAACTCCATCATCCGTAACCTGGATCAGCAGAGCCTGTTCTCTTCTTGTGATTTTCACACTGATATGGCCCTCTTCCCCTTTTGGTTCCAGACCATGAATCACCGCATTTTCCACCAGCGGTTCCACAGAGAGGCGCGGCAGATAGCATTCCTTTAGTTCCTCCGATTCCCACGAAATATCATACGTAATGATATCTTTAAACCGCTCCCCCTGCAGGTAGAGATAGAAACCCACGATTTCCATCTCCTTTTCCGCGCGAATCTCCACCTCATCCTTGCGAAACAGTTTTCCCTGCATCAAACCGGCGAAAGCTGTTACCATCCGGTACGATTCCTCGTCCCGGTTCATTTTCAGTCTGATCGCGATCGCAGACAATACGTTAAACATAAAGTGCGGATTCGTCTGTGACTGAAGATACTGAATTTTTGATTCCTGGGCAATCAGTTTCGTCTCATAGACCTCCGTGATCAGCTGATTGATCCGTGCAGCCATACTGTTAAAGGACTGGCTGATCTGCTGAAATTCCACGATCTCATATTCGCCCAGACGGGTTTCAAAGTCGCCGTCACCGAACTGATTCATCTTATCCGCAATCTTTTTCATCGGAACTGACATCCGACGGCCAAACAATCTGATCACCAGCAGCACACCTGCGAACAGCGACCCGACGATCAGCCAGGCCATCTGAAATGCCGGCTTGATAGTCAGATAAATGTTATTTTTGGGTATCAGAATATAGCTTGTCAGTCCGAAACTGTTCTGCACGACAGAATAAAAGTAAGGTTCTTTACCGATCCTCATCACTCCGTTTAAATTTGGAAAGCGAAGCTCTTCCTCCGAGGGAAAGCCCGTCCCGCCTACACATCGTTCATCCGGTGCCTGAAAGCTCCAGTAATACGTTTCGTATTTCTCCAGCTGATCAAAAATCCTGCAGATACTGTTCAGGTCATAGACAACGGTACAGTAACCGATCGTCTCAAGATTTTCATCATAGACCGGAAAGATCCCATCCAGCTCACTTCCGTTCTTCTGATAATAAAACAGATCCTCCTGCTCCAGATAAACGGTGAGTTCATTTTTCAGATGCCATTCCATTGACTTGTGGGAGGATTGTGTGGACGGGTAAAAATGCGTTCCTACACTCTGCAGACTCCGGTTGAAAATATACAGATCCCGGACAATCGGATATTCCCCATCTACCATATTCCGATCTGAATAAAGGTTCAGACTTTTTTCCAGGACATCCAGAACCTCCTGATCCGAAATATCACTGTTTTGCAGAAAGCGCATTAACTGTTCATTGTCCTTGAGTGATACAATGCCGTCTTCCAGAAACAGCAGCTTTTCCGAAAACTGTTCCTGAATACTGGCCATATAAAACTCGAGGTCTTCCCTCGCTTTTTCGGAAGACCACCGGAATACAACAGCGGAGATAATGCCTCCTATGACAAGTAATGTGACTGCACTGGTAATAAATAAAATACGCGTTAATTCTCTTTGTATCGTAATCTTCTTTTTCATCCTGCTTCTATCCTTTTACACTGGATGGCATCCGGCCGGTCTCTCTTTTATAGGCGCGGGAAAAATAACTCTGATCACTAAAGCCCAGTCTGGCTGCCACGCAGGAGACACTCTCCCCATCCAAAAGAAGCTCTGAGGCAGTTTTCATCTTTAGCTTCGTCAGGTACTTGTGCACGCCAATCCCGGCATATTTTTCAAAAATCCGTTTGATCCCCGCCTCGCTGATATTGCAGAATCTGGCAATCTCCGCGATCGTAGGCTGCCTGTGAATATTGCAGTTCAGATAGCTGATCGCCTTTCCAAAACAGACCGCATCCGGAGCCGAAGAGGCCACCGAAGGGACGCCCTGCTCTGCCAGGGAAAGCATCAGCTGCTGCAGATACGTGCTCACCATCTGAGCATAGGTAGGGAGTGAAGAAAACAGGGTAAGATACTGGTGTTCCTCCTTTGGCGCTTCCTGATTCTTTGCGCAGTCCGCCATATAGAAACGCAGATTATCCAGAATCTGCTTCTGATATTCCGACAGCACAAAAACTTTATTTCTCAAAAAAGCAGTCAGCGGTCCCTCGGCAGCAAAAGAGAAAATAAGCAGATCCGCACCCGATTCCCCATCTACGGAAAACTTGTGAAATTCCATCGGTTTATGAAAAACAATGCTCCCTCTGGAAAGATTATAGACACGCTCATCGCCTGCCACGCACACCTTGCCCTCAACAACATAAAGGCACTCCCAGAAATTATGTGTCTCTCCATGGAAGGCATAGCCGCCTTCAAAATGCGTCTCAAACAGAGAATACATGCTGGTAATCTGTATCTGTTCTTCAATCGGATAAGCCATCCAGACAACCGGATTCTCTCCCATCTGCTCACGCTCCCCTCTGTGCTGATCTGAAAGTACCTAAACCTGATCTGTTGAGATATAGATATATCTTTTTTATGATGTTATCATAAGGTCAGAATCAAACCTGTTGATACCGGCAAATGAGCCTGACGTCCATTTGTCCCTGGGCTCATCATATCATTAAAATATGATTTTTGTAAAGTGATTCTGTAAAGGAGGTATTGTTAACATGTCGCAGAAATTAGAAACCCGACTTCTTTGCTCTATGGATAAGGTTTTTCCATCCTCCCATCTGGAAGCAAATGTCTGGCAGCGCGGGGAGGCGCTGCAGGGGGAACGCATTCATTTTCAGCTGGCTTATTTCTGGATGGAAGACCCTTCCTGGGCCAAATGGGAACTTGTCACACCCCTCGGACAGGTATCTGTAAATACCGTGGAACTCGAACCGGCTGAATATGTATGGCCGATTTACGGTGACGATGATTTTCAGACAAAGGAGGCTGGGTTATTTCCGGATATTCTGAAACCTGCCTCTGCAGACCAGCCCGTCATCCGATTATATTCCCGTCAATGGAGAAGTCTGTGGATCACAGTGGATACCTCCCTGGAACCTGCCGGATCCTATCCCGTTACGCTTCGTATTCGAAGAGGAGAGGAAATCCTGTCCGAAGATACCTTTTGGTTAACCATTCTCCCGGCCAGACTGCCGGAACAAAAACTTCTGTTTACCCAGTGGCTGCATACCGACTGTATCGCCAGACAGTATCACCTGGAGGTTTTTTCTGAAGACTGGTGGGAAATGACTGAAAAATATGTCCGCTTCGCTGCTTCGCACGGGCTCAATCTCCTGTTGACGCCGCTGTTTACCCCGCCGCTCGACACACTGCCGGGTTCGGAGCGTCTTACGGTTCAGCTGGTGGATGTGGCAAAGACGGACGACGGATGGCAGTTTGGCTTTGATCGTCTGGCGCAGTGGATTCAAATGGCGCACCGCTGCGGCATTTTCTTCTTTGAAGCAAGCCATCTGTTCACACAATGGGGTGCCGAGCATGCTCCAAAGATTGTTGCCCGAACCAAAAACGGACTGCAAAAAGTCTTCGGATGGGATACCGATGCAGCAGGCCCGGAATATACCGCATTTCTGGAAGCCTTTCTGCCAAAGCTGACTGCATTTTTCCGGGAACAGCATCTGGAGGGACAGGTCTATTTCCATATCTCCGATGAGCCTTCCGCAGAGCATCTTGCACAGTACGGGAGATTATCCCGGCTGATTCACCGCCTGACCGAAGGCTTCCCGAAAATGGATGCGCTCTCAGACTATTCGTTTTACGAGAAAGGCCTTGTGGACACTCCCGTCTGCGCCACTAATCATATCCGGCCTTTCCTGGAACATCAGACTCCGTACCTTTTCGCCTACTACTGCTGTTCCCAGGCAAACGGTGTGAGCAACCGCTTCCTTGGTATGCCCGGTGCCAGAAACCGCTGTATCGGACTTCAGCTGTATCATCACAACATCGAAGGATTCCTGCACTGGGGGTATAATTTCTGGATGACTCAGTACTCGACCAGAGTGATTGATCCCTACCGGGTCAGTGATGCGGGCGGTGCATTCCCAGCCGGAGATGCATTTTCCGTATATCCCGGAGAAAATGGTCCCATCGCCGCCATTGGTCTGGAATTGTTCCACGAAGCACTGCAGGATCTTGGGGCCCTTCAACTGGCTGAAACACTCTGTGGAAGAGAAGCAGTTGAAGCTCTTTATCAGG
Source organism: Fusicatenibacter sp. (assembly GCA_022766945.1). Classification (GTDB taxonomy): domain Bacteria; phylum Bacillota; class Clostridia; order Lachnospirales; family Lachnospiraceae; genus Fusicatenibacter. The sequence continues at coordinate 12,603 of JALEOU010000042.1, read as the reverse complement.
AACTCGACTGGAAAGACTTTGACCACACAGCGAAATGCGCGGGAGAAATTCTCATGCTGCGCCGTAAAGTAAATCAGCTGATTCTCCGGAAAACGCAGGCATAACCGGCAGCGGCCTGTACTTAACAGGTCCTATAAGCCAGAAAAACAAAAAGGAGAAGAAACAAATGAACGATATCAAAATCGGATTCATCGGACTTGGCTGCCGGGGCAGCAGTCTTCTGAAAGACATCGTCCTCCCGCAGGGAGAACAGGTAGCGGCTGTCTGCGACACTTACGCAGACAGAGCCGCTCTGGGTGCATCGCTTGTAGAGGCTGCTGGTCAGCCAAGACCTCACGTATATACAGGTGCTCTGGATGTCATTCGGGACCCCGAAGTCACAGTGGTCATTATTGCCTCTGCATGGGAGAGCCATACTTCTCTTGCTGCCGCAGCGATGTACGAGGGCAAAGCGGTCGCAATGGAAGTGGGAGGTGCCTATACTCTGAATCAATGCTATGAGCTCGTAGAAGCCTACGAAAAAACAAAAACCCCGTTTCTGTTTCTGGAAAACTGCTGTTTCGGGCGGCGGGAAATGATGGTTCTCAATATGGTTCAGCAGGGATTGTTCGGAGAGATCGTCCACTGTGCCGGCGGCTATCAGCATGATCTCAGAAAAGAGGTTGCTTTTGGAAAAGAAAACCGGCATTACCGTCTCCGGAATTACCTGTCCAGAAACTGTGAAAACTATCCCACACACGATCTCGGTCCCATCGCGAAAATCCTGAAGATCAATCACGGTAACCGGATGGTGACCCTGACTTCCACCGCTTCCAAATCTGCCGGACTGCATGATTACATTCAAAGAAACAAAGCAGACGATGACTTTCTTCAAAATCAGAGTTTTGCCCAGGGCGATATCGTGACAACAGTCATCAAATGCGCCAGAGGAGAAACCATTGTGCTCACGCTGGACACCACACTGCCCCGCTACTATACCCGCAATTTTACCGTCAGGGGCACCAGAGGAATGTATGAGGAAGTGACCGATTCCATTTTTCTGGATCAGGAAGCGGATCTTGCCCACGACTTTGACTGGAGAGAGACCAACGTCAATAATGCAAAATTCTACGAGGAAAAGTATGATCATCCTCTCTGGAAACAGTATCTCGCAGAGGGTGTCCGTGGAAGCCACGACGGTATGGACTATCTGGAGTTTCGCACATTTTTCCAGGCTTTAAGAGAGCATACTCCCATGCCGATTGACGTCTACGATGCCGCCGCGTGGATGGCCATCACCGCCCTTTCCGAAATCTCCATCGCAAAAGGCGGCGCTGTGGTAGATATCCCTGACTTTACCAATGGAAAATGGACACAGGAGGAAGAAGAATGAATACAGAACTGTTAATTATGGCAGCCGGAATGGGAAGCCGTTTCGGAGGATTAAAGCAAATCGAACCAATCGGACCAAACGGAGAAATGATCCTGGATTTTTCTGTCTCGGATGCTGTACAGGCCGGTTTTCAAAAAGCAGTGATCGTAATCAAAAAAGAAATTGAAAAAGAATTCCGCGCAGCCTGCGGCAAACGCATTGAAAACATGATTGACGTGGAATACGTCTTCCAGGAAATCGACCGCATCCCCAAAGGATATCAGGTACCGGAAGGCAGAGTGAAGCCCTGGGGTACCGGCCACGCGGTCCTCTGTGCAAGAGATAAAATTACCGCGCCGTTTGCGATTATCAACGCCGATGACTTTTACGGACAGAGTTCTTACCGCCTCATTCATGACTACCTGGTAAATCATGACGGGATGTGCATGGTAGGCTATCATCTCGGAAATACGCTGACCGAGAACGGAACCGTATCACGCGGAGTCTGTGAAGTAGAAAACGGCTATCTGAAAAGTGTCACCGAGCATACCGCTCTGGACAAAAACTGCGGTATCCCGCTGGATACCATCGTTTCCATGAATATGTGGGGGCTGCAGCCGGATATTTTCCCTTATCTGGAGAAAGAATTTGATCTGTTTCTGAAAGATCGGATTACGGAACCCAAAGCCGAATTTTTCCTTCCGGGTGTCATCAGCAAGCGCATCTATGAGGAGAATAAACCGGTAAGAGTCCTGGAGAGCGCAGAACGCTGGTACGGCGTTACTTATCGTGAAGATGTTGCACAGGTAAAAAAAGCAATGTGCGATATCCTGCAGAGTCAAAATGAGGTGTAAGAAGATGGATCAGGAATTACTTTGCACTGTATTTTCACAGTTTCATATTGAAGAAGACATCGCTCCTTTCGGCAACGGACATATCAACGATACCTATGTGGTTGCCACGCAGCGGTACATCCTGCAGAGAATTAACACCTCTGTTTTCCGGGAGCCGGAACAGCTGATGGAAAACATCACGAATGTCACAGAGTTTCTGAAGAAAAAAATCACGGCATCCAACGGAGATCCGGACAGGGAGACACTCACTGTCATTCCGACCAGAGATGGCAAACCCTGTTATCAGCTGGATGAAAACAATGTTTTTCGCGTTTATAAATTCATTGAAGACACAATCACCATCGAATCCGATAAAACACCGGAGATCCTGTACGAGGCAGGTATCGGATTTGGGCATTTCCAGAAAATGCTGTCTGATTTTCCCGCTTTGCAGCTGCACGAAACCATCAAAGATTTTCATCATACCCCGAAAAGAATCCAGGCACTCAAAGATGCAATCCGCAGGGATATCGCCGGCCGTGCAGACAGTGTAAAAGAAGAAATCGCATTTGCTCTTGAAAACGCTGTCTGGGCGGATACCGTTGTCAACGGCATTGCAGACGGTTCCATACCAGTCCGTGTGACGCACAATGATACCAAAATCAACAACATCCTCTTTGATCAGGACACAAAAAAAGCCGTATGCGTCATTGATCTGGATACGGTCATGCCCGGAAGTATGCTTTACGATTTTGGGGATGCCCTGCGGATGGGCGCCTCTACTGCTGACGAAGACGAAACCAATCTGGAACTGGTGCATTTCGATGAAGCTGCTTTTGCCGCCTTTACCAAAGGCTACCTAAGTGAAATGAGAGATTCTCTCACAAAAAGAGAACTGGAACTGCTGCCTCTGTCCGTGAAGCTGATGACCTATGAATGTGGGGTCCGTTTTCTCACTGACTATCTGAACGGTGATACTTACTTTAAAATTCACCGGGAGCATCACAATCTGGATCGGGCCAGAAATCAGTTCAAACTGGTAATGGAACTCTCAGACAAGGAGCCGATGCTTCACAGCCTGGTTGCGCAGGCACTCGAATGCTTATGAAAGAGCAGATCTTTACCTTACAATATCCCTGGGATACCAACGGCTACCGTCCTTTCACAGAATTTCATCTGAGTACAGACCAGGAAGGCTTTCACATGCACATTCTCGTGCTGGAATGCAATCCTCGCAGGACGGATAGCTGAGAAGTCTTCTACACGATGCCGTTTCCTCATTATGGTATGTGGAATGTTTTTAACGTCAATCCTCCTGATTTTCACAGACCGGAATATTTCGGCGAGATCATTCCCGATCTGCCGCACGAACCGCAGGCTCGGTAAAAACCAAGCATGCAAAACATCAAAAAAGTACCCGATCGAATATGTTCTAACTACATGTTCGATCGGGTATTAATGAATTTCCAGTAATTTCATTGTCTACACCTTCAACTTTCTTAGATTATGGATGTTCGATTAAGTTTTTGTTGGACCGTACCTCCTGTTTACAGATTCTTTTGTATCGTCCGCTATGGATCCCGACCTTTCATCGTGATCATCTTCTTTCTATCTCATCATTCATTTTTCGGTTTCTCTATCATGAACTCTTATTGAGATTTTCTTTTTGCGATTAGATTACTCATGCCATTGGACTTTACCTCTTTCATTGGAATTCATCTGAAAATTAACTATGCCATTGGACCGTCCTCCCAAATTCTAATACTCGAACTATCTAACGATTTCTATTTTCTTCCGGAATAAATTTCCTTTCTTTTTGTTAGGTTCTTTCTTTTTGTTGAGTTTATAATACTGCAAATTTTCCTATATGTCAAGAGTTATTTTAAAATTTATTTGTTTATTTTATATTTTCAGAATTTTCTGTTTTTAACACAGGATTATCTTACAGCATATCCAAAAATGCTCCGTGAAATCCCCAAAAGTAAACCACCGGCTGAACCAGTGGTTTACTTTTGGGCAACTGTACTATCGTTTGTTCTGTTGATAAAACCCAAACAGCATGTATCCGATCGTTTTGCCTTCTGAATATTCTCCAAATCAGCGAATAAAGTTTGTAAATTCTCTCTTCTCTGTTTCAGGGAGTCCGTACTTCTCCCTGGCGAGAGCAATACCCTTCATGAGAAAGGCCATGTTTTTGCCAAGGGTGTGCATTGTCCATATACCCTCTTTGTCAGCGTAGACGTCCTCCGGGGTGTAGCCGTGCACCATGTTCCAGTAACCGGATGAGACCACAGGCATCTCAGAGATGGTGAAGTACTTGTTCAGCTCATCAAAGGTGGCTGAGTTGCCGCCGCGTCGTGCAGAGACTACTGCTGCACCAACTTTCATCCTCTTACTGCCCGGTGTGCTGTAGAAGAGGCGGTCGGCAAAGCTGACGAGGCTTCCGTTAGCGCTTGCAAAGTAGACCGGAGAGCCAAGCACAATTCCGTCGCACTCTGCAAATTTGGGCGATACCTCATTGACAATATCGTTGAAGACACACTTGCCGGTCTGCTTGCACTTGCGGCACCCGATGCAGCCACGAATATCTTTGTTGCCAACATGGATAATCTCAGTCTCGACACCCTCCGCATTTAGAGAAGCGGCGACTTCACTGAGCGCGGTGTAAGTGCATCCTTTTGAATTTGGACTTCCGTTAATAAGAATTACTTTCATGCTATATTCCTCCTGCTTATTTTCGTTCAAAAGTATTGGTCACGTTTTTCTTTGAATCCCTGCATCCGGTGCAGTGGATGCCAGTATTGAATTTCCGATGACAGCTTTAAGAACTGTATTCTTCAAATTTACACTTTGTTGTGGCCAGTCTCTGAAGCGACTCTGGTGTGACCTTGTAGAATGGCTCATGCTTATTGAGAGTGGCAATGAGTTCCATCTCCTCATGCATGAGAGCAAAGTCGAAGATCTCGGCGTTCTCCCTGATGTGGACATGGGATTTGCTGCCCGGTACAAAGCCAAAGCCCATCTGTACATGCCAGCGAAGGATGACCTGAGCTGTGGTCTTACCGTACTTCTCAGCAAGCGTTTTGATTACAGGATCGTTGATAAGATTTGCGTTGCCGTGACCCAGAGGAAACCATGCCTGCAGCTTGATGCCAAGCTCATCGCAGGTCGGCTTTACAATCTCAGCAGGGAAATATGGGTGGCATTCCACCTGCATGAAGGCCGGGACGACGTCGCACTTTTCGACTACTTCACGGATCTTCTCCACCGGGAAATTAGAGATGCCGATGGCGCGGATCTTGCCGGCTTTGTAGGCCTTCTCCAGCATCTTGTAGGCGTAGATGTAATTGTTTACCGGGTGATGAAGGATCATAGCGTCGAGGTAGTCCACACCCAGGCGCTTGAGGGTATCGTCGATGGCGCCCTCATTCTCGTAAAGTGTGGGACCAAGCTTTGTCTCAAGAAAATAATCCTCACGCTTAAGTCCGGACTTCTTAAGGCCCTGGCCGACTTCAGCCTCGTTGTCGTAACGGTTGGCTGTGTCGATGAGCTTATAGCCGTTGTTAAGGGCGAAAGCTACGTTGTTGATGATCTGGTCACCAAACTGCATGATGGTGCCGTAGCCCAGCTGAGGCATTTCGACACCGTTGTTAAGAATAATGATAGACATAACTAATACTCCTTTTCGTCTGGCATGGACTTTTCCCAAATGCTACAATACAATTATATAACCCGGTAGTTACTACCGGGCAAGAGTAAATTTCACTGCAAAGGAAACTTTATTTTATGTATGCACCTCCATCCCGTAGATGGTTGGCAAGGAAAATTGGACTCCACCTGACAAAACCTTTCTCAGCATACTGTGTCCTGTCTTTCGTATTCTCTGTGATTCAGCCGGACGTCAACGATGTCTTTCTTCGGTCCGCACACCCGACAGTCTTCTGACGGATTCGGAAAACGGACGACACGGCTCTTCATCGTAAGTCCGTCAAACACATACATCTTTCCTGTAAGAAGTTCGCCGACAGACAGTAAATATTTGATTGCCTCCAATGCCTGGATACATCCAATCACCCCCGCAGCAGCCCCGATCACCCCTGCCTGGCTGCAGTTTGGTATGCTTCCCCGTTCCGGAATCTCTCCGAAAATACAGCGGCAGCACGGTCCCTTCCCAGGCACATAGGTCATCACCTGTCCCTCAAAGCGAAGAACGCCCGCATGACAGAACGGTTTCCCCTGAAGGACACAGGCATCATTGATCAGAAATTTTGTTTCAAAATTATCTGCTCCATCGATCACAAAATCATAACCGCTGATCAGGTTCCCAATATTTTCCGGTGTGATCCGGTATGGGTACGTCTCTATCTGAACGGAAGGATTTAATTTCTGCAGATTTTTTTGGGCTGATTTTGCTTTGTTCTGTCCGATCCCCGCCATCGTGTGCAGAATCTGCCTGTGGAGATTTGACAGACTGACCACGTCACCATCAGCGATCCCAATTGTTCCAACCCCGGCTCCCGCAAGATAAAGCGCGCAGGGAGATCCAAGGCCTCCGGCTCCTATCAGCAGGACTTTTGCCTGTTTCAGCTTCTCCTGACCTTCCATCCCCACTTCCGGAAGTATGATCTGCCGTTCGTAGCGCTCCTCTTCACTTGCATTTTCCCACAGCCAGGCTGCAAAACCACCTTCCAGACCTTTGATTTCATCTAATGTCAGCTTCATACTCTTATGCCTCTTTATACGTACACGTAATCATTCAGCACCGGCTGCAGCCCTTCACCGGTCACATCACGGTACATCTCGTCGAAACTCCTGCCATCGGAAATCTCAAACTGCTCATCACCGCCATCAGTCGTTTCTTCCCCCTTGTATTTGCTTTCGTGGTCGCCGATTCCGGTGGAAACGCCTGCCGAAACCTTGGTGGCTGCGATTTTGATAATGCCGTCACGGAAATGCTTCTGCTCTCTGGAGGAAACTGTGATTCCCACGAACGGCAGAAAAATCCGGTATGCGCAGAGGATCTGACACAGTTCCTTTTCATGCACATCCAGAGGATTGATCCGGTCATTGTTAATGATCGGCCGAAGTCTCGGACAGGATAACGAGTATTCCGCCTGGGGATATTTTCTCTGCAGATAGTACACATGGAGCGCACTTGCCAGTGCGTCCTTTCTGAAATCGGAAAGACCGAGAAGCGCAGAAAATCCAACTCCCCTCATTCCTCCCATCAGCGCTCTCTCCTGCGCATCAAACCGGTAAGGAAACACTCTCTTATGTCCAAGCAAATGTAAGGTTTCGTATTTATCGGAATCGTAGGTCTCCTGAAATACCGTCACGTAATCTGCGCCGCATTCGTGAAGGTACCGGTATTCCTCTGTATTCACCGGATAAATTTCCAGTCCCACATTTCTGAAATACTTTGCAGCCAGCTTACAGGCTTCTCCAATATACGTTACATCACTCTTTGTTCGGCTCTCTCCCGTCAGTATCAGGATTTCCTCAATGCCCGAATCGGCAATGACCCGCATCTCCTTTTCGATTTCTTCATAAGATAATTTCTTGCGGCGAATATCATTGTAACAGTTAAATCCGCAGTAAATACAGTAATTCTCGCAGTAATTGGCGATATACAGGGGTGTGAAGAGATAGACCGTATTGCCAAAATGCTTGCTGGTCTCCGTCTTCGCCTTTCGCGCCATCTGCTCCAGATAGGGAAGCGCTGCCGGAGAAAGCAGTGCTTTCAAATCTTCCACCGTGCAGCGTTCACTGTTCAGCGCTCTTCTCACATCCGCATCCGTATATTTCTCATAATCGTACTGATTCATCTCAGCGATTACCTTGTCACGGATTGTGGAATCAATCCGCTCCATCCCTTCCATATAAGCCATATGATCACGGCGGCTGGATGGGTCCTGTTCCAGACGATGCTTCTTCTCCAGTGCTTTTTCGCTCAATTTCTCCGAATCGACAAAAAATAGATTTTCTGCCATATCCAATCACCCCTAATCCCGTAAAAATCCAGTCAATGGATCCGAAGCCTCGGCTCCCCGCTCCAGCACACGCCCAAGACCGGCAAGGTAGGCTCTTCTTCCGGCGTTAATCGCATCCTTAAACGCGCCTGCCATCGCAGGGATATCGCGCGCTGTCGCAATTGCTGTGTTGGACATGATGGCTGCCGCGCCCATCTCCATGGCTTCACATGCCTGCGATGGTTTTCCAATCCCGGCATCCACAATAATCGGCAGATCAATCTCATCGATGAGAATCTGGATGAATTCTTTCGTTGCAAGTCCTTTATTGGAACCGATCGGAGATGCCAGCGGCATCACCGCTGCCGCACCTGCTCTTTGAAGATCACGGGCTGTATACAGATCCGGATACATATAGGGAAGTACAACAAACCCCTCATCTGACAGGATCTGCGTAGCTTTGACCGTCTCCACATTGTCCGGAAGCAGATATTTGCCGTCTTTCATAATCTCAATCTTGACAAAATTACCGCAGCCAAGCTCTCTTGCCATTCTGGCAATCCGAACCGCCTCCGCAGCATCTCGCGCACCGGAAGTATTCGGCAGCAGCGTTACATTGTCCGGTATATAATCAAGAATATTTTCGGTATCCTTTGTGTTTGTTCTGCGGACTGCCAGTGTAATAATCTCTGCACCTGCATTTTCCACAGCCGCCTTGATCAGCTCAAGAGAATACTTCCCCGAGCCGAGAATAAATCTGGAGGAAAATTCCTTTCCGCCAAGTTTAAATGTATCATTCTTCATATTTCCTACCCCTTTTATGTTTCCCTTTTCAGCCTCCGCCAACAAAACTGACAATCTCAACCACATCGCCGGCATGCAAAAGAAAACGATCAAACTGTGATTTCGGCACAATCGTTTCATTACATTCCACCGCGATTCGTCTGGCGTCATAACCATTTCCGTCCAGATACTCTTTCAAAGAAATCTGATCCAGCTCCAGCTCCTCTCCATTGATTCGAATCATAAATACACCTCCTTATTCACTGTAAAACAACAAGAAAAAGCCATACGAAAAAATACACCCGCGGTGGTGTACCCCTTCGTATGGCTTCCATACTCTGCAAATAATTATAGCATTGATGTAATTTTCTGTCAACGATTTTCCATTTGTTACTGTTCCCTTGGCCCATTTGACTGCTATTACAGATATTGGCTGAACAAATCTACATTGTATTTTTCGAACTCATTGAATCTTTCGAATCAACCGCATCGCTCAATACTACCGTTGCCTCAAATCCGAATTTTTCTTCCAGATTCCCTTCCGGAGCATTCTTTTTCTCATTACTCGCAAACACACCATTCAGATTTGCCTTCTTCACATTCTCATATTCCCTCAGCTTGGCCTTACGCTTTTTCAGGAACAGCGCATCCTTCATACTGATTCTGTCAAGCTGTAAATCTGCTGCTATTTCTCCAAAGGTGTTGTATCTGATTTCATGCCCTTCCTTAATGCTCTTTTGCAGAATCAGCAAATCACCCTCTCCGAACTGTTCCAGCACCTGATCCATATAGTACGAATCGTTTTCATAATTGCTTCCGCCAAATAATATAATACTGTTTTCCCCGGAGTCCGCCACCTGAATCAGTGCATGTCCGGTAACACCGTTCCGGCATGATACACCTCACATCCGGCACGCGCTGCCGCAAGCGACTGATTCAATCCTTTTCCACCGGAAAAGCACTGATAGCTGCGGGAGGAAATCGTCTCCCCCGGCTTCACGAAATGGGGAAGCCGATATACTTTGTCAATGTTCAGAGATCCGAAATTTAATAGCTTCATTGCTGCTCCTTTCTCACACCTGATTATGAAAACACCTTCCGTTAGCGAATGAGCCTGACGTTGGTTGCTCCCATTGCGGACGTGTTTTCCTTGACATCCGTTCTCTTTTCAAGTATACTATTGGAATTGTTAGGATAGGTGAAGTCTGCCCTCAGACCAGATATTCCGGGAACAGCTTCCCTTACTCTACGAAAGAAGATCATTTCGCATATCGCATATTTTATAGAAAGAAAGGGTGCAAGACAATGGAAGAAAAGAAAAACATTCTTACCTATGCCGGACTGAGGAAACTGGAAGATGAACTTCACGACCTCAAAGTAAACAGGCGGAAAGAGGTTGCCGACAAAATCAAGGAAGCCAGAGAGCAGGGCGACCTCTCAGAGAACGCTGAGTACGATGCAGCGAAAGACGAGCAGCGCGACATCGAGGCAAGAATCGAGGAGATTGAGAAAATCCTCAAAAACGCAGAGGTTGTCGTAGAAGACGAAGTAGACGCCGATAAAATCAATGTAGGCTGCAAAGTCAAAGTGTACGACATGGAATTTGATGAGGAGATGGATTTCCAGATTGTTGGTTCCACAGAAGCAAACAGCCTGGAAGGCAAGATTTCCAATGAGTCTCCGGTAGGCAAAGCTCTCATTGGCGCTCACAAAGGTGATATCGTAGACGTTGAGACACCGGCAGGCGTGATGCAGTACAAAGTACTGTCCATTGAGAAAAACATTTAATTATCGAAAAAATACGAAAAGGGAGTGAAGAAGATTGGCACAGCAGACACAGGAACAGGACATTAATCATTTATTGAAGGTGCGCCGCGAGAAGCTTGCGGAACTGCAGGAAAACGGCAAAAATCCGTTTGAAATCACCAGGTATGATGTCACCCATCACAGCATGGAAATCAAGGAAAACTTTGAGGAGCTGGAAGAAAAAGAAGTATCCGTTGCGGGACGTATGATGTCAAAGCGTGTAATGGGCAAAGCTTCTTTCTGCAATATTCAGGATCTTCAGGGAACTATTCAGTGCTATGTTGCAAGAGACAATATCGGGGAAGAGTCTTACAAAGAATTTAAAAAGATGGATATCGGTGATATCATTGGTGTCAAAGGTACCGTATTCAAGACGAAAACCGGTGAAATTTCCATCCATGTAACCAGCCTGATTCTGCTGTCCAAGAGCCTTCAGATTCTTCCGGAGAAATTCCACGGTCTGACCAATACAGATCTGCGCTATCGTCAGAGATACGTGGATCTGATCATGAATCCGGAAGTAAAAGATACCTTCATCAAGCGTTCCAGGATTCTTAGCAGCATCCGCAGCTATCTGAACGGACAGGGCTTCATGGAAGTGGAGACTCCGATGCTGGTTGCAAATGCGGGAGGCGCTTCCGCAAGACCTTTCGAGACTCATTTCAATGCGCTGGACGAGGATTTCAAGCTCCGCATTTCTCTGGAGTTGTACCTGAAGAGACTGATCGTAGGCGGCATGGAGCGTGTCTATGAGATCGGCCGTGTATTCCGCAATGAGGGCCTTGATACCCGTCACAATCCGGAATTTACACTGATGGAGCTGTACCAGGCCTATACCGACTATAATGGAATGATGGATCTTACAGAAAATCTGTATCGTCATGTGGCACAGGAAGTTCTCGGAACCACTACCATTACTTACAATGGTGTGGTGATGGATCTCGGAAAGCCGTTCGAACGCATTACCATGCTGGATGCGGTTAAGAAATACTCCGGTGTTGACTTCAACGAAATTCATACGCTCGAAGAAGCACGCCAGGCGGCAAAAGAACATCACATTGAATACGAGGAGCGCCATAAGAAAGGAGATATTCTGAATCTGTTCTTTGAGACTTACGCGGAAGAACATATGATTCAGCCGACCTTCGTTATGGATCACCCGGTGGAGATCTCTCCTCTGACCAAGAAGAAACCGGATAATCCGGATTATGTAGAACGTTTCGAGTTCTTTATGAACGGCTGGGAGATGGCAAACGCTTATTCTGAGCTAAATGACCCCATCGATCAGAGAGAACGCTTCGCCGCACAGGAAGAACTGCTGGCACAGGGTGATGAGGAAGCAAATCACACCGACGAGGACTTCCTGAATGCGCTGGAGATTGGTATGCCGCCGACAGGTGGAATCGGATTCGGAATCGATCGAATGGTGATGCTGCTCACCGATTCTGCAGCCATCCGTGATGTACTTCTGTTCCCCACAATGAAGACCATTGAGAAGTAAAACCCTTGAAAATACAAGGAAAATCAGCATTTTTGAAGGTCTGAGAAATAGAAAATAACCCATATATAACCCATTTGAAATGAAGTTGGGTTAAAAGGGTTATGAAATATGATAAAAAATGAAGGGATGGTTCAACACCATCCCTTTTATCATATCTGTATTGATGTTTATGAAATTCTAATTTTTCCTTCCAGTTCTGCAAAGGCTTCCTTCTTCTTGGTGAATATTCCGGCCTCCTTTGAGCCACCGGTCCAGACTTTGAGAGCCACCATTCCGGTGCCTCAGAGCCAGTAAATCCAGAGATTGAGAGCCACTCTGACAGGCTAATAACTGATCATTCCTTTATACTGTAATCACGCA
>JALEOU010000008.1 GCA_022766945.1 Fusicatenibacter sp. | reverse complement strand
GTTTTGAACCATGCAAGCCGCTCTTCATTGACATCTGCCACGGCAGCCAGTTCAAAATCAGGGCAGGATCCGTTGACGATATTGCGTGCGTGGCCGGATCCCATATTGCCGACTCCGATGATTCCAAGTTTGATTTTTCTTTTCTGAGCTTCCATTGTTTTTCCCTGTCCTTTCTGATTGCTTATCGTTTTTTGTTCTTCAGGATTCCTTTGGCAAAAGTCTGCGAAATGCGCTGCAGGCTGCGTCAAAGGCGGTATCCGCATCCGGATATTGGAACTGTCCGATCCGGCTTTCCTCACCGGATCGTTCCAGACTGGACAATCCGTCAAATACCGTCAGATGTGGTTCAAGAGTAAAGGCATATCCTCCCCGGAGAAGAAATTGTTCCGTAATGGCAGCTACCTTTCCCTGACCATAGCCTGCAGGAACGACACTTCCGTCTGGGAGTGCATCTTTGATGTGCAGATATCGGATACGATCCTGCAGCAGCTCCCAGGCAGCTGCGGTATCCTGGTGACACTGTACAAAATTGGCCGGATCAAATACACCGTACAGATCGGGCAGAGCGTCCAGGATCTGACGACAGCGCGGTGCCGTGTCACCGTAGATCCCTTTTTCGTTTTCGTGGCAAAGCGCAATACCGCTGCCTTTTGCGAGTTCACAGAACTGTCCGAGACGGTCAATCACTTCATCATGAAAATCCTCGGGACGGCGTCCCTTGGGAATATAAAAAGAAAACAGACGGATGTTTTCTGCTCCGAGGATATGAGAAAGTTCCAGAGTATGCCGAAACTTCTCACAGTGAGCAGCAAAATCATCTGTTTCGATATCGATCTTGCCAAGAGGTGAACCGACAGACCACACGGTAAGCCCGGCGTCCTCCAGTTTTTTATGTATTTCCCTGGCCTTTTCACAGGAAAGATCAGAGATGTTGGCACCGTCTACATTGCGGATTTCCAGGCCGTCGAGGTGATTGCGCTGCATAGCGGCAATTTGCTGATCCAGCTGCTCACCGGCCTCGTCCGCGAAAGCAAACATACGGATCTTTTTCATGAGTTCAGATTCCTCCTTGTATTTTATGTCCATTTGTTCCTTGTCTTATATATGTATTATAATCAGGCTTCGATACGAAATCAATTGAAAATAAAATCAGAAATAGATTGCAAATAAAAGCATTCCGGGACTAAAATAAGGCAATGAATATATATTTGGAAAAACGAATCCAAAGAAGAGCAGGGAGGAATGATTTTGCAGATCTTTAAGCAGATAAAAGCCAGCAACACTCTGAGCTGGGAACCGAGGGAAAACGATTTCTGGATGCATACGCATGATGATTATGAAATCTATTGTTTTCTTTTCGGGGATGCAAAATATGCAGTCGAGGGAAGTATTTATTCGCTAAAGCCAGGGGATCTGATCCTGATGAGGCGTTCGGAGGCTCATCATCTGCTGCTGCAGTCATCCGCTCCCTACCGGCGCATGACGGTGAATTTTACTCCACCGGCGGAAGAAAATGGAGTATTTTCTTCGAAAATGATGATTCCGTTCGTGAACCGTCCTCTGGGGAGGCATAACCGGTATCCGGCTGCGGTATTTGGAGATTTTCACTGGCAGTATTATCTGGAAAAAATCTGTGATGCGAAAGAGGAGCGCAGCCGTTCGATCTATCTGGCTGCTTTACTGGAAGAACTGTCGGATCAATTTGGGAAGATGTGTTCCTGCGAGGAGGAACAGGTGGCGGATCAGTCTGCGGATATCATCGGATATATTAACCGCCATCTGACAGAACCGCTCTCTCTGGAGCGTATCAGTGAACGGTTTTATCTGAGCAAATCACAGCTCAACCGAAAATTCAAACAGGCGAACGGTTCTACTGTGTGGGAATATATCACTGCCAAGCGATTGCTGATGGCAAAAGAATTGCTGGAACACGGCGGACGTCCGACCGAGATCTATCAGCAATGCGGATTCGGTGACTATGCAACCTTCTATCGCGCATACCGGCGTCAGTTTGGGATCACACCAAAAAATGACCGGGTGCTGACCTGGAAACCGGCAAATCATTGAGAGGAGTATAAGTTGTATGAAGGTAGTAGAAGAAGTACTCAAACAAATACCGGAAATTATGGTTTTGTCTTTGCACACAGATGCGTCCGGTCCGTATTCGCTCAGTCACTGGCACGAATGGTATGAGGTGGTCCTGATTACGGAAGGGGAAATTGAGGAAACAATCAATAATCAATCCGCATATCTGAAGAAAAACGATCTGGTCGTGATTCAGCCGTTTGATGTGCATTCGACGTCCGTCCTCTCTAAGGAGGCTTCCTTCCTTGTTTTACTTTTTGGAATCAGTGCCTTTAATCTTGATGATCACAATGATACCAGGTCGAAGTATCTGGATCTGTTTCTGGAAAAAGAAAATGTGGAAACAGGATATCTTTTGTCACCGTTTCCCTGTGAAACAGAGGTTCACGCATTGCTTGAAAAGCTATATCAGGTCTACGAGAGAAGAGAGGTGGGCTGTCATATGATGCTCAAAGGGCTTTTGTATCAGCTGATTGCCTATTTCCAGAAGACGGGGCGGTTTCTTACGAAGGATGAAAAGCGGGATGAGCAGGCAAAGATTCATATGATTTGTAAATATATTGAAGAACATTACAAAGAGGGGCTCACGGTTAAGTCACTTGCGCGTTCTCTGGGGTATTCGGAAGCACATCTTTCCCGAACGTTTCACGATATGACAGGTCATACAGTAAAAGGCTATATTGATTATGTAAGGATCAAGGAAGCAGAGCTTCTTTTGCAGTATGAACAAATGTCCGTGAACGAGGTTGCCTGCGCTGTCGGATATGGAAATCAAAACAGTTTTAGCCGGGCTTTTCGGCGGATTACGGGATACTGTCCAACCAAATTCAGGCGGTACCGGAACAGTAACTCAGTTTTTGAATAAATTATGTTCCTTTTTGTTATTGTGATAAGGAGATTCGTGGTATAGGATAACAATAAAACGGATAGAATCTGTTGCTCCGGAAAAGTTTTGCGGTTTTTCAGAAATTGTGTAAGCGGCACAATAAAGGAGGAAATTATCTATGAATCTTAGAATCTCAGAACCAAACATCGAAAACATGTATAAGGTATTTCGCAGAGAGCCGGTGAGTCCGACTCCCCTGTTCGAGCTTTTCATGGATCTTCCCATCTATGAATATTTTGTGGGAAGAAAATATGATGGAAAAGACGAACTGGACGAGCTGAAATTTGTGGTTGAGGCATTCTACAATGCGGGATGCGATTATGCCACAACACATGCCAGCAATTTTGGGTTCCCTATGAAAGAGGCGGACCATGAAGGCCACAAAGGAGCTACGATTTCGCTCAATGACGGCAATACGATTACAGACTGGGAGAGCTTTGAGGCCTATGAGTGGCCGGATCCCAGAGACTTTGACTGTTCCAAGCTGGAAAAAATCAGAGATTATCTGCCGGAGGGAATGAAGCTGGCAGTAATGGGACCGGGAGGTGTGCTGGAAAATGTGACTGCACTGGTTGGCTATGACAATCTCTGCTATATGCTGGCGGATGATCCGGAACTCTTGCAATGCATCTTTGATAAAGTGGGTCAGGCACTGGTTACCTATTATGAAAACATTGTAGATTATGATACCGTAGGTTTTCTGATTTCCAATGATGACTGGGGATTTAATACGCAGACTTTCCTGTCCGTACCCGATATGAGAAAATATGTATTTCCCTGGCACAAAAAGATCGCTGAAGTTGCCCACAGGAAGGGAAAACCGATTGTCCTTCATTCCTGTGGTTATATGATGGATGTAATGGATGATATTATTGATGACATGAAATATGATGCAAAGCACAGCTTTGAAGACAATATCTTCTCGGTGGAAAACAGCTACCGCAAATGGGGAGATCGAATTGCGATTCTGGGCGGTTTCGATCTGCAGTATCTTCACAGTTCCTCGAAAGAAGAAATCTATGAGCGCTGCAGAAAGCTTCTGGAGCTGACGAAAGAAAAAGGCGGATATGCCGTGGGAACCGGAAACAGTATGGCCTATTATATTGATCCGGAAAAATATGTCGCCATGATTGAGGCAAGAAAGAATTTTTGACTGAGAAAAATTTCAGACAGGGAGGACATGTCGTTGAATTTCAGAATTACAGAACCGAATATTGAAAATCTGTTCCGCATGTTCCGCAGAGAGCCGGTGGAGACAGTTCCTTTTTTTGAGTTATTTATGGATTACCCGGTATACGAGTATTTCGCGGGAAGAACCTATGAGGGGACAGATGAACTTGAAATACTGAAACTGACGGTAGATGCTTTTTATAATATCGGATGCGACTACGCAACTACTTTTTCCAGCAATTTTGCGTTTCCAAGAAAACAGCCGGAACAGGATGGTTCCGGCAGGGTTACCGTATCTTTGAACGATGGAAATACGATTACGGACCGCGAGAGCTTTGAGGCTTATGAGTGGCCGGATCCCTGGAAGTTCGATTGTTCGAGACTGGAAAAAATCAGAGATTATCTGCCAAAGGGAATGAAACTCGCTGTGTGGGGACCGGAGAGCATTCTGGAAAGCGTGACTGCACTGGTGGGTTATGATAACCTTTGCTATATGCTGGTGGATGATCCGGAACTTCTGCAGGATATTTTTGACAAGGTCGGGGAAGCAGTTGTTGGGTACTATGAGCAGGCGGTTCAGTACGACACGGTAGGCTTTCTGATTTCCAATGATGACTGGGGATTCAATACACAGACCTTTCTGTCGGTGGAAGATTTGAGAAAGTATGTTTTTCCATGGCACAAAAAGATTGTGGAAGTGGCACATAGAAACGGAAAGCCGATTATCCTTCATTCCTGCGGTTATATGACGGATGTGATGGATGATATTATCGATGATATGAAGTATGATGGAAAGCACAGCTTTGAAGATAATATTCTCTCTGTGGAGGACAGCTATCGCAGATGGGGAGACCGGATTGCAATTCTGGGAGGGATTGACCTGCAGTATTTGTCTGTGGCGACGGATGAGGAGATCAAAGAGCGATGCAAAAATCTTTATCATCTGACAAGAGAAAAAGGCGGATACGCGCTTGGAACCGGGAACAGTATGGTGGATTATCTGAATCCGAATAAATACATTGCAATGCTTGAAGCCTGGAGAGAAGTGCAGAGCAATCACTGAACGGGAAACCGCAGCCTGTCAGAGGATTATAGAGTAAATAAACCAAAAAACCACCGGATCCGGTGGTTTTTGTTTTGCTACTGATTTTCAATCGGTATTTTCTTTTCCTTATCAGAGAAGATAGAATCCGGCAGAACCACCCGGTACTGTGATGGTTCCATTTTCTGTGTGAACCTCACCTCCGAAGGAATACAGAGTTTTTGCCGGTGCAAGGTCAGAGCAGAAAGACTGTTCTTTTGCAGAGGGATTGATGACCACCAGTATTTTTTCTTCTCCTGCTTCGCGCAGATAAACGAGAGGATATGCATTTTTTTCTGCATAAACAAAGGAAATCTCTCCTCTGCTCTGGAGTGCTTTGTGGTTTTGACGGATCTGAATCAGTTTCTGCACTTCGTGATACAGGGAATCGGGATCTTCCATCTGCGCTTTCGCGGTAGGCCGGTTTTTATCGGGATCCATGGCAATGTAGAGTTCTTCAGATGGAGCACTGGAGAAACCGGCGTTGGTGGTATCATCCCACTGCATCGGAGAACGGGAGCCGGTGCGGTTGTAGCCGCCTTCCACAGAAGTAAGACCTTCTACATAATGCATTCCGATTTCATCTCCATAATAGATGAAGGGAGCGCCGGGCATGGACAAAAGGAAAGCAAAAGCCACTTTCAGTTCGTCGCCATGAAGACTGCGTGCCAGACGGTCCATATCGTGATTGCCGGAGGGAATGCAGATCAGCCCTTTCTTTTCAGACTTCTCATAATTTTCCAGATATTTTGCCACAAATTCGGAAACATCTCCTTTTCCGCGGCTGGAGAAATAGGGCTCTTCGCAGCGGAACAGATCATTGTAATGGGAAGGACCGAAATGGAGCAGGAAATCCATGTGGAATCCACCCTGCAGAGATTTGTCAGGCTCGCCCCACTCGGATACCATAGCGGCATCCGGGAATTCTGCATCCAGGAAATCGCGGACTTTCTGCCAGAGACGAATGGTACCTTTTCCTTCCGGATCGTTCTTTACCAGAGAACCGGCCATATCCACACGGAAACCATCGCAGCCCATATTCAGCCAGAAACGCATTACATCTTCCATCGCAGCAAGTGTCGCACGCGGTCCTTCATCTTCCATGGACTGCTGCCATTTCTGCTTCGGATCCGGCTGATAGAAACCATAATTCAGAGCAGGCTGTGAGGAAAAGAAGTTGATGGCGCAGGCGCCGTCGCGCTCGGAGATACCGCGCAGACAGCCCATGCCTTCCGGAGCGGTCCAGACAACGTCTGTCCACACGTAGCGGTCCGTATATTCGTTGCGCGCTGCCTTCATGGATTCCCGGAACCAGGGATGCTCTACCGAAGTGTGTCCCGGAACAAGATCAAGGAGGACGTGCATATCCCGCTTATGAACTTCCTTGAATACACGTTTCAGATCTTCATTGGTTCCATAGCGGGGAGCAACTTTGCAGTAATCTGCCACATCATATCCGGCATCACCGAAGGGTGAGAGAAAGCAGGGATTGATCCAGATTGCGTTGCATCCCAGTTCCCGGATATAGTCCAGTTTATCGATGATTCCCTGGAAATCTCCGATTCCGTCTCCGTTGGTATCGCAGAAAGACTGCGGGTAAATTTCATAAAAAATTGCGTTGTCTAACCATTTTGACATAGTCGTTACTCCTTTTTTTAGTGAATGCTGTTGATTTGACTGTTTTTCTGTGTATGTGCTATGATATGAGTTGCCCGACAAAGATGTATTTTATGTCCATTTGTCTCTTGCCTTATGATATATTACTATTAAAAAAATACCATATCCACCAATATTCTATGATACTATAATACAATTCTACTTTTTGGTTGAGGACATATGAGTGATAAAATCAATGCAATGAAAGAGCGGCATACCCATGGGTCTATGCTGATACCCTATGATTACTATGAATGTGTGGTTCCTGATTATTTTCCAACGGTTCCGCTGCACTGGCACAAGGAGTGGGAAATCAGCTATGTGCTGGAGGGAGAGGGTACACTCCGCTGTGAAGATCAGATCATCAGAATGAAACCGGGAGATATTATTTTGATTCAGCCGAATCTTCTGCACGGAATCTTTCCGATTGAGAATAGGAGGGTCATTTATGAGACTCTGGTTTTTCGCCAGGAGATTCTGCTGGGAAGCTACGATGACCGCAGTTACAGAGAAGTATTGCATCCGCTTTCCGTAGGTGAGCATACGATTACAGTTCCGATTACTGTGGCATGCGGCAGTTATGAATCTATACGACAGGCAGTTGAAACCATGTTTTCGTGTGTCAGAGAGGACCGGGCAAAAGAGGATCTGCTGCTGAAAAGCGAACTGCTTCGCATCTTTTATCTGGTGGAAAGTGAAGCGGATCTCTGTCACGCTTCAATGGAACGAACGCAGAGCTTTTTGGAACCGCTGCGTCCTGTGCTCGCCTACATGCAGAAGCATTATCAGGAACCGCTTCAGGTCAGTGATCTGGCTGCGATCGCGAATCTAAGTGAAAGCTATTTCATGTATCGGTTCAAGCAGACCTTTGGTATCGGTGCGATGGAATATCTCAATCAGCTCCGGATCAAGACAGCGTGTGATCTTTTGCTGGATTCCGAGGAGACTGCTGCCCGGATTGCCTTTGAGAGCGGTTTTCGAAATCTCGCGAATTTCAACCGGCATTTTAAGAAAAGTGTTGGGTGTACACCAACGGAATACCGGAAAACGGTCAGGTGAACAGGTAAATTCCTCCAACACTTGACAGTTACCTGTGAATTAGTATAAACTAACCAACGTAAGTCAAAAGATACTAAAGGAGACAGGGAGGAATTTTTAATGATGATGATTTTGACACTGGTTTTGTGTGTTTTATTGTTTGCCGAGAGGCTGACCGGGGAGATCTGCCATGTGATATTCGGAGCCGTACTGATACTTCTTTCGATTGTGCATGGATATCGTTACAGAAAGAGCTGGAAGGTACAAAAAAGAGGCGTTCGGATCACGGACTGGGTGATGATTCTTTCGCTTGTTGTGCTGTTTCTGACCGGTATGCTGCTTCATCCGATGCAGGGGGCAATTGCGGTAAAGATTGTGCATAAACTGGCGGCGGTATCATTCGCTGCAGGAGTTCTTGCACATGCCTGGCAGAAAAAGAGAAAACGAAGATGAATGTGGGCGAAAAATCTGGTATGATAGAGCCAGAGGACTAACTTCTGCAGAATCAGTGATTTTCTCAGAGATTTTCTGTGGAAGAAAGGCCGAAAACGAGATCAGAGCAAGGGAGCGTGGGAAGCCAATGAAGTACAAAAATCCAGTGATTCCGGGATATCATCCGGATCCGTCTATCTGTCGGGTGGGAGACGATTTCTATCTCGTCAATTCCACTTTTGAGTATTTTCCGGGTGTTCCGGTTCATCACAGCACGAATCTGGTGAACTGGGAGCTGATTGGTCACTGCCTGACCAGAGAGGAGCAGCTGCCGCTTCAAAAATGCCGGCCATCCGGTGGAATTTATGCGCCGACGATTCGTTACTGTAACGGCTGGTTTTTTATGACGACCACCAATGTGAGCAATGGAGGTAACTTTATTATTCACAGCAGACGTCCGGATGGAGAGTGGTCGGATCCGGCCTGGGTTGATCAGGGAGGAATAGACCCGTCACTGCTGTTTGACGAGGACGGAAAGGTGTATTTTACCTCCACCGGCACAAACCAGGAGGGACGGCAGTGTATCATGATCTGTGAAGTGGATCCGTTTACCGGACAGAAATATACAGAAAGCCGTATCTTAAGTTATGGCTGCGGCGGCAGATTTCCGGAGGGACCGCATCTCTATAAAATCAGGGGAAAATACTATCTGATGCTGGCGGAAGGCGGTACCGAGTTCGGTCATATGGAGACGATTCAGAGAAGCGATCATCCCTACGGTCCCTATGAGACG
This sequence comes from Fusicatenibacter sp., assembly GCA_022766945.1. GTDB lineage: Bacteria > Bacillota > Clostridia > Lachnospirales > Lachnospiraceae > Fusicatenibacter. The sequence continues at coordinate 42,729 of JALEOU010000008.1, read as the reverse complement.
TGTCCGCACAATCCGATTTTGTCTCACAAAGAAGATATGCGCGGAGAGATTTACTGTACCGGACATGCGGATATGACAGAGGATGCCAATGGAAACTGGTGGATGGTGTGTCTCGCTGTGCGGCCATGCGGCAATGAAAATAACCGTTTGATGCAGCATCATCTGGGACGGGAGACTTTTCTTTCTCCTGTTGTCTGGGATGAGGATGGATGGCCGGTTGTGGGAGATCACGGTCTGATTGATCTTGAGATGGATGGGCCGCTGCCGGGAACACCAGAGAACGTCTGTTGGGATTTCGCAGATGACTTCACAGAGCCTGTGTTTTCGTTTCGCTATAATTTCCTGCGAAATCCGCGGATGGAACACTATATCAGAAAACCGGAAGAAGGACGTCTGCTGCTTGTGGGAACCGAAGTTACTTTAAATGAACAGGATACACCTACCTGGGTGGGAATCCGTCAGCAGGGCTTTGTTACAGAGACGATGGTCTATGTGGTTCCGAAATGCTGCAGGGAAGGAATGCGAGCGGGTATCACTGCTTTCTACAACAACGATTATCATTATGATCTTTGTCTTACAAGAGAGTCAGGAAGCTGGAAATTGTGCCTTGCCAAGCATGTTCATGATATCTTTGCTGTAACAGCCAGGATGGAAGCGGATCTATCCGGCGCGGAGGGTATTTGGCTTAAAATCTTAAGCGACAGAGAGTCCTATCATTTTTACTTCAGTATCGATGGCCGGATCTGGCAGCTTTTGGGAAGGGGCCTTGCAGTAGGACTGTGTACAGAAGGAACGCGAACCACGACCTTTACCGGAACGTATCTGGCGATGTTTGCCGAAAACGGGGAGGCAGAATTCGCAGATTTTTCAATCAGAGTGAGTGATTAGTAAAATACTTAAAAACAGGATGCCATTCGAATTCATTCGGGCGGCATCCTGTTTTTTGTTGCTATGCATGTGAAAAACAGTTCAGCGGACCTTTTTTTTCGTGACTTGTGCAGAGAAAACACTTTCATCCCGTCGTTTTTATAGAAAAGATTGACAATTTTTTTGCCTGAATATATTATATAAGTAAATTAATTAATAAATAGAAAGGGAGAGAAAGGTACTACTGATGAAGGTACGGCTCTGAAAAAAAGAGAGATAAGGAGGTTTCGCAGTGAATAATAAGGAGCGTATTATCAACACGGTTCTTGGCAAACCGACAGACCGTGCACCGTACATTCTTTACTTTGGCCCATGGGATGAGACGGTGGAGCGGTGGAAACAGGAGGGGTTTGACGAATCGACAGACATTGCTGCCAGTCTGGGGTATGACAGCGGCTTTTGGATGATTCAGGGGGTGAATCTGGGATTTTGTCCTGCATTTTCCACGGAAGTAATTCGTGAGACGGACACGAGTTATATATCGCGGAATGAGTTTGGAGCAGTCAGGGAGACATTAAAATCAAATGAGACGATTCCTCGTTATCTGGAATATCCGGTCAAAGACAGAGAAGATTGGGAAAAACTGAAACGGGAACGTCTGGATCCGAACGACGAGAGGAGATTTCCGGCAAGCTGGAAAGAGGACTGTAAGCGGTACCGGGAGAGTGACTGCGTGATTCAGCTGGGAGATTTTCCCTATGGTCTTTTTGGAACCGTCAGGGAGCTGATGGGTGTGGAGAACCTGCTGCTTTCCTTTTATGATGATCCGGAACTGATTCACGACATGATGGATACACTGACGGATTTCTGGCTGGCTATCTATGAAAAGGTCGTACAGGATGTCAAGGTGGACTGCATTCACATCTGGGAGGATATGTCAGGAAAACAGGGCCCACTGATCTCACCGGATATGATGCGCGAATTTATGGTGCCGAATTATCAGAAGATCAAGGCATTCTGCAGGAAGCATGATATACCGATCCTGATGCTGGATACGGATGGCAACTGTGAAAAAATCATGCCGGTACTCATCGAGGGCGGTATCAACCTGCTGGTGCCGTTTGAAGTGGCAGCAGGTTCCGACGTAGTGGCTTATCGGGAAAAAGAAGAATATGAAAATCTGGCGATGATGGGCGGAATTGACAAGCAGAAAATTGCACTGGGAAGAGACGAGATCGACCGGGAACTGGAGCGCATCCGACCGCTGCTTGGCGGGACGCGCTATCTTCCTGCCCTGGATCATCTGATTCAGCCGGAGATTTCCTGGGAAGATTTTTGCTATTACAGCAGGCAGCTGAAAAGAATGATCGAGGAGGAACGAAGGGATGAAGCTGGAAAATGATCAACTGCGGGTAGTGATTGATGAAAAAGACGGATCGATGATCAGTCTGTACAATAAAGAACTGGGCAGGGAAGTAATTGGTGCCCCGGAAAAAGCAGAGAATTTCCGTTTATCGGTACCGCTGCCGGAGGACTGGACGTATACGGTATTTGGAAAAGATATGCCGGCCGCAGTGACCGGATGCGATGATGGAACGGTGGAGATCGCATGGGATCGGATTACGGTTTGCGGAAAGGAAAGCGGCATCTGTCTGAAGGCCACTCTTTCACTTTCGGGGGATGAGCTGGAAGCCAGGATGGAAATCGTGAACAATTCCGATTATAAAATCGATTATGTGTGGTATCCTGTGATCGGCGGTGTGGAGCGTCTGTCTGAGAAGTATACGGATGACTTGTATAAGCCGCATTTTTGCGGCATGATTGATCGGGATATTTATGGAAATGACTGGGTGGAGGAAAGCAATCGCTATTGGTATACGGCACGTGAATTCAAGTCGGCTGTTTACCCACAGTCTTCTCATATGCAGTTCAGCCTGCTGGCAAACCCGGAGAGTGGTTTGTATCTTTCGAGCAAAGACCATACCGATTTCTACAGCGGATTTTATTACGAGCATGAGAGAAAAAATACGCCAATGACAATATCGATTGTGAAGGCGCCGTTTCTGGAACCCCAGGAAAGCTATCATTCCTGTAAAAATGTGGTTTCTTTTTACAGGGGAAGCTGGCATACGGCAGCCGGAAAATACAAAAAGTGGCTGAATACCTGGTTCCAGCGGAAAAAACGACCGGAATGGGTGGAAAATCTGGACGGCTGGCTGGCCTTTCAGGGGCACTGCGGGGATATGCATATTGCGCATCCTTTTGCGGAGTACCCCACGTGGCTGGAAAAAGCGCGCAGTGCAGGATTAAACACAATTCATGTTCATTGCGGTGTACATGAAGAGGGAATCGAAGGCGGATATCCCTATTGGACCAATGTGAGCTCCCGTATGGGAGGCAGAGAGGAACTTACCAGGGTGCTGGATGACATTCATGCAAAAGGAGGACGTGTCATTACATTCACCAAGGATAACAAGGTAAATCAGGGCATTGAAGGATTTCACGAGAAATTCCGGAAATATGCGGTTCGTCTCCGTGACGGCGCCAATCCGAGAGTTTCCTACAGCGTTGGAACGCTGGATTTGCTGCAGTCCGGAGCACAGCTTGCCGTCATGTGCAGAGCGAACCGGGAGTGGCAGGATTTTATAACAAAACAGATGGAAGGCATTGCCTCCATGGGCTTTGATGGAAATATGATTGATGAATGGTGCAGCGGAATGGACTTGTGTATGGCAAAGGATCATGGACATCGAAAACCAACTGCGGTTTTTTCCGGGCAGCATGAATTGGGTAAGAGAATCAGCGAAGTATCGCTGAAACAGAATCCGGAGTTTCTGCTTGCGGGAGAAGAAATCTGGGATGCGGCCTATGAGTATATGGATCTGTCTTTTGCAAGAGGCGGATGTGCTCAGTGGTGGGGAAGAGATCCCAGATTCTACGAAATCTTTGCCTATACGATTCCGGGGATCCAGTGTACGGCGGAGATTCTGGAAAATGAGTATCTTCATCTGAACTACGCGTTTGCCTGTGGCTACATGTTGGTATTATGTATTGACTATTATCATTCAGGACCGGATGCGTATCCGGAATTTGCAGCATATTTTAAAGAAGTGATACGGATACGCGGAGCTGTTCGCAGATATTTTACAAAGGGTGAGTTCAGGGATGATCTGGATTATTTCGTGATCAGCGCGGGGCAAGTAAAAGCAAAATCGCATCGTCTGGGACAAAATGATCTGATTGTACTGTACAATGAGGGCGAAGAAGCAGAGGTTTCCCTTCCGTTGGGAAATGCGGTGGAAAAAGTGATCGTGTATACTCCATTTGAGGAAAATGAGATTATTTCTGGCGTGGAAAGTGTGAACAGGATCCTTCCCGGGAAAAGTATGCTTGCAGTCGAGGTCATCCGAAAAGACGGAAAGTGATTTCACCGGGGATTTTTCATTTAACTGTAGATATCACTGCTGAGGCTGCACAGCGTTCGTTGCAACCTGAACAATGATACAGCGTTAGAGTTTATTGTTTTTTTATAATTTTGCGGCTTGACATAATAAAACATAGGTGTTATATTACAGATAGAACAAAGGAAGAGAAAAAAATCAATTCCTTTCTTCAGCAGATCATAAGAGATCTGCAGAACAATTGATAGAAACGTAACACCTCGGGTTTCTCCGATCGTGCGATCAGTGACAGAGATGTCTTTTGAAAGGAGATATGACTTATGTTGATGCCTAGTATTTTTGGAGAAAACTTAATGGATGACTTTTTCGATTACTCATTTGGCGGCGGGCGCAGCAGTGAGCTGATGCGGACCGATATCCGGGACAATGGGAATGCCTATGAGATCACGATGAACATGCCCGGCGTTAAGAAAGAAGATGTAAAAGCAGAACTGAAAAATGGTTATCTGACCATCAGCGCCTCTTCCAACACAAGCAAGGACGAGAAGGATGGCGAGGGAAGATACATCCGCCGCGAGCGTTACTGTGGTACCTGCAGCAGAAGCTTTTACGTAGGAGAGCATGTCACTCAGCAGGACATCAGGGCGAGATTTGAGAACGGAACCTTGATCCTGGATGTTCCAAAAGAGGATCAGAAGGTCGTAGAAGAGAACCATTACATTGCAATTGAATAAACACAAAAGCAGGAATCCCCGTCGTACCTTTGTACGGCGGGGATTTTTGCGGTCCCTGTTCAGAGGTCACACGAAACGTTACTGTTCATACCGCACGCAAAACAGAAATCAGGTCAAAAACATTGAGGGAAAAGCGGATGCGTGATACAATGATGATAAGAAATGCACAATGATAATTCTGCAGAAGAAAGGAATAATTATGGGGAAATTATGGTACAAACCAGAACAGGCCTGGGTAGGCGATCTGATTCCCTACTGGGAAAATGGAACCTATTATGCGTTCTACCTGCACGATCCGCGTATCCGCGACAAAGAATATGCAGAAGAGACTACATGGCATCTTGTTACCACAAAAGATTTTGTACACCTTGATAACAAAGGGGAGGCGATTCGTCGGGGAGGAGACGACCGCCCAAACAAAAATGCGTACACAGGATCGGTACTTCGGGACCAAGACGGGCTCTGCCATGCATTTTACACGGCATACAATGCGGACATAAAAATCAACGGAAAGAGCGTTCAGTCTGTTATGCAGGCCGTTGGAAGTGATCCGGAGCATTTGGAGACGGTGGAGGATTTTTTGTTTACAGCCGATGGGGTTCTGTATGAAGAATTTGACTGGAGGGATCCGTACGTCTTCTGGAATGAACAGGAGGAATGTTATTACATGCTGCTGGCAGCCCGCAAAAAGGGCGGAGGAAAACTGCGCGGCGGCTGTATCGCACTGTGTAAATCACAGGATCTTTTTCACTGGACCTATGAACGGCCATTCTATCAGCCCGAGATGTATATTACCATGGAATGTCCGGAGGTATTCCGGATGGGAGAGTACTGGTATCTGGTATTTTCCACTTTTTCTGATCGGTTTACCACACATTACCGGATGGCGAAAAGCCTGCATGGTCCCTGGATCATTCCAAAAGATGATGTCTTTGATACCAGAGCAAACTATGCGATCAAGACGGCATCGGACGGCAGAAACCGGTATGCGTTCGGATGGATTGCCAGCAAATATGGGAACTGTGATTTCGGCCCGTGGGAATGGGGCGGTACTATGGTATTCCATGAGATCGTACAGGAAGCCAAAACCGGACTGCTGAAAATAAAACCGATTCCCGGTGTAAAAGACTTTTATACACAGACAGAAGAAAAGAAACCGGTTACAGTGTATCATGGCAGCGTAAAAGAAAAGGAAGGGATGCTTGAACTTCGCAGTGAAACCCTGGGAGCCGCACTGTATCCTGTCTGCGGAGACTGTTTTTCACTGGAACTGTGTTTTAAGGTGGAGAAGGCCCATGAGTTTGGAATTGTCCTTCATGCGGATGACAGGATGGAAACCGGTTATTTCCTCCGTATGGATCCGCAAAGACAGGAAGCAGCCTGGGATCAGTGGCCAAGAGCGGAACAGGGATTCTATCAGTGGCAGATCAAAGGCGATGTACCCTGCCAGATCGAAACGGCGAGACATCTGCCGGATACCGCAGAATTCCACATGCTGATTCTCAGGGAAGAGGATATCTGTGTTGTCTATATCAATGATGAAATTGCTCTTTCCACCAGAATGTATGATCATAAGGGCGGTTATGCGGGGATTTATGTAGTTCAGGGGACTGTACAGCTTTTGAAGTATGTGCTGAAAAAATAAAAGAAAATCAGGAGGAAAATAAGATGTATGAGTTTGATCGTGAAGCGTATAATCGGCGGATGGAATGGTACCGCGACGCGCGTTTCGGAATGTTTATTCACTGGGGACTTTATGCGATACCGGCGCGCGGTGAGTGGGTCCGCAGCGTGGAGGAAATTTCCAAAGAAGAGTATATGAAATATTTTGAGGAGTTTGATCCTGTGGATTACGATCCGCGTGCGTGGGCACATGCGGCGAAAGAAGCTGGCATGAAATACATGGTTCTTACTGCCAAACATCACGATGGCTTTTGTCTGTTTGACAGCCAGTATACGGAATTTAAGTCCACCAATACCCGCTGTGGACGTGATCTGGTCCGGGAATATGTGGACGCCGTTCGCGCGGAGGGGCTGAAAGTAGGACTGTATTTCTCCCTGCTGGATTGGTACCACGATGATTATCCCCACTACGGAGACCGGAACCATCCGATGAGAAACAATCCTGCATACGGCAACGAGAATCGGAATTTTGACAATTATCTGACTTATCTGCACAATCAGGTGCGGGAGCTGTGCACCAATTACGGCAAACTGGATCTTCTGTGGTTTGATTTCTCTTATGAGAATCTGCGTGGAGAGGCATGGAAGGCGACTGAACTGGTGCAGATGGTAAGAAGTCTTCAGCCGGATGTGATTATTGATAATCGTCTGGAAGTGAGCGGGGAGGGCTACGGTTCTCTGGCAGCAGGAAAACCGACACCATACCATGGCGATTTTGTCAGCCCGGAACAGATTATTCCGCCGAACGGTATTCAGGATGTGAATGGTGAGGATCTGGTCTGGGAGGCCTGTGTCACGATGAATAATAACTGGGGATACTGCGCGAACGATCATTATTTTAAACCGGCGCCTATGCTGATCAAGAAACTGGTGGAATGTGTATCCAAGGGCGGTAATCTGCTGCTGAATGTAGGACCGGATGCCAGGGGGAATATCCCGATGGAATCCATGGAGCGGCTGGAAGCAATTGGCAGATGGATGAAAAAGAACGGCCGCAGTATCTACGGATGCGGGAAAGCAGGGATTGCAAAACCGGATTTTGGCCGCATTACACGCAGGGGAAATCATCTGTATTTCCATGTCTATGAAAATACAATCGGGCCATTGCCGCTGCCGGGACTGAAGAAAGAAGATATCCAGGCGATCCGTTATGTAGCTACGGGAGCAGAGATTCCGATTTCCACAAGCTGGGTACATAATGATTATCCGGATATCGTGTTTGCCGATCTCGGTCCGGATCCGATTCTTTTGGATGATGTGGACACTGTGTTGGAAGTAATTCTGAAAGAAGAGGCTTCTGTCTGATCCACATTCCAGGTGACAAGGATCACCGATGATTCTGTCAATTCTTACAATATTCTGTATTTTGTTGGCAGTTTGTTGACTTTCAAAGGATTACTCACTATGATCAAGTTAAGTGAGCCGACGAAAAGGAGCAGGAAATGTGATATCAGACTGCAGACAGGTGCGGCTTCGTTCTAAGAGGGAGGAAATTTATGATTACACTGAATCATGTGAGCAAACTTTACGGAGACAGCAGCACAAAAGCAGTGGATGATCTGTCCTGGGAGATTGAGGATGGCAAGATTACTGGTTTTATTGGCCCCAATGGCGCGGGAAAGACGACGACACTGAAGATGATTACCGGAATTCTGTCGCCTACGGAAGGCGAGATCCTGATTAACGGAAAAAATATTGCAACAGAGGCGCTGGAAGCCAAGCGTCAGTTTGGATTTGTGGCAGACAATCCGGATGCATTTCTGAGGATTAAAGGGATTGAATATCTGAATTTTATGGCAGACATCTATGGTGTGGATACCAAAGAACGGAAAAAACTGATCCATCAGATGGCAGAGCGTTTTGAGATGGAAGAAAATCTGTCCAGCAGGATTATGAGCTATTCTCATGGTATGCGGCAGAAAATTATGGTGATGGGAGCCCTGATTCACAATCCGCCGGTATGGATTTTGGATGAACCGTTGACCGGACTAGATCCGCGCTCGGCACACGAACTGAAAACGATGATGCGTGAGCATGCAGATGCCGGGAATTCCGTGCTTTTCTCAACACATGTACTGGAAGTGGCAGAAAAACTCTGTGATCGGATTGCAATCATCAACCACGGCCGCCAGGTGTACCTGGGCACACTGGAAGAATTAAAGGCTGCTTACCCGGAGGAGACTCTGGAGAATATTTTCCTGGAGATAACAGAGCATGCGTAACTTTTGGCTTCTTACCCGATTTCTTCTGAAGACTGGTCCGGGAAACAGTAATCAGAAGAAAACGGGAAAAATAAAAAAATCGGTGATTGGAAACAGGATTGCACTGTATCTTTTGCTGGGCATTTGTTTTCTTCCGCTGATTGGTCTGTTGTTTGTCATGGGAATGGAAGGGTATCGTATGCTTGCTCCTGCGGGATGCGAGAAAATGGTGATTGAGCTAGTCTGCATCGCAGGTGCTTTGGTTTTCTTTTTGTTTGGCATTACCATGTTCCTAAGCGTATTTTACATGTCGTCGGATATTGTCTATCTGCTGCCGCTTCCGTTTACGCCGGTGCAGATCGTAGGTGCAAAATGGATCTGTTGTCTGCTGAACGAATATTATCTGGTTGTGCTGATGTTTCTGCCGATTTTCATCGGTTACGGAGTCGGCGGAAGACTTGGAATCAGATACTGGATTGGTATGGCGATCGGCTCTCTGACGCTTCCGGTGATGCCGCTTGTCTATGCGGCGATTCTGTCTATGCTTGTTATGCGCCTGTTTAGAAATATCAGAAACAAAGATGTCTTGAGCTATCTGGGATTTGCAGCGTCCATTGTATTTGCAGTCGGCATCAATATCTTCGTGAGAAGCTTTGATACCATGAATGCGGAAACGCTTATTGCAATGGTACAGAACAATCAGGGACTGCTGGAGTCTTTTCATGTGATCTTCCCAAATCTGATACTTCTCACCAGAGGGATCAGCAACGGAGCGATCGGGTATCTGTTCGTTTATGTCGGAACCTGTCTGATATTCCTTACCTTGTTTTTCCTGATCGCATGGAAGGTGTATCTGCCCGGAGTACTGGGTATGAGTGAGACGACAGGGGAGAAGCGCAGGCTAAGCAAAGGGGAAGTGGAAAAAACTGTCAGACGCAGGAACCCGGTTGTGACCTACGCATGGATCGAGTGGAAAAAGCTGTACCGGACACCTGTATATTTTATGAATTGTGTGCTGATGACGCTGATCTGGCCGTTCTTTCTGCTGGCCATTGTCGCGGTCTCTTTGATAACGAGCCTGGGAACTGCAGCGGTAGGAGGAATGCTTGCCTCTCTTCTGGAAGAAAGCGAGCTCTTTGGCCTGCTGCGGGGAGAAGTCCCGGTGGCAGTGGCAATCCTGACCGCGGCAGGAATCGCGGTGATGATGTCCATGATGTGTATGATCTCATCCACGGCGCTGTCCAGATGGGGAGAAGATTTCATTTTTATCAAAAGTATTCCGCTTTCCTACCGTGAGCAGATTCGCGGGATGCTAGCAAGCGGTGTTATGACAAGCCTGATCGGTACCCTTCCGTTTTCTCTGCTGTTTAATATTGCGGCGGTGATTTTTGGCTTGCATCCGGTGACGATTTTATATACGATTGTGATCACCGTGGTATTTGTATTGTTTGTCAACTATGAACAGATTCTGATGGATCTGATGTATCCGAAGCTCAACTGGGAAAATGAGGCGCAGGCGGTAAAGCAAAATTATCGTGCAATGCTGTCTGCAGTTATTGATTTTGCGGCAGGCGGTGCATTTCTTGCCCTTGGAGCAGCAGGCTATGTCTGGCTTCGTCTGAATATTCATCTGATCACGATACTGCTGTTGATTGCGGCGGGCCTCTGTACCTGGCTTTTGCGGAAGCTGGTCTTTGCAAAAGGTGCCAAGGCGCTTGGAAAACTTGAATAGAAATGAGGATAATAATACCGGATATGCAAAAGTAAGGCTGATAAGAATCTTTCTTTTGTATATCCGGTGTTTTAAACTATAATCTTTGATTTATACAGCCGATGAGTTCTTACTGACGGATTTTTATGATTTCACCAACCGGATAACGTTCCAGCTGTGTTTGCCAAAGACGGTGTGCAGTCTGCCGTTTTCGATGCGGGAAGCATTGGAATGGGTCGGTGCGACATTGTTCGGGTTTGCCTCCGTGTTGACTGCCTTCATATCATCGTTGGTGAGCACGATGTGTTCTGCAACCTGGTAGCCTTCGAACTGGCGCAGATCACAGGAAGTCTCCAGATCTTCGTCCAGATCTTTGTTGACTGCAAAGATCGTCAGGGTTTCTGCTTCCTGGTTCCAAACGCAGACAGAATCCAGAGTAGATACTTCGCCATAGGTTTTACACTCATAAGTTGGAGCGCAGACCTGAGTGTTCAGAACGGTGCCGCTGCCGTACACGCTGGCATGCAGATAAGGATAGAAGATGGTCTGACGCCATGCTCCGGTATCGGAAGTCATGATTGGAGCAATGACATTGACCAGCTGAGCCAGGCAGGCAATCTTTACACGGTCAGCATGACGCAGCAGAGTGATCAGCATGCTTCCTACCAGAAGTGCATCCTCAAAGTTATAGATATCTTCCAGCTGATGAGGCGCCTGAATCCATTTCTCCAGCTGCTTATCCTGCTCGTTGCTGTGATACCATACGTTCCACTCATCGAAAGAGAGATTGATCTGCTTTTTGCTGTGTTTCTTTGCCTTTACAGCGTCACAGATGGAAACCACACCGGAGATGAAATCATCCATACCGTTGGAATTTGCGAGGAAATCCCGTGTGTCGTCTGCCTGGTTTCCATAATACTGATGCAGGGACAGATAATCGACTTCATCGTAGCATTCGCTAAGTACGGTATACTCCCACTCGCCGAACGTAGGCATGGTCAGGTTGGAGCTTCCGCAGGCCACTGTTTCGATGGTAGGATCCATAAATTTCATCAGACGGGAAGTTTCGGCTGCGATGCGGCCATATTCTGCTGCTGTTTTATGACCCATCTGCCAGGGACCGTCCATCTCATTTCCCAGACACCACACTTTGATATTGTGCGGATCTTTGTAGCCGTGAGCTTTTCTCAGATCGCTGTAATAGGTACCGCCCTTGAAATTACAGTACTCCAGGAGATTTTTTGCATCTTCCGGACCTCTGGTGCCGAGATTTACAGCCATCATGATTTCATTTCCTGCCTGACGTGACCAGTCGGCAAATTCATTGAGACCGAATTCATTGGTTTCGATGACGCCCCAGGCAAGCTCGGGACGTGCAGGACGCTGATCCGTTGGTCCCACACTGTCTTCCCAGTGAAAACCGGAGACGAAATTGCCGCCCGGATAACGAACGATCGGTACCTGGAGCTCCTTCACCAGAGACAGTGTATCTTTGCGAAAGCCCTGCTCGTCAGCAAAAGGGCTGTTTTTCTGATAAATTCCCTCATATACGGCGCGCCCCAGATGCTCGATAAAAGAGCCGAAGATTCTCCGGTTTACGTCGCCGGTGAGAAAGTATTTGTCGATAATAATATCTGCTTTTTTCATGCGATACCTCCCAAAAATAAAATTCCAACGTTCAAATACGCACTTTTTGAAGAAGCGTTTTGAAAAGTACGGCTTTAACGGATGATTCCATTCTATCAGATGCCAGGGAAAATACGATTCCTTTTTCTCCGAAGTAGTTGACTTTTTTTCCGGTTTTGAGTAGAGTAGGATAAAGAAAGGAGCAGAGAAATTTCTATGAATTTTGAGCTGCATTTTTGTGAATATAATCGGAAAAACCCTGATTTTGACCGTATTTACCGGCCGGATGGGAGCGATGATTATCTGTTTTTGCTGTTAAAAACTCCGATGAGAATCAGCATTGGAGATCAGAATATTATTACAAAAGAAAATGCCTGTCTGCTCTATACACCCGGAGCAAAACAAGATTACAGGGCGCTGGGGAAATTTGTGAACAGCTACGTCCATTTTGCCGGCCCGGAGAATTCAGGGGAGCTTTTTGAGGTTCCCGCCAATGAGGTTTTTTATCCTTCCACCTATGAGAAGATTGATGAATATATCCGGGAAATTCAATGGGAACATGTTTCGGCACAGCCTTTTTCCGATGAGCGTATTTATTATCTGCTTTGCGAGCTGATGATCTGTGCTCATCGGGGGACAGTACCGATCGGAAATGGCGGCACAAGTGACGGGAATCTTTATGAGCAGTTTTGCCACCTGCGTCTTACGATGATCCGGGAATATGATCAGCCCTGGACGATGGAGAAACTCTGTGAGATGGTGAATCTGGAAAAAAGCCAGGTTTATGCGTATTACCGGAAATTTTTCAGAACAACGCCGCATGCGGATCTGATTCAGGCGCGTCTTGAGAATGCCAGAAACATGCTGACAAATGAAGCGGTTCCCATCAGTGAGGTAGCGGAGCGGTGCGGGTTTTCCAGCATTCCTCATTTCTGTCGATATTTTAAAAAGGAATGCGGATGTACACCGGGTGAATATGCGAGGCGATAATATGTGTGGAAAAACGACAAAAATAATTTTGAAAATAATGAAAGTACTGCTGATCCTTGGGAGCCTCTGTTTTCTGTCCGTGAATATACTGTTGCCTTTGTTTTACAGGAAGCCCGATCCGACCTACGCGGATCAAATCGCAGAGACGGAATTTGAATCGGATACTTCCGGGAAGGAGAGAATCCTTTGTATTGATGATAACGAGGAAGCTCTGCTATGGCGGCTGCGGATGATCGGAAGCGCAAAGAAATCTATTGTGCTGGCAACATTTGACTTGAGGCCGGACGAGAATGGAACAAAACTGATGGCTGCGATCTATGAGGCAGCGAATCGTGGGGTTGGGGTACGACTGCTGATTGATGGAATCTACGAACCGGTTTTCCTGCGCAGAAATGATCTGTTTCGGACGTTATCTGCTCATGAAAATATCGAGGTAAAGATCTATAATCCGATAGCCGTATCCAATCTGTTCCGGCTGAATTACCGCATGCATGACAAATATCTGATTGTGGATGACCGGATGTATCTGCTCGGCGGAAGAAACTCCAATGATATTTTCCTGGGGGACCAGACAACAGGCATCAATGTCGACCGGGATATCCTGGTGTATGATACTTCTGCAGGCAGCGGAGAATCTCTTCTGGAACTGCAGGATTATTTTGAACAGATCTGGGGGGAAGCCTGTGTGAGAGAGACACAGGTAAAACCGGATAAAATATCCGCAGACATACTGGAAGCTTCCATTGAACAGTTTTTGAAGTGCTATGGAGAACTGAAAGAAAAGTATCCTGATCTGGAACAGTATCAGGAGTGGGAAGAAGCAACCAGTGCAGCGGATAAAATCACGCTGATCTCAAACGGGACCAATCCAGGGCGAAAATCACCTCAGGTGCTTTGTACTATCGAGTATCTGGCCGTCGGGGGAGAAGATGTGCTCATTCAGACTCCGTATGTGATCTGTAATCGATTCATGTATGATGTGCTTCACCAGATTGCGGAGAATGCAGAGCTTCGGATCATTCTGAATGCGGTGGAAAAAGGTTCAAATCCATGGGGCTGTACGGATTATCTGAATCACAGAGAGGATATTCTGGACACCGGCGCGGAAGTCTATGAACTGATGAATGAACATGCAGTACACACGAAGACTGTTTTGGTGGATGACCATATTTCCATAGTTGGTTCCTATAATCTGGATCTGCGGAGTACGTATCTGGATACAGAGCTGATGCTTGTGATCGACAGCGAGGAATTGAATGAGCACATTCGCGGAATGTCAGAGACGTATATGGAAAAGAGTAAAGCGATCTACAGTGACGGAACAGAGGAGGAGGGACCTCTTTATCAGGAGAAAGAACTCCGTCCCAAAAAGAAACTGATCTATCAGGTGCTGCGTGTTTTAACCAGACCAGTAAGACACCTGTTATAAAAAGAGAAAAGGCTGCGCATCCATCCGAAAAAGAGGAGTGCGAAGCCTTTTCCTTTCTTTTTGTGCCTTAGCCGAAACAGATTCCGCCCGTGAGTTTGAAAAACAGATCTGTTGCAAAGTAAAAGTTATCTGTCCTGTGCCTTGTATTTCTCGTATTGCCGACTGGGACCGCCGCAAACCGGGCAGCGTTCCGGCATAGAATCGCCGGTCATCACATAGCCGCAGATCGGGCATACATAGATGGTATCTCTGTCAAATTTCTCCAGATCGGATGCTTCTCCCAGCAATTTTGCATGAATCCGTTCGGCTGCGGAGGCACCGGAATAGGCCTGCTTTGCCAGAGGATCCTGTTCCTCCTTTGCGTATTCTTCCATCATGGAATAGAGGCGCTGATATTCAAACTGTTCTCCGGGGATGAATGTTTCCACGGATTTGTTAAAAGCAGCGGGACGCTCGATGACAGAGTAGAAGTTCCGGGCATGATAGTATTCTGAAGCGGCGAGTGCCTCAAATAAATTTGCTGCTTTGGGAAATCCTCTTCTTCTTGCGCGGTCCGCAAACATCAGATACTTTAAATGTGCCATCAGTTCTCCGGCCACGGTTTCCTTGAGCTTATCCCGAAGAATTTCATCCTTTCTCTCCCTTTCGTAACAGTTTTCCGAGAGATTTTGAATCTGATAGCTAAGATGACCATCTTTTTCATAAAAATGAACGATATGATGTTCGATATCACATGCACGGATTTCCGCAGAAACATCTTCGATCATCGCTCCGCCTCCGCCGGTACAGATCAGCGGAATGCCGTCAACTTCATCGATAAATCTGGAGTGTACATGACCGCACACCAGATAGGCCACTTTTTCCTTCCACGGCGTATAGGCATCTTTGAGACGGTCAAACTCTTCTTCGGATACAGAATTTGGTATAAAGTGATTCGGTACCGGTATGTGAAATGCAACAATTGCCTGCGACACTTCCTCCATGGCCAATACATTTCGGAGCAATTCCAGTCCTTCCTCTTCAAATGTGCGCATAGCATTGTCCAGAACGATGACTGCAAAACGATCCGTAATCAAGGCGTAGTTTTTCTTACCGAAATAATCTTCATAAGTTCCTGTATCATGATTTCCCCGCAGGACATACACGTCGTTTTCTGCGATACTTTCCGTCAGACTGGTGATGGATTTGTAGTACAGATCATTTCCGACCGGTACCAGATCTCCTGCGATCAGTGTGATATCATCTCTGGCGCTCTCCTCTAAGGCTCCGGCGTATACTTTCATGTTGTAGGTGCCGAGCCCTTCGCATCCGGGATCACCAATCACACCGATGGAATGGATTCCTGACAGATAAAGGATGGAGTCCTGCACCTTCTGCAGATGATTTGTTTTCATATCCGCATCTCCTTGCTTTTTTCCTTCATTATACTTTCTTTTCGGTGCTTTTTCAATTCACAATCAAACTTGAGTTTCCACAGTCTTATCCACAAAACTCAAAATCTGTTGTACTGAACAGTAACTCCGATATTCAGGCTCCCAGGCACTCTTTCATGACTTCATAAGTACCTTTTTGTTCTGTTTTTTCAAGCGTGTCAGAGACTGCTTTGACAAAACCATCTATCTTTGTCAGATCTTCTCCCCAGAATTCCTGGTTTGCACATACGGCGTAAGCCAGAGCAGGCAGGGTATCGTTTTTGTGGGCCTGATAGAACTCAAGGACTGTTTTGTCATCTGAAACCGGATAGCTGTCACCATTTGGGCGGATGGCAGCAAGGCCTGTTTCTGTCAGTGTCTTTCCGTTATGGTAGAATGCCACATAGAAGGCAAAGGAAGTAACAAGACATTTCGGAAGTTTTCCCGTATTTTTCAGGTAATCTTTTACGGTAGGAAGTATTCTGGCTTTCCACTTGGAGGTGGAGTTCAGAGAAATGGAAAGCAGCGCATGATCAATGAACGGATTTTTAAAACGTTCGGTCACGGAGAATGCGAAGCTTTCCAGCTCGTCCTTCGGTAAAGTAAGTGTAGGAATGATTTCATCATAGATGGCTTTGTTCATAAAACCGCAAATCACGTCATCTGCCATACAGTCACGGACAATGTCCTGTCCTGCAAGATAAGCACCCAGTACCATAGATGTATGAGCACCGTTCAGAATCCGGACTTTTCTCTGCTTGTAAGGTTTGTGATTGTCGGTTACCAGAACAGGCAGACCGGCTTTGGCAAATGGGAGTTCGTCTTTGAGCCATTCGGGTCCTTCAATTACCCAGAAACCAAAGATTTCTCCGGTGTTGAGTGCCTTATCTTCATAGCCATTTGCTTCGTTAAGCATATCGGCTTCGCTTTTTGGATATCCGGTTACGATACGGTCGACGAGTGTGGAGCAGAAGAGATTTTCTTCATTCAGCCATTGGATAAAGTCTTCGCCCAGGTTCCACTGTCCGGCATATTTCAGAACGCAGTCTTTCAGTGCTTTTCCGTTGTCATCAATCAGTTCACAGGGAAGAATGACAACTCCTTTTCCCTGTTCTTTGCCGTATTTTTCAAAACGACGATACAGAAATTGAGTCAGCTTTCCGGGAAAGCTTGCGGCCGGTTTATCTGTAAACTGACAGGAAGGATCGTAAATGATACCGGCTTCTGTGGTATTGCTGGTAATATATCGAAGTTCCGGGTTGTCGGCACATGATATCATTGCTTCGTAATCGCTGTAAGCGTTCATACAGCGGTTTACGCAGGAAATAATTCGCCTGTCATTCACTTTTTTTCCATTTTCGAATCCACGAAGGTATAAAGTGTACAAACCTTCCTGCTCGTTGAGAAAATCCGCCATACTGACTGGTGCATGTTTCGGACGGGGCTGCACAACGGCAACTTTTCCGCAGAATCCGGTCTTCTCATTCAGAATATCGATAAAGTAATCTACAAAAGCACGTAAAAAATTGCCCTCTCCAAACTGCAGTACCTTTTCCGGGGCATTCTCCAGCAAATAGCCATCGTATTTTTGCTCTTTTAAAACCTCATAAGATAATCTTTTCATGATCCTTCTCCTTTTTATAACGTTACACCCTGTTTGAAAATTGCCATATCATGAAAACCAGCTTCCTCGGATTTTACCTTTTTTCCGGAAGCTACGGCAATCACATAATCGAAGAGTTCTTCACCAAGTTCTGTTAACGGTATACCGTCCACCAGTGATCCGCAGTTAAAGTCGATCCAGTTCTTTTTGTGCTCGTAGAGAGGAGTGTTGCTGGATATTTTGATGGTAGGTACAGGGGAGGCAAATGGCGTTCCTCTTCCGGTGGTGAACAGAACAAGATGTGCGCCGGAAGCTGCCAGAGCGGTGGAAGCCACAAGATCATTGCCGGGAGCACTCAAAAGATTCAGACCTTTCCGGCAGACTGGTTCGCCGTAGGAGAGAACACCTTTTACCGGTGCAGAACCGGATTTTTGTGTACATCCCAGGGATTTGTCTTCTAAAGTGGAAATTCCGCCTTTTTTATTTCCGGGAGAAGGATTTTCGTAAATGGTCTGATTATGGCTTGTAAAGTAATTTTTAAAATCATTAATCAGAGAAACCGTTTTGTCAAAAAGCGCTTCATTCTCGCAGCGGTTCATCAGCAGAGTCTCTGCACCGAACATCTCAGGGACTTCTGTGAGAATGGTAGTGCCGCCTTTGGAAATCAACAGATCTGAGAAACGTCCTACGGTTGGATTGGCCGTGATACCTGACAGCCCGTCAGAACCGCCGCATTTCATGCCCACGATCAGTTCACTGCAGCTGATCGGTTCCCGGTGAAAGCTGCCGGCATATCCGGCAAGTTCATCGATCAGGGTCAGTGCGTCCCCGATCTCATTTTCCGATTCCTGACATACCAGAAATTTTACCCGATTTTCATCATAGGAGCCAATGTATTTTTTCAGCTCCCCGATATTACTGTTTTCACAGCCCAGTCCGAGCACCAGAACACCGCCTGCATTCGGATGGTTGATCAGGTCTGCAAGAATCTGCCGGGTATGCTCCTGATCATCGCCCATCTGAGAACAGCCATAGGGATGAGGGAAAGCGGCGACATCATCAATCGTTCCTTTTTTGTAACTCTGAGCTTTTCTTTCGATGGCTGTGGCAATGTTGTTTACACAGCCAACGGTTGGAATGATCCAGATTTCGTTTCTTACCCCGACTTTTCCATCAGGTCTGCGATAGCCCTGAAAATAGCGGTTCTCCGTGGGGGCAAGAGAAGAAATCTGTGGGGTATAAGTATAAGTAAGAAGATCTCCCAGCCCGGTTTTCATATTATGCGTATGAACCCAGCAACCAGGTTGTATGGTTGTTTTTGCCATACCGATGGGAGAACCGTATTTAATAACAGGTTCATTTTCGTTCAGAGGACAGAGGGCAAATTTGTGTCCCTGGGGAATGTCTTCTAATAAAGTAATCTGAATTCCGTCTACAGTAAGAACATCTCCAGCGGATAGGGGCTTCAAAGCAACTGCTACTTTGTCAAGCGGATGAATTTTAAGAAATGTCTGCATATACAATAACATCCTTTCTCATCATGAAGATAGTTGAAATGTAAGGGCTTACACTCAAAATACACCCAAAGGGAAATTTGGTCAACATGAATTTAAAAAAAAGAAAAAAACCGTAAAAATGCATAAATTCCGGAATTAAAGATTGTGGAAAATGGAGTGACGATCACGGATTGCATTTTTGTTAATGGATGATATAATGAAAGAAAATGTAAGGGCTTACATTTTCGAAGTTAGAAAAGGGGAAGTGAGATTGTGAACATTTATGATGTTGCTGGTAGGTTATAACAATTCGGAACTTTCTGTCAGTTGTGAGTCGGAACTTACCTCGGTGGATGCCAGAGGTGAAATGCAATCCTGAAAACATTGTACAACTGATTTCTAATCACGAAGGAATTGAAATAAGTGAAAGGAAATTGAAAAATGAAAGGTTTAAAAAGAATATGTGCTTTGACCCTCTGTGCGGGGCTTTTTGCGGGAAGTCTGACTGGACTGACCGGATGCGCATCTATAAAAAGTGAGAAGCGTATCATCCGAATTTCTCATGCACAGTCAGAAACCCATCCGGAACACCTGGGACTTTTGAAATTTTTCGTCTGATCAATCTGGCAAAAGTGATTACAGGACGTACACCGGGTGCACTGGCGCAGACAAACGTTCTGGCAAATATGTTGTTTGGAGCAATTTCCGGTTCTGGTACAGCAGCTGCATCCGCTATGGGTTCCATCATCGGACCGATTGAGAAAGAAGAAGGATATGATCCAAACTTTTCTGCAGCAGCCAATATTGCTACTGCACCGACGGGTCTTCTGATTCCGCCAAGCAATGTTATGATTACATTTTCACTGGTCAGCGGAGGAACTTCAGTAGCGGCCCTTTTTATGGCCGGATATATTCTGGGAATTCTCTGGGGGCTGGCTTGCATGCTGGTGATTTTCTGTATCGCAAAGAAACGTGGATACAGAAGCTCTGCAAAATTTACAGCAAAAGAAAAATTGAATATTTTCCTGCAGGCGCTGCCGTGTCTGCTGTTGATTCTTATTGTAATTGGTGGTATCATCGGTGGTATTTTTACGGCAACAGAAGGTTCTGTAGTGGCTGTTGTGTATAGCCTGCTGCTTTCGCTGTTTGGTTATAAATCCATCAAACTAAAAGAGCTGCCGCAGATTCTGAAAGAGAGTGCAGAGATGACAGGAATCATCATTTTCCTGATCGGTGTATCTTCAATTATGTCATGGGTAATGGCATTTACCAATATTCCTTCACTGGTATCCTCCGGGCTTCTGGCAATCAGCAATAACAGAGTGGTAATTCTTCTGATGATCAATGTTCTTTTACTGATTGTTGGTACTTTTATGGATATGACTCCGGCCTGCCTGATCTTTACACCGATTTTCCTTCCTGTGTGTCAGGCACTGGGAATGGATACCATTCATTTTGGAATCATGATGATCTTTAATCTGTGTATCGGTACCATCACACCTCCGGTGGGAACAACATTATTTGTTGGTGTTAAAGTTGGCGGTGTGAAGATTGAGACAGTATTTAAACAGCTTTTGATCTATTTTGCAGCGATCTTCGCCGTATTAATGCTTGTGACTTATATACCACAGCTTTCTTTGTGGCTCCCGAGTCTGATGGGATATGTATAATAAAATATTTGGAGGTATCTGGAAATGAAAGCATTTATGGATGAAAACTTTTTACTTAGCACAGAAACTGCACAGGAACTGTATCATGAATTTGCAGCGAAAGTTCCTGTCCTGGATTATCACTGTCACATCAATCCTCAGGAAATCGCCGAGGATAGAAAGTTTGATACGATCACACAGGTATGGCTGGGCGGTGACCATTACAAATGGCGTCAGATGCGTTCCAATGGTGTGGACGAATATTATATTACCGGAGATGCACCGGATCGTGAAAAGTTCCAGAAGTGGGCTGAGACTCTGGAAAAAGCAATTGGCAATCCGCTGTACCATTGGAGTCATCTGGAATTGCAGAGATTTTTTGATTATCATGGAGTTCTGAACGGTGATACCGCGGAAGAGGTATGGAATCTGTGTAATGCCAAATTACATGAGGATTCCATGAGTGTGCGGAATCTGATCCGGAAGTCTAATGTTACTTTGATCTGTACCACAGATGATCCGTCGGATGATCTGAGATGGCATAAGATGATAGCAGAGGATGACAGTTTTGAGGTACAGGTACTTCCGGCATGGAGGCCGGATAAGGCCATGAATCTGGAAAAACCGGATTATACAGAATACCTGAAAAAGCTGGGAAAAGCAGCGAATATGGAAATCAGATCTTTTTACGATCTGAAGGCGGCACTTACGAAAAGGATGGCATTTTTTGACGAAATGGGATGTCGCGCTTCTGACCATGCTCTGGAATACGTGATGTATACTCCGGCTTCCGATGAAGAAATCGAACATATTTTTACCGAACGTCTGATGGGTGCGCAGATTTCCCGTGAGGATGAACTGAAATTCAAGACAGCGTTTATGACGTTTGTTGCAGGAGAATACACAAAGTTAGGATGGGCAATGCAGCTCCATTATGGATGCAAGCGTGACAACAATGCAACCATGTATAAAAAACTGGGTCCTGATACCGGATATGACTGTATCAATAATTACGCGCCGTCCAGTGAGACTGCGGATTTTCTGAATGCACTGAATGAGACGGGCAATCTGCCGAAAACCATTCTTTACAGCCTGAATCCAAACGATGATGAAGCACTTGGAACCATTTTGGGATGTTTTCAGAACTCGGATGCCATCGGCAAGATTCAACAGGGGTCTGCATGGTGGTTTAATGACAATAAGACTGGTATGATAAAACAGATGACATCTCTGGCAAATCTGGGTCTGCTGGGTAACTTCAATGGTATGCTCACAGACTCCAGAAGTTTTCTTTCCTATCCGAGACACGAGTATTTCAGAAGAATTCTCTGCGAACTGATCGGAGGAGGGGTAGAAAATGGAGAATATCCGAAAGACAGGAAGAGTCTTGAGAAGATTATCAAGGGAATATCCTATAATAATGCCGTAAGATATTTTGGCTTTCATCTGGAGACAAAATAATCGCGCAAAACGTCAGAAAGCAGCCATTTTTCTATGAAAAATGCTCCTTTCCAGGCAGAATGAGATTTTATTATTTCTCATGTCTGCCAGAAAGGGAGCATTTCCCATATTCCTGCAGGAGGTATATTTTCTGCAAATGACAGTTATCGCATTTCCTGCCATTTCTCAAAAACGCGGTATACATTTTCCGGATTGGCTCCCGGGCCAAATTCACATTGTGCGATGCAGCCACCATTGTTCCACAGGGTCTGATATACCTGACTTACAGCGTGATCAATGTCTTCCTTTGTACCGTAGGGAAGAAGGTGCTGTCTGTCAATCTCGCCCCAGAAAGTGATTTTGCCGGCAAACGGTTTCAGATTTTCCACACCCATACAGAAGATCTGGCTGTTGATGGCATCAAGTCCCAGATCAATCAGGCGTGGGATGATCCGGAGAATGTGCCCGTCGGAATGCATGAAGATTTTTTTGCCATGGGAATGGGCGATGTCGATATAGTCCTTATACATTGGCTTAAAGATGTCATCCCAGATCTGTGGGTTAATCAGAAGATCATTCTGAGAGCCCCAGTCGTCCATCATGTTGAGCGCGTCAACATCTGTTTTTGCCCATTTGGTCATTAAACGGCAATAGTAGTCATGCATTTTTTTGATGAACTCCAGCATTTCTTTCGGCGGATCCATCAGATCCATATACAGATCAACGGTGCCGCGGATAAACTGCAGCTGCTCAAAAGGCCTGGGACAGCATCCGGAGAACAAAAATTTGTCCTGTTTTTTCTCACAGTCAGCATTTACCTGATCGATATCAAAGGTCAGAAGTTCTTCCGGAATATGTACATTTCCGGCGTCCGCCCAGTCTTCATCAGTGACGATCGGCTGTTTTACCTCGCCGATCACACCTTTCTGGATATTGGTGAAAATGCAGCCCCATTCATCCACATATTCTCCAACACCATAGGGATCTCCTTTGGTTTTGGGATATTCTTTCAGAGCGGCTGCGGGGCCATCGAAATCCCACTGAAAATCCTGATTCAGTTTTTGGAGCATTTCATTGTGATGATCCTGGGCCCAGGGAAGAAGCCAGAGCTGCCTTGGAACTCTTCCGGAGGTGTTCCGAAATTCCAGTGTCTGCAAAACAAGTTCTTTGGATGTCATGTAAATTTCTCCTTTTCAAAGGTTCTTGCATTTTTTGTTACTGTTCAGACGACGACGGACGCTGTACAGAAAACAGATCTCGACGCAGACTCGCTCTCGCTCCTTCAAAACGCAGCGAATTTAGTGCCGGCGTTTTTCAAGGGTCTGCTTACGCGATTTTATTTTTGCACAGCTGTTTCTTGTGACCTCTGAACAGTATCATTTTTTGGAATATTGTTTCTGGTGCAAATCCTGTAAATATAGTATAATAGATATAAATTTGAATTGCATTTAAATTTATATTTCGTATAGATTTATACTATTCGTTGATTTTGAGAGTACGAAGCACGGAAAATGGACGTCAGGCTCATTTATCGGATAGCTTATAAGATTGGGAAATCTGGAAAGGAAGTTTGCATGACAGACGTATATTGCTGGGGAGAACAGAGAAAAATTCTGACCGCCGCAGAAAGCGGCATCGAGGCGCTTGTCGTTTTTGGTATGCAGAACAGTACCCGGGCTGGTGAGCCGCTGCCTCCGCACATGCATCCGGGTTGTCTGGAAATTGTGTTTTTAACCAAAGGATTTCAATGCTACGAAGCGGAGGGGCAGCTGTTTGCACTCACCGGAAATGATCTGTTTGTCTCGTATCCGGATGAGGTTCACAGTTCCGGATCCTATCCGGAAGCCATAAGTGATATTATCTGGTTTCAGATTGATCTGGAATCATCGGGAGCTTTTTTTGGACTGGATACGTTTCAGGCTGACTTTATGAAAAAGAGGCTGCGAAAACTTCCACGTATTTTCAGGGGAGACAGGGTACTGCAAAATGATCTCACGAAGGCTTTTTTTTATCTGGCAGCAACAGATTCTCTGACGCGTATGATGGGACAGTACACTTTTCTCTGCTGTCTGTGCCGCATTCTTATGTTATCGGAACACCTTACGCAGTCAGAGCCGGAGGAAATTGCAGAAGCAATCGCTTATATTCATGAGCATTTAGGCGAACAGATTCGTCTTGAGGAACTTGCACAAAGCTGTCATCTCTCTCTTTCGCGTTTTAAAAGCAAGTTTAAGGAAAAGACCGGAACAACCCCCAGAGCATTTATCAACTGTCTGAAAGTAGAGCAGGCCAAACTGCTGCTGAAACAACGGACTTCTGTCACACAGACAGCATCCTTGCTTGGGTTTGACACGCCCAATTATTTTGCATCCATTTTCAAAAAATATACAGGCATGACACCCAGTCAGTATGTGCAGATGAAAGGAGAAGTTTGATTATGAAGATTACAGTGATCGGGGCAAACGGAAATCTGGGAAGAAGAGTTACGAGGCAGGCGCTGGATCGGGGACACCAGGTGGTAGCTGTTATGCGCCATGGAGAGGCACCGGATGAAAGGGCTGTTGTTTTGAAAAAGAGTCTTTTTGATATGACCAGGCAGGATGTGGAAGATTCTGATGTGATTATCAGCGCCTTTGGCAGTGGATTTGAAGTCGATCCTTCTGTTAATCTGGATGCCTTTCGGAAGTATATTGAGCTGGCGTATGGCAGCAGGAAGCACCTGATTGCCATCGGCGGCGCTGGCAGTCTGTTTACCGATGAGACTCACAAGGCTTACGAATATGAGGGAAAAGATTATCCGGGATTTCTAAGGGGAGTTTCCATGAATATCAAGCTTGGAATTGACGAGCTCAGCAAAACAGAGAAGCTAAACTGGACTGCTGTTTGTCCATCCAGATCATTTGATCCGGATGGTGCGTTTACCGGTGACTATCTGATTGGAACAGAAGGTGAAGTCATTTACAATGAAGAAGGCAGCAGTTATGTGACATATGATGATTTGGCGAAAGCCATGCTTGATATTGCGGAAGATAACAGTTATCAGCGCAGGAAGATAACGGTAGCAACGAGGAGAGGAAAGTAAGTTTTCCTTTCCTCATCTCATCCTTTTGTGGGTTTGCCATTTCTTCCGAACAGGAAGGGTTCTGAAAAACTGTGATTGAAATACTCAATCAGCGGTCCCATGAAGAAAGCGGTGATGAGTGTGCCGACTCCAGGCATCAGGCCGGACAGAGTACCGATGATAACGCAGATCAGGTCGCAGGTAATTCGAACAAACCGGAACGGGATTTTGCTTTTATTGGAGATTACGATGGGAATTGCATCATAAACAGATACGCCAAGATTCGACGTCATATATAGGGAAGAAGCAAAACACATCACCAGAACCGCAATGGCAAGAAATACAATTCGCACTGCCAGAGTGGGATTCGGACACAGACGGTTGATGATCAGACAGGTGAAATCGACAACGTATCCTGTCAAAAACATATTGACCAGTGTGGCTACTCCCATGTAGGATCTGGCAACAAACAGATCAAGAATCAGCATGATCCCGCTCAGGAAGATATAATAGATCCCATAAGAAACAAGATGTTCAAAAAAATGTCCCCAGATACCCTGAGCGAAACACTGGAACGGATCGACACCAAACTGTGAGCATTTGAAAAATCCGACAGCAATCGCACAGAAAATGACACCTGAGGTTGTCATAGATACGCGTTTTTGAAAATGATCTGGAAGCTTCATAGTTTTTTCTCCTTAAGTAGAAAGGTAATTCATTGTCCGCGCTCTATATGCTAGCACATTCCAGAATGCATTTCAAATGATTTTTGTATCTGTTTTCAGTGTTTTCACAATTTGAACAGCACCGCCCCCGGATATGATGAACTCCACAAAAGGCTCAGGTTGTCAAAAGTGTTATTTTTACATATAATGGAGGTATCAGAAATGGATCAAAGAGAACAGAATGAGAATATCCGGGGTTATCTCACGGTCAACAGAAGATATAAAGACCGGTTATTTCGAATGGTTTTTCAGAAGAAAGAAGACCTGCCGGATCTGTATAACGCGATCAATTACAAAGAGTATATGTAAACTATATGGGCAGCAGACAGCTGAACCTGTATGGGAGTGCCATACAAAAGCTGCAGTATACGAGGAGAAACTGTTTCGGGAATTTGGAATCTGATCTTACCGGAAATGAGCAGGGACTTGGGAGGAGACGGATGAGAATCACAGATTTGCTGGATAAACGGAGTATTTCGCTGGATGGAGCACCGGAAAGTAAAGAAGAAGCGCTGAACCAGATGATTGCGCTGATGATGAAAAGCGGTAAGATCGAGGATGAGACGTCTTATCGTGAACAGGTCTATACCAGAGAGAAAGAGGGTACGACGGGGATCGGACGTGGTCTTGCCATTCCCCACGGAAAATGCAAAGCAGTTGTCAGTCCTGGGCTGGCGGCAATGGTGGTAAGAGAGGGAGTTGATTTTGAGTCTCTGGATGGAAAACCAGCCACCTTGATTTTTCTGATTGCGGCTCCGGATACAGAGGAGAATATACACCTGGAGGTCTTAAGCAAACTGTGTTCAATGTTGATGGATCCAGGCTTTGCCGATGCTCTTCGAAGTGCCGGTTCGGCTGATGAGTTTATGGCGTTGATCGAACAGACAGAGGAAGACAAAAACAGTCCGGGGGAACATCCGGCAAATACCACAGAGGAACTGTATTCGGGAGCCAGGATTCTGGCGGTAACTTCCTGTCCGACAGGAATCGCACATACCTATATGGCCGCGGAAGAACTTGAAAAGGCTGCGAAAGCGAAAGGATGTGAGATCAAAGTTGAGACAAGAGGTTCCGGCGGTGTCAGGAACAGGCTGACGGATTTGGAGATCAACAAAGCAGACTGTATTATTGTGGCATCAGACACAAAAGTTCCGATGAAACGTTTTGCCGGAAAAAATGTGATTGAATGTCGGGTATCAGACGGGATCGGGAAAGCGGACCTGCTCATTGAACGCGCAGTCCATAAAGATGCACCGGTCTATCAGGCATTACAGGACTCTGATGGAGAAAACAGGGATAAAAATCCGGGGCGGCAGATCTATATGCAGCTGATGAATGGGGTTTCTCACATGATTCCTTTTGTTGCAGGAGGAGGGATCCTGACGGCAATCGCGTTCCTGATCGATGGATTGTGCGTTGATGTAAACACTCTGGATGTGACCTTGCGAGCCGGATTTGGTACGCTCACACCGGCTGCAGCGTGGTTTCAGAATATCGGCAGTATTGCCCTTGCATTGATGCTTCCGGTACTGGCCGGTTATATTGGAATGGCAATCGGAGACAGACCGGCACTTGCGCTTGGGTTTGTCGGGGGGATGATGGCATCGCAGGGAAAATCGGGATTTCTCGGGGCTTTGGCCACCGGATTTCTGGCGGGATATACCATTGTATTGCTCCGCAGATTCTGCAGGAGACTTCCAGGAACATTGGAAAAGATTGCGCCGGTGCTCATCTATCCTTTGGCAGGAATCCTCAGTGTCGGATTGATCATGTGGATTATCATTGAGCCAATCATGGGAAGTGTGAATACGGCTTTGGGCAGCGGTCTGGCAAACATGAGTATGTCCAGTAAGTTTGCTGTGGGAATGATCCTGGGTGGAATGATACCGCCCTGTGCTGTTGCACTTGCAGCGCTGCTCTTTCGAAACAAATTTACGAAAGAGGAAAGAGAGAATGTACCTGCCACGATTATCTTAGGGTTGGCATTTATCACAGAGGGAGCGATCCCTTATGCGGCATCGGATCCGATTCACGTTCTGCCAGCCTGCATCATCGGATCTGCAGCGGCAGGTGCTCTTTCCATGACATTTGGCTGTACGCTGATGGTACCCCATGGGGGCATCTTCGTCTTTCCGGTAGTCGGAAATGTTGGGATGTATCTTGTGTCCCTTATCACCGGAACGGTAATATCGGCAGTGCTTCTGGGCATAATAAAGAAAAACACCGGGATTTGACATTTCGGAAAAGAAATGTTAGGATATTGGTACAGCGTAAATGGAATAGAAAAAGAACCGTCTATTTATTTAGAAGGGCTTTTGGTATTGTGTCGTACAGACATGGATATGAAAAGCTCTTCTTTTTTTTCACAATGGATATCATGGAGGTTATTACAAAAATGTCACGAAACAATAAGAGATCAAAACTATGTGGAGAATCAGCAAAAGGACTTTTTGGGGAAATCCGGGGTTTGTATTGTGTGATTGCTTTCCTTAGCAGTGCACTGCTGGCTTTTGGACTGTATCACATTCATGCGCTTTCCGGTGTTACTGAGGGCGGCGTATTGGGAATGACCCTTCTCCTGGAGCACTGGTTTGAGATCTCTCCGTCCGTATCCGGATTTGTACTTAATGTCATCTGCTATCTGATGGGATGGAAGTATCTTGGGAAGAATTTTATTGTGTATTCTTTGGCGGCATCAGCCGGCTTTTCTGTGTCCTATAAAATAAATGAACAGTTTGAGCCGCTGTTTCCATGGCTGGCGGATCTGCCGCTTCTGGCTGCCATCCTTGGGGCCCTTGTGGTTGGCGTCACCGCGGGGATCTGTGTGCGGATTGGCGGAGCACCGGGCGGTGATGACGCATTGGCAATGAGTATTTCCGGACTTACCCATATCAATATTCAGTGGGCATATCTGATCTGCGATCTTGTGGTGTTGGTATTGTCTTTGAGCTATATACCGGTTTCACGGATTATGTACTCTTTTTTGACCGTAATTCTCTCCGGTCAGATCATAGGATGGATGCAAAAGCTTCCGGTGTTCGGGTTGAATAAAGAAGCGTGCAAGGGTATAATAAAATCATCTGAGGACAAGGAGGAAACAAAATGATAGAAACGGTTACCTTTAATCCGTCTCTTGATTATATTGTCTCGGTAGAGGATTTTAGACCTGGCAGGACAAACCGCACCAGTTCCGAGCTTATTCTGCCGGGGGGAAAAGGAATCAATGTGTCAACGGTTCTGAAAAATCTTGGAATCGAGAGTATGGCTCTTGGCTTTATTGCCGGATTTACCGGGCAGGAGATTGTCCGTCGGGTCGAGGACATGGGAGTGCAGTCGGATTTTATCACGCTCAAAGAGGGGATGTCACGGATTAATCTGAAGCTGAAATCGATCGATGGAACTGAGATTAACGGCTGCGGTCCCGCAATCAGTGAGGAAGCGGTTGAAGAGCTGATGAACAAACTGGATCTGCTGGAGACAAATGATTTCCTGGTTCTTGCAGGAAGTATTCCCGGTTCGATGCCGCAGGATATGTATCAGAGAATTATGGAACGGTTACAGGGCCGAAATGTCCGGATTGTCGTGGATGCCACAAAGGATTTGCTTCTGAAAGTACTGAACTATCATCCGTTTCTTGTGAAACCAAATCATCATGAACTGGGTGAACTTTTTGGGGTTGAGCTTTCTGCCAGAGAAGAAGTGATCCCTTATGGCAGAAAACTTCAGAAGCTGGGTGCTTCCAATGTGCTGGTTTCCATGGCAGGGGAAGGAGCGGTTCTGATCGCAGAAGATGGAAAAGTATATGCGGCACCTGCACCGAAAGGGACGCTGCGCAACGGAGTCGGAGCGGGAGACTCTATGGTAGCGGGATTCCTTGCCGGCTGGATTGAGCGTGAGGATTATCGTCATGCGTTCTGCAAGGGAATTGCAGCGGGCAGTGCCAGTGCATTCTCTGAGATGCTGGCGACGAAACAGGAGATTGAGGCGATTTATCATCAGGTGAAGAGTTATTGTTTTGAGGGATAAAAAAGATGGAGAGCTACCAGGGAAAAGGTGTGTTTGGCGGAATTGCCATCGGCAGAATTCACGTCTACGGAAAAGGGAAATTACAGATAAAAAAGAGCAGCGTAAAAGGTGTGGAAGCAGAGCTTATGCGCTATCGCAATGCAACTTTAAAAGCGGTCGGACAGCTGCAGAAACTGTACGAAAAGGCATGCAGAGAAATGGGAGAGACGGACGCTTCGATTTTTGAGATGCACCAGATGCTTTTGCAGGATGGCGGTTATTGCAGGGCGATCGAGACCATGATTTCCAGTCAGGAGGTTACTGCGGAGTATGCTGTGCAGGAAATCTCCGATCAGTATATTCAGATGTTTTCTGCCATGAACGATGACTATATGAAAGAACGTGCGGCAGATCTTAGGGATATCCGCGAACGGCTTTGCGATATTTTACTTGGAAAAGAGTATGCTCATCCGGAGAGTGAAGAGCCGGTCATTCTTGTGGCGGAGGATCTGTCACCGTCGGAAACGATGCAGATGGACAAGGATAAAATTCTTTCCTTTGTGACTGTCCGGGGATCCCTTGTTTCGCACACGGCGATTCTGGCAAGGACGATGAGTATTCCTGCCCTGGTTGGAACCAGATTTCCTCTGGATGAGACGATAGACGGAAAGACAGGCATCGTAGACGGAACAAACGGAATCTTTTATATAGATCCGGATGAGAAAACCTGTAAAAAAATGAGGGAGCTTTTGAAAAGAGAAACTGCACAAAAGGAGCTGCTCCTGGCATTGAAAGGCAAAAAAAACATCACTTTGGATGGTCAGAAAATCGCCCTTTGTGCCAACATTGGAAATATTACAGACCTTACGTCGGTTTATCAGAATGATGCGGATGGAATTGGTCTTTTTCGCAGTGAATTTATCTATCTTGGAAAAGAGGATTATCCGACAGAGGAAGAACAATTTCAGATCTATAAGACCGCAGTGGAGGCGATGGAGGGGAAGCGTGTTGTGATCCGTACCCTTGACATCGGCGCGGATAAACAGTGTGGTTATTTTCAGATGGAACAGGAAGAGAATCCGGCGATGGGATGCCGTGCAATCCGCATCTGCCTGACCAGGCCGGAGGTATTTCGGACACAGCTTCGCGCCCTGTTTCGTGCAAGCGCATATGGCAGGCTTGCCATTATGTATCCGATGATTACCAGCGTCAAAGAGATCAGACGAATCAGAGAAATTGCCGCTCAGGCAAAAGAAGAGCTCATGGAGCGCGGTGAGCGGTTTGGAGAGCCGGAACAGGGAATCACGATCGAAACCCCTGCAGCAGCCCTGATCAGCGATTTGCTTGCCAGGGAGGTAGACTTTTTCAGTATTGGAACGAATGATCTCACCCAGTATACGCTGGCAATCGACCGACAGAATACAGCACTGGATGAATTCTATGACCCCTATCATCCTGCTGTAATGCGCATGATTTCCATGGTGACGGAAAATGCACATCGTGCAGGCATCCGGGTAAGTATCTGCGGAGAACTTGGCGCAGATCTGTCGCTTACCAAAGAGTTTCTGGCGCTTGGAATTGACGAACTGTCTGTATCACCGGGAAAGATCCTGCCGATTCGCAGAGTTGTGCTTGAGACGAACGTGGCAGAGTATCGATCCGGAAAAGAATAAAAGAGAGGCATTCACGGAAGTTTCGTTTGAAACAGATCCCGCTGCAGACACCTGGAAACTGTGTCTGCAGCGGGATCTGTTTTAAGCCTTTTTTTCATCCTGAATACGCTTTCGAAGCATCCGGAAATCGGCCAATGCTTTCCAGCCAATCTTTATGATCTTTTTTAGATGAATGGAATTGGTTCCTCCCTGGCGCGGCCGAAAGGAGATTTCGATAAATTTCATTGGCTCATGGAAGTATGCAAAATAGGTCGTCAGCATGACATTCGGCAGATTGAAATCTGATGGCAATTGATCTATGTATTTTTCAAGGAGTTCCCGTTTCATCAAACGAAAAGGGGCGTTGGAATCCGGTAGTTTCACTCCGAAAATAATCCGCAGGAGGAAAACGAGTACATCTTCTACAAATTTTCTTGCTTTCCCGTCCTGTCGGTCGGGACGCGCACCAATCACAGCATCATACTCTTTTCTGCAATCCCAGAATTGTCCAAACTCTGCAGGATTCGTCTGCCCGTCGGAATCTGTCTGAAAAATATAGTCTGCCTGGTGCTCAATCGCATAGCGATATCCGTACAGAAGCGCTGAACCGTGCCCTCCGTTTGTCTTTGTCAGGGGCTGCAGCAGGGGTCTTGTTTTTGCGCAGCTGCATATCAGTTCATAAGTATTGTCTTTGCTTCCGTCGTTGACAATGACAAGGCGTGACTGACCGTCGCCATGATGTTTTGCAATGACAGGGTACCAGTCGTCAACCAGCTTTTCAATATTTTCTGCTTCGTTGTATGCAGGAGCAATGATATATAGTTTGTCCATAGCTGCCGTTCCTTTACCTTAGAGACGTAATCAACGATTTTAAGTCTAGCATTGGACGAAAGAGGCTGTCAAGGACAAATAGTTCAGACCATAGCCTCTCCTTTCAGCAGGCGGCTGATATGTTTATAGAGTAACAGGGTGATGAGTGATACGACCACACCTTTGATCAGGTTGAAAGGTACTACAGCAAACAGGCAGAAGGTGGGCAGACTGGTGATGGCTTTATTTACAGCGCTTCCCATACCTACCAGCGCATCCATCGGCATGCCAAAGGCTTTTGCGTAAGCCGGAAGCAGTACGAAGGCATTCAGGAAACCTCCGACAGCTGCCATACAAAGAGTTCCCACGATCATACCGATCAGTGCGTTTTTCTTTGTTTTGTGATTTTTATAGATCCAGGCTGCCGGAACGACGAAGGAGCAGCCGATCAGAAAGTTGGCAAGTTCCCCTACACCTGCAGTGGAGGTTCCGCTGATGACCAGATTAATCAGTACTTTTACCAGCTCAATCAGTGCTCCTGCCATAGGTCCCATAGCAAACGCACCGATCAGTACCGGTACTTCACTCAGATCCAGCTGATAAAAGGACGGCGCGAAGGGCAGCGGAATGTCGAACAGCATCAGTACCGTAGCGACGGCAGCCAGCATGGCTATCTGGACCATGTAACGGGTTCTGCCAGGCTGAGATGTTTTGTTTTTGATGTTTTTTGTGGTGGTTGATTCTGCATTCATGATTGTCTTTTCTCCTTTTCCTTTGGGAGACCTTTTTGGTGTCGCTTGCAGGAATGTTCCACATACGATGACATTGGATCATCATACATAGAAAATGCCCTGAATTCAACTCTGCTGAATTCAGGGCACCGATAAATTTCCATACAAAATAATGTATCGCTCATCTTCTTTCATCCAGACTCTGACTGTTGGTCCCGGAGTTGCACCGGGTCGGCCGCTTTCCAAAAACGGAAGCGGGTCGCGGACTGTACCGCCAGTAGGGAATTTCACCCTGCCCTGAAGATCTCCGTTATTTAGTTTACAGGACTATTGTATGCAGATGACAGACAAATGTCAACCCCCAAATGTGACTCACAGCGTCCGCTGCTATCTGAACAGTAACGCATTAACAGAAGGTTTGACACTGCCCGGATTCAGCGTTAGAATGGAAAAAAAGATTCTGGTTCCCCATGCGGCAGGAGCGAACAGGCGGTAATGGGGAGGAGAAAAAGGAGCGAGACATGGCAAAGATTGAGCAAATTACAAAGCAGACCGACAACCCTTTTGTGAATCTGTACCTGGTTGAGGGCAGCAACAAGGTGGGACGTCCCTTTCGCTATTATGTGGCGTCCAGGGCAAAATCAATTGAGAGAATGAAGATCAAAACCCGGAAAAATATACCGGATGGAGTAATCATGTACAGCCTGTGGGGAGAGAAAAAGGATCACGTGGTTCTGGTACGTCAGTATCGGGTGTCCATCGATGATTTTATCTATGAATTTCCGGCAGGACTGGTGGAGCCGGGGGAGGAATTTCATGAGGCAGCCGTCCGGGAAATGCACGAAGAGACGGGCCTGACCTTTCATCCGCTGAAGCCGGATTCCTGTTATGAAAAGCCATACTTTACCACGATCGGTATGACGGATGAGTCCTGTGCCACGGTATATGGATACTCAGAAGGGGAGATCAGCAAGCGTTATCTGGAGGAGAGTGAGGAGATTGAAGTTGTCCTCGCCGATCGGGAAGAAGTCCGACGGATCCTGAAAGAAGAGCATGTGGCTATCATGTGCGCATATCAGCTGATGCACTTTGTCAATGACGAGGAACCTTTCGCGTTTCTGAAATAGAGTTAAAAAAGAACTGCTTCCCTGGTAATAGGTTCGATAGAACCAGGGGGCAGTTCTTTTTTGTGCGATGCATGTGAAAAAAGGTCCGTCGCGATCGACGTCGCTGTAATCAGGCATCGTGTCATAGGTATAATTTTGAACCTGAATAATCATAAGAAAACTCCTTTCTGCCAAATGATACATAATAAATCAGTGGGACTATATTTTTTATTATATCTGCAAATCGAAAAATAGCAATAAAAAGGCTTATCGTTAAATTATTATCAATATTTTCTGCGCTTTCTTAGAAGGAGGGTATCAGGGCCAAAAGGTATTAAGATAGGAAGAAAATGGCCTTTTTGCAGGCCTGGTAGTTTCTGAATTTGCGACAGGGAGAGGTTTTGAGCGGACCTGAATCTGTGAAAAATTTGCCGAATAGACAGGATTTTTCAAATTGGTTATAAAAAGTTTGTTATTTTTTTGTTGATTTTATCTGCCAATTATGTATAATGTATTTTAGAAAAGTAGTAACTCTACTTCGGAAACCGGTAACTACTGTATCTGCAGTAAGTTACCATTGGTTTATCATCAAAGGAAAGAGGTAAAGGTAAGATGGCAGACATCAATTTAAGCAAGTATGGTATTTCCGGGACTACAGAAATTGTGCATAACCCTTCTTATGAGCTTTTGTTTGAGGAAGAAACAAAACCAGGTCTGGAAGGATTTGAGAAAGGCCAGGAAAGTGAACTGGGCGCTGTCAATGTTATGACAGGTATCTACACCGGTCGTTCTCCGAAAGACAAATTCATCGTTGTTGATGAGAATTCCAAAGATACAGTATGGTGGACTTCTGACGAGTACAAGAATGACAACCATCCTGCAAGCCAGGAAACCTGGGATGCTGTTAAGAAAATTGCTCTGGACGAGCTTTCCAACAAGAAACTTTACGTTGTAGATGCTTTCTGCGGTGCTAACAAAGACACCCGTATGGCAATTCGTTTTATCATGGAAGTAGCTTGGCAGGCTCATTTCGTAAAGAACATGTTCATCTGCCCGTCTGATGAAGAGCTTGAGAACTTTGAGCCTGATTTCATCGTTTACAATGCTTCCAAGGCAAAAGTTGAGAATTACAAGGAACTCGGCCTCAATTCTGAGACTGCAGTTGTATTCAATATCACAAGCCGTGAGCAGGTAATCATCAACACCTGGTATGGCGGTGAGATGAAGAAAGGTATGTTCTCCATGATGAACTACTATCTGCCGCTGAAGGGCATCGCTTCCATGCACTGCTCCGCAAACACTGACCTGAACGGTGAGAATACAGCTATCTTCTTCGGTCTGTCCGGTACAGGTAAGACCACACTTTCCACAGACCCGAAACGTCTTCTGATCGGTGATGACGAGCACGGCTGGGATGACAACGGCGTATTCAACTTCGAGGGTGGATGCTACGCTAAGGTTATCAACCTGGATAAAGAGTCCGAGCCGGATATCTACAACGCTATCAAGAGAAACGCTCTTCTGGAGAACGTAACTCTGGACAAAGACGGCAAGATCGATTTCAACGATAAGAGCGTTACTGAGAATACTCGTGTATCTTACCCGATCGACCACATCGAGAATATCGTACGTCCGGTTTCTACAGCACCGGCTGCTAAGGATGTTATCTTCCTTTCCGCAGATGCTTTCGGCGTACTGCCGCCGGTATCTATCCTGACTCCGGAGCAGACACAGTACTACTTCCTGTCCGGTTTCACAGCTAAGCTGGCTGGTACAGAGCGTGGTATCACAGAGCCGACACCTACCTTCTCCGCTTGCTTCGGACAGGCTTTCCTGGAGCTGCATCCGACAAAATACGCAGAAGAGCTGGTTAAGAAGATGGAAGCTAACGGCGCTAAAGCTTATCTGGTTAACACAGGTTGGAACGGTACCGGAAAACGTATCTCCATCAAAGATACCCGTGGTATCATTGATGCTATCCTGAATGGTGACATCAACAAAGCTCCGACTAAGAAGATCCCGATGTTCAATCTGGAAGTTCCGACAGAGCTGCCGGGCGTTGATACAGGTATCCTGGATCCGCGTGACACTTACGCTGATGCTTCCGAGTGGGAGAAGAAAGCAGAGGATCTGGCTGACAGATTCATCAAGAACTTCAAGAAATACGAAGGAAATGCTGCCGGTAAAGCACTGGTTGCTGCTGGTCCGCAGAAATAAGAATAAATCACTATGTAAATGGCCGGGTGTGGGAGACTGCACCCGGTTTTTTACGTTTGCGAGCCATGGGTGCGCTCTAGCGGGTGCGCCAACATCCGGGCCAGGTCTTCCCGCTTTACTGTTCTGTGAAAACGAGTCGTTCGGGACGCAGGTTCCAGGTGTGCGGTCTCCCGCCGAACAGGGTACCGGAGACATTCAGCAGGTTTGCCTGATGCAAACCCGCTTCAGGTCTCCTCATCTGCCGCCCGGTAAGCGGCAGATGCCCCTGTTCTCTGGTCGGCCGCGCACCAGGAACCTGCAGCCCTCACTTTACGTTTTCACAGAACAGTAAAGCGGGAAGACCTGTCCCGGATGTTGGCTTGCTAAAAATAACGTGAGCAAGTCTGCAATTGGAGAATGTGAGTCATACACAATCTAAAAATAAAGTGAGTTAGTCTGTAATTAGAGAATGCGAGTCATACACAATTTAAAAATAAAGTTAGTTAGTCTGCAATTAGAGAAGATAAGTCATACTAAATTGAATAAAAACAATATATGTCTGCCAGAATCAACAGAAAATCATACAGAATAGTATGCTAATCATTTTTAGTCTGAAATGTGTTGTCCAATCGTCATACGTACAGATAAAAAATGTTGTTTTTGTCTGAATGTATGCTAATAATATTTATTCTGGTGTCAGTCATCGTATAGTGTTGATTTCAGAAGTATGTGTATTAATAAAACGTAAATCTGAATCAGTTAGTATATTTATTTTCTGGTTCATGATTATTTTGCGCCCTTTGCACGACTTGCAAGATTCCTCATTTTTTGACATATTCATAGGCGGCAGTATTGCTGCAAAGATTCAGTATCAGTTTGCCCCTGTCCCATAAGCGAATTCGGACGCGGCAGCATATGCTTTCCCGGATTGATATCTTCATTTGTCCCTTTGATGGTGCCAACAGAGGATGGCCATCAGAGACAGGACGCATGCGGATATCGAGAAGCAGATGGTGCTGCGCCAAACGGATATGGCGCTCAGTGGCAGTGAGAATGCGCACACCCCGATAGGTGGCCAGACGATATTCTTTACCCTCATATACAATGGCGCAGATGCAGCCGGTAAACGCTCTGTGAAAAAAAGGTATATGGGCAATGGACGCCATGACGGAACAGGGCTCGGAAAACGTATTGCACTGGAGCCACTGGTAGGCACAGGGGAAAGATACGCCGCTGTCTTTTTCTATATAGCCAATGCCGCCGTCAAAGCTGTGATATATGCCGTCTATGGTCAGTCCGCCCTCCAGAGTATGGGCCATGCTGACAACGCCATGGCGGCACTCCATGGGAAAGAAGCGAAACGGTCCCATGATATCTGATGTAAGAGGTGTCAGGTCACCGTAATAGATATCTCCCCGGATGCCGGGCAGGCGGATTTGGCATCCGTAAGGGGTGAACAGACATTTTCCGGCTTGAATGATATTACCTTTGACGATCAGCTTCGGTACAGTGAACTGTCGGGAACCCCAGGAGGAGGTGACCTGGATAAAGGATCCGCTTTCGGCTTTTCCCGGGATAAAAGCAACCACGGTATCTCCCAGCTGGTGTTTGAAATACCATCCTTCGAATTTAATATTTCTACTCCACATGACTGTTCCTCCTGGCGGGATTATCGATGAGATTGCCGTGCTGATCAAAGCGGGAGCCATGGCAGGGACAGTCCCAGCTGTGCTCCACAGGATTCCAGTGCAGGGCGCATCCCATATGCGGGCACCGTTTTACTGTCGGCGTGAGAAAGTGCAGGGCAGAGATTCCTGCGTTAATAAACAGCTGTCCGGTCAGCATATTTCTCTGGGGAGAAAAGACAGGCGCAAAGCGATTGCTGCACCCCAAAACCATATCCGTCAGTATTTCCGCAGCGATCAGAGAAGTGGTCATGCCCCAGAGATGAAAACCGGAGGCTGTATATACGTTGGGAAAGTGTCTGCTGTAAGGGCCGATGTAAGGAATGCCGTCCAGACTGATACAGTCCTGGTTTGCCCAGGAGAATTTTTCACGGGCATCAGGATAATACTGACGGCAAAAATCCCGCACAGCGGTAAAACCGCTCCCTTTCAGGCCGGTTCTGTGATCCCCGCCGCCCACCAGCAGGAGATTGCCGTAATTTCTCAGATATATACCGCCTTTATCCACGTCCTCTATAGTACAGCCAAGATCCGGCGCATTTTCCAGAGCTACCACATAAGAACGCTGTTGATAAAGCTTTGCAAAATATAGACCATGACGGTTAATGAAAGGAAAATGGGTAGTGACGATGACTTTGCGGGCGTGAATGGATCCTTTTGTTGTGTATGCTGTGGTGCTTTCCAGCTTTTTCACATATGTCTGTTCAAAAATGCGAAGATTTTTTGCGGCCCCATACAGAAATTTCAGTGGATGAAACTGTGCCATGCCCTCATATTTTACTGCTCCGGCAACGGGAAAGGGCAGAGGTGTATCTGTGGTAAGATCGGCATCATATCCCAGCTGACGAAGGGTGTCTGCTTCCCGTTCCAGCAAAGCCCTGTCGTTTCTGGAGAACATAAGAGAAGGCCGGTCTTCAAAATCGCAGGGTATTTCTTTGCTGAGCCGACGGTACGCTTTGACCGCATGAAGATTGGCATAGAGATACTGTGATGCCTTTTCTTTTCCGTGTTTTTTTACAATATCCTGATACAGTATGTCATGCTGGGCAGTCAGCACAGCCGTGGTACCTTTCGTAATACCTTTTCCTATACGTTCCCCTTCCACCAGAACATAATCTGCGCCTGCCTCCTCAAGCATCATAGCACAGAGAATCCCTGCCATACCTCCGCCAATAATCAGAATGTCCGTGTCAATATCCGAATCAAGCGGCGGAAACTCGGGTGGGGTGAGTCCTTTTGTCCATAAATATTCCATAATGATTTGCCTCCGTTTGGCACAGTATTTCCATTTTGCGGGAAAATCATTCTGTGGTGAAAAGAATTGCAAATCGCCGGGGATGCTTTTATACTAAGGGAAGCAGAGCAGAAAACTGCATATTTAGGAGCTGATTTCGAAATGCCTATGGTAATGTGACAGAATATGAAAAGATATAAAGATTGGTTGTTCTGCAGCGAAATGAGGCATTAGAGGTAATGCGGAAAAATATGAATAATATGAAGATTAGTTGTTCTGCGGCGAAATGACGCACTAGGGATAATGCGGTAAAATATGAAGAAATATGAAGATTAGCTGCCCGGCAGTGAAAAAAGATATAGTATAAGGCTAAGACTGAAGAGGAAAAAGGGGATACTCATGAAAATACTGGTAGTAGACGATGAAAAAGAAATAGCTGATCTTGTAGAAATCTATCTCTGCAACGAAGGCTTTGATGTACGCAAATTTTACCGCGCCGAAGGGGTTCTTGACTGCATCCGGACAGAGCAGATCGATCTGGCGATCCTGGATGTGATGCTGCCGGATATGGACGGCTTTGAACTGCTCAGAAGGATTCGGGAGAATTATTTCTTCCCCATCATCATGCTGACAGCCAAGATTCAGGATATCGACAAGCTGACGGGACTGACACTGGGAGCGGATGATTACATGACCAAGCCCTTTAACCCGCTGGAGCTCATTGCCCGGGTCAAGACCCAGATCCGGCGCTCCGTCAAATACAATCCCAAAGTGCATAAGGACGAGGTGGATATTTCGGACGAAATCATGATTCGGGGGCTGACCATAGACAAGGCAACGCATAAATGTGTGCTGAATGGCAGCGATCTGAATCTTACCCCCATCGAATTCAGCATCCTTTTGTATCTCTGTGAAAGAAAAGGAAAAGTGGTTTCCTCCGAGGAGCTTTTTGAGCATGTCTGGGGCGAAAAATATATGGACAGCAACAATACGGTGATGGCACATATTGCCAGGCTCAGGGGCAAGATGAAAGAATCCTCCCGGCACCCGAAATATGTAAAGACTGTCTGGGGAGTGGGGTATACCATTGAATAGGAAAAAGAAGATATCGAATATTCGCACACAGCTCAGCCGAAAAATGGCCCGCCAGTACCTGGTGCGGGCGGTGGTTTTTGCGGCTCTGGTGGTATACTGGCTCGTATTTTTTAACGATGTGGTCTGGCAGTACTGTTCGGAATACAGCGGCGGTTATGTTGCGATTCCTGAGGGAATTTTACAGATCATTGCTATTTTGGTTCCTGTGATCGTCTGGATCATCTATACGATACACTTTTTTCAGAAACCCCTCCGTTATCTGGATGAACTGATACAGGCATCCGAGCAGCTGGCCATGCATAAGGAGCAGCCTATACAGCTGTCTGGCTTTTTGCAGGAGGCTCAGCAGGAATTAAATGAAGTTCGCCTCACGGCTATTCAGAATGAGCATAAGCTGCAGGAAGAGGATCAGAAGAAAAACGACCTGATCATGTATCTGGCTCACGATCTGAAGACACCGCTGACCAGTATCATAGGTTATCTTACACTTCTGTACGAAAATCCGGAGCTGAATCACGTGCAGAGAGTGAAATACACCGGCATTGCTCTGGACAAGGCACAGCGGCTGGAAGAGCTGATCAATGAATTCTTTGATATCAGCCGGCTGACGCTGACGTCTATGACACTTCGCAGAGAAAAAAGAAATATGACCCGCATGCTGGAACAGATCGTTTCCGAGTCCACACCCCTTCTGGAAGAGAAAAAGATCAGCTGGCGTACGAAGATCGATCCCAATGTGGAATTTCTCTTTGATGCAGATAAGATGCAGCGGGTGTTTGACAATCTGATCCGTAATGCCATCAGCTACAGCTATCCGCACACCACTCTGGATCTTCTGATGAAGCAGGAGAATGGAGAGGTGCAGATCTGGCTGCGCAATTATGGTCCGACCATACCGGAGGACAAGCTGCAGCATCTATTTGAGCAGTTTTACCGGCTGGATGAGTCACGAAGCTCTGCTTCGGGCGGTGCAGGACTGGGATTGGCTATTGCCAAAGAAATCGTGGAGCTGCATCAGGGAACCATAACCGCTATGAGCAAAGATGAGAGCATTCTGTTTCACATAAAGCTGCCGATGCTGACCGTAAGAAAATCGTAAGAAATGCGTCAGAAAATCACAAGGCACCTGAAATACTGTGAGAATAAATAAAGCCTCCTCTTTTGATAGACTAAAGCTATCGAAAGAGGAGGTATTTTTTATGAATCAGACAGAAGTATTATGGTATGAGGATCTGGAACACAGTACAGGCAGAAGTACATCAGTGCGAAGGTCGGAAAACCGTCCGGTAAACAGAGCCAGAGCTATAAAAAAAGCCAGAAAGGCCAGAAGAAAAAGGCAGATCCGTGTGATGTGTATGCTATTCTTACTGGCGGTACTGTTAGTTTGTGTGTTGAAGGGGACTTTCCTGTCCAAAAGTGTCATATTGCGGGCCAGCGGATGTCCGGAAAGTCTGATCGAGCTGGTCGAAAGACAGCCGGAAGCGTATGATTTTGCGAAAGATTATAAAAAATATGCGGATAAAGATCTTGCCATTGATATCAGCGATGAAGTGAAAGAGGGAAAGATTCCCCTGTTTATCCAGTGGGACAAGCGCTGGGGATATAGAGAGTATGGCGGCAATTATATGGCCCTTAACGGCTGCGGTCCTACCTGCCTGTCTATGGTATATTGCGGTCTTAAAGGGGATACAGAGTGGAACCCATGGAAAGTCGCCCAGTGGTCGAATGAACATGGCTACTATGTGCCCGGCTCAGGTACAGCCTGGAGCCTGATGAGCGAAGGGGCAGCGCAGCTGGGGCTGCAGGTGATGGAAGCAAACCCGGATGCGGATACGATCACAGAAGAACTGGCCAAGGGAAAAGTCATCATAGCCTGCATGGGCCCCGGAGACTTCACAACACAGGGACATTTTATTGTTCTTACAAAAGCCACCGGCAGCGGGAAAATTGTAGTCAACGATCCAAACAGCAAAAAGCGAAGCAAGCAGACCTGGGATGTGGATCGGCTGGTGGCACAGATGAAGGATATGTGGGTGTATCAGTAGCTAGACAGAGCCAAGGCAGAGCCAAGGGGACAGGCAGAGCCAAGGGGACAGGCAGAGCCAAGGGGACAGGCAGAGCCAAGGGGACAGGCAGAGCCAAGGGGACAGGTTCAGTGACTCACTCAACGAGTGAGTCACGGAACCT
>JALEOU010000018.1 GCA_022766945.1 Fusicatenibacter sp. | reverse complement strand
CGCTCTTTTGAAATAAAGCTACAAGATCGTGCCGTTTCTCCGCTGACAGAGTGATTTATTCAGACTGACAGCGCAGTCAGGGAGGTAAAAACACCTATTATAACGTGCCATTAGCTCCGCTGACAATTCGCCGTTTCACATTCATGGCTTAATCCACTGCGGTTTTTCCAGTTTCGGCACACTAAAAAAAAGCTGAGATCATATCTCAGCTTTTTTCATACAGTTCGTAGGGGAATCGAACCCCTGTTTTCGCCGTGAGAGGGCGACGTCTTAGCCTCTTGACCAACGAACCTTACTAAGACAGTATACCCTATCCCACGTGAAAATGCAAGCTTTTTTTCGTTACTCGGCATACAGTTTTACGATTTCCTTCAGAATCTCTACCGCCCGGTCCATTCCTTCCACTGTAATGTGTTCATACGGACCATGAAATGCATAACCTCCGGTACCAAGGTTTGGACACGGAAGCCCCATATAGCTCAGCCGTGCTCCATCGGTACCTCCGCGAATCGGAACAACTTTGGGAGTCATTCCCGCCCTTCTGACTGCTTCTTGCGCATTCTCAATCAGATGATAGCAGGGCCGTATTTTTTCTTCCATGTTACGGTACTGCTCACGAATGGCAAGTTTTACCGTTCCTTCTCCATATTTTTGATTCAGTGTGTCTGCAATATGGTGCAGGTTTTCCTCCCGCTCTGCAAATCTTTGCGCATCATGATCACGGATGATATATTCCGCTGTCGCCTCCGCAACATCTCCACGAAGCGAGGTCAAATGGTAAAAGCCTTCATAGCCTTCTGTATTCCTTGGTGATTCTGCTTCCGGAAGCATCCCCTGGATCTCACAGGCAACCGCCGCAGCATTGATCATGGTATCCTTTGAGCTGCCCGGATGGACATTGAAACCTGTGATCTGAAATGTCGCCGCAGAAGCATTGAAGTTTTCAAATTCAATCTCCCCTTCCGGACCTCCATCCGCCGTATAGGCATAGTCCGCTCCAAACCCTTCCACATCAAAGAAATCTGCTCCTTCTCCGATTTCCTCATCCGGAGTAAATGCAATTGAAATCTGTCCGTGAGGAAATTCTCCTGCAAGAAGTGCTTCTGCCAGAGTCATAATTTCCGCAACCCCTGCCTTGTCATCCGCTCCGAGTACGGTAGTTCCGTCACTGGTGATCAGTGTCCTGCCATTAAGGGACGGCAGATGAGGAAAGGTACTTTTTTTCAGAACGCGTCCGCTTTCTGATAAAGGCAGATCCTCTCCGTCATACTGCTCATGAATCACGGGATTCACTGCATGGTCTGCAAAGTCAGACACCGTATCCATATGCGCGATAAATCCAAGCTTTGTCTTGTTCTCATATCCTCTGGTTGCCGGTATCTTTCCATAGACATAACATTTATCGTCTACTCTGACTTCCGTCACACCCATCTGTTTCATTTCCTCTGCAAGAAGTTCTGCAAGTACCTTCTGGCACTCCGAAGATGGATGTGTGACGCTTTTCGCATCACTGGGAGTCGGTACTTTCACATAATTCAGTAATCGTTCATAGGCTTTCATTATTTCCTGCCCTCCTTTATTCTCATTTCATCAGTTTCTGTATCGTTTTGCACAACTCGTCTACTGCCTCATCATTTCCCTGACGTATATCCTCAACCACACACGTTTTAATATGGTTTGAGAGCAATACTTTGTTGAAACTGTTCAGCGCTGACTGGATCGCAGAGATCTGTGTGAGAATATCTACACAATAACGGTCATTTTCAACCATTTCACGGACACCCCGAACCTGTCCTTCAATTCTGGAAAGGCGGTGAATCAAATCTTTATATTCCTTTTCATCCCTCACTTTTTTGCGATCACATTCACTACAGTGTGTACAGCATTCGCTCATAACATACCTCCTATAGAAAATCCCATCCTTGGTTTTATACAGATGGAATCAAAGATAAGATACTGGTATACCCTGACAGGGTATACCAGTATCTTACACTTACCTTGGTCTCTTGTCAATCCTGACCAGCACTCAAAGCCGGTTCCATAAGGCGAATGATTTCCCGATTCATTTCACTGCTGACTGCACACTGTACTTTCGTACAGTTCCTTCCAGGTTCACCGCAAAGATCCAGTCCTGCCAGTTGATGTCCTTTTCCACAAATCG
The DNA here is from genome assembly GCA_022766945.1 of Fusicatenibacter sp. Classification (GTDB taxonomy): domain Bacteria; phylum Bacillota; class Clostridia; order Lachnospirales; family Lachnospiraceae; genus Fusicatenibacter. Next base: position 9,904 of record JALEOU010000018.1, on the reverse strand, counting down.
CAAGAAGCTCTGCCATCTGTCCCCGGTCCATGATACCCTGATCCCAGGTTGTCTCTGTTACATTCTTTGACAGAACATCCTTATCAAAAGAAAGATAGATCGCATGGCTTTCATCTGTTTTTTTTAAAATACGCTCCAGTTTCTCCGCTGCCTGATGGCTGTGCAAAGTTTCTTCACTGATAAATTCGACTCGATCCATTTCCTTCCTGGGTAATATCCCTTTCGCCGTAAGAATAGCTTCTTCCGGAGGTCCGATCACACAGACACCCGAAATCAGATCGATCTGTTCCATAGACTCCAGAACCCAGGATCCGCAGGACAACACCGGCAGCAATGCCGGTGGCTGCATATCCGTGTGATGATCAAAGACCAAAAGATAGCATGGTTCCTTCACCGTTTCCAGCAACAGTTTACTCATATAATGGTAATTTCCGTTGTCCAGAATTCTGATTTTGGGAAGTCCCTGATTTTTACATCTTTCACGGAATTTTTTTCTTAAATACTCTTCCGTCTCCGGATCCAGATATCCGTCCGTTCCCTGCAGATGTGTCAGATCCCAGATTTCTCCGGTGTTTTCCCACTCATACCCTTCATTTTCATAAATGCCCGAAAAATTCAGGATTAATCTTTCCATTTGCTCATACTCCTATCGATTCAGTGGATTAATCCGATAGCCTGCACCAAAAAGCAGGATACCGGATAAAGCAAGCTGAACAGCCATGCCAGCTTCCGGAAAATGGTTAACAATCGGATTATTGGAATAATCGCCCAAAAGGCTGCAGATTTCTGCCATCTCATGACCGGTTCCGATCTGGCTGCAGATCATACCTGCAAAAGATAAAAAGGGATTAAGAAGTAAAATATAGATTGCAGCTCCAATATCTGTATGATGATAATACACCGCATCTGCCAGCGAGAGGCCATCGACATAATAAACAATTGCCACAGCGGCAATTGTGCCTCCGACAAGAAGCAGCACGATCAGATACGACATTACGGTTGCGAGCGTAGTTTTTTTGCAGACGACGGAACAGAAAATTCCAATACTTCCCACAAAAATTCCAACTACCAGTAAATTAATCACCAAATAAAGCAAATCAATGTATTCAATTCCACCAAAAACCATAATCAGAGAGATAATCGGCAGCGTGGAAATCGCCATGACAAAAATAATGCCAAGAGAAGCCTCCAGCTTCCCCGTAATAATTTTCCAGGGATTCAGATTTGTTGTCAGCAATACATCCAGCGTTTTCTTTTCCCGCTCCAGGGCAATGGATCCTCCCGCTACTGATGGAACTGCCAAAATAATCAGGAGAAACATTGCATAAGCCATGATAACATAGCATTTCATCGGCATACTGTAACTGTTCGGCGTCAAATAACCGACAATTCGGCTCTCACCGAAAAAACAGGCAAACGCGATGACTCCCAGTACCAGATTACACCCGAAGATAATCCATGAAATTTTGATCGAGCGCGAATTTCTTTTGATTTCTTTTTCAAACACAGGATTCACATTCATGTCATCACTTTCCTTTCACGTCTCCAGTCAGATGGAAAAACAGAGATTCCAGGCTGTTATGCTCTCTTGCAAAGGAAGTTACCATAATCTCTTCCCGAATAAGTTTCTGCAAAAGAAGTGCCTCCTCTTCCCGGCTTCCGGTAAACCAGGCGGCAATCTTATTTTCATCTACAGAGATCTTTGTCACCTGCGGATCTTTCCGAAGGACTTCCATCGCTTTGTTGATTTGATTCAAAACAGTAATCCGAAGAGGATTGGAGCTGTCAATTGCCAGCATGATATTGTCAATCTCTCCCTGCTGAATCATTACGCCGCCATCAATAATGCCGATACTGGTGCACATATCTGATAGTTCTGACAAAATATGAGAGCTTATCAAAATTGTATAATTATCTTTTTGCAGTCTTTGGAGCAGAAACTGAAAATCCTTTCGCGTCCTTGGATCCAATCCGGAACTCGGTTCATCCAGTACAAGAAGCTTCGGCTCATGGATCAGCGCCCTCGCAAGGCAAAGTCTCTGCTGCATTCCTCTGGACAGGCTGTCAACCAATAGATTTTCTTTTCCATCAAGATCCACCATTTCCAGCACTTCGTGAGCTCTGCGTTTACCGGCTCTTCCATAAATACCATATGCAGAAGCAAAAAATTCCAGATATTCAATGACTTTCAAATTATCATAAACACCGAAGAAATCCGGGACAAACCCGATCAGACTCTTTTGTCTCAGAATGTTTTTTGTGGTTCTGATACCATTGATCCATATGTCACCGCCATCACTTTTCAGCAATCCTGCGATAATTCGAAGCGTCGTTGTTTTTCCTGCTCCATTTGGTCCAACAAAACCATAGATTTCTCCCTCAAGGACATTCATATCAAGTCCGGAAAGCGCATAGGTTTTTCCATACTTTTTGGTAAGTTTTTCAATTTTCAGCATATAATTCCACCCCATCCTGAAAAACTGACTGCAAATATTGCTCCGTAGGGTATTCTCTGGCTTTTACCACAAGCGTCGGAACAGAATAATATCCGGTACTTGTCTGGGACCCTTCCTGTTCCTCATCTGTATCCGGCAGAGTATATCGAATTCGTATCTGATTCTGGTTCAAATACTTCACAGAAAAAATGTCATCAGAAGAAAAATCCATCTTCCATTCATCAAGTACCTCATAATCACCTGTCCAATAATTATAGATTTCAATCGTACCATCAAAACTCTCCCGATACATATCTTCCTTCTCTGATTTCAGAAATTCCAAAGACAGAATCTCGCCTCTTGGTTTCTCATTGATTCCGGAAGTATTCTGACGGATCGTCTCATCATAATCATTGAATACATGGTACATAAAATCAGTTGTCAGCAGGATATTTTCATTTTCCACGGAAAGATCATTCCGGATATAATCGAGATATTCCTTCCAGATATTATATTTTTCAAACACGCAATTCAGGTTATAGGTCACTTCTGTCTGATGATTGTAAAGATCCATGGAATCTGCCTCAGCCTGGAAATCCATCGATGTTTCATCCCATAAATAATATTGCTGTGCATACGGACAATAAAGAACACCATTTTCCTCCATGTCCACTTCTACTTCCGCAAGATAAAAGGACGTACCGCACGCCTCGTACCCGGAATTCATCTGGAAATCCATCTCTTTGCCGCTGATTTTCCCAACCAACAGACACTCGTCACGGCGATTCACTGTAGATGCGTAATACAAATTGGTAAGATAGTTGATCTCTGTTTCTGTCCTTTTTTCGTCATGCATCCAGCTCTCTATTCCTTTTGTCTCAAGTGCCTGCTCCTGATTCAGTATCACCTGCTCTCCATCCGACAGATTTCCCAGTTCAATATAATAACCCGGCATAATCAATATACAGTTCTCCAGCTGATATCCTGTCTGATTCTCCACACGGCCATCCACACGGCCATCAAAGAAATGGAGTTCCGTTACAATACCCTCTTTTTCCGCTTCGGTCTCTTTTTTCTGCAGATGGAAAAAGTTCAGCGCAAATGCGGACATGTTGGAAAGTGTAATTTCTGTTTTCTCATCATTTAGTTCCATCAGAATCTGCTCATACGAGTCAAAATTCTGATCTTCCATAACAGAGTAACTGCTCGACATCCCTGACCAGTTATAGGGAGTAATCTGATATTTCGGATCCGTGTAAAGACAGTAACTGGAATTATAAGGCGCCTGAATGCCAAAATCGATCTCGTCTTCTGTATAATCCTCATACTGCCTGATCTCTTCCAGATAGGTGATCACAGGTGCTTTCATTCTTGTCTGGTTTCCCAAAAGACCGATGATCACTACAAAAACCAGAGAACAGACACAGATGCCAAGCCACAGGTAATCTCGTTTTCCCAGTCTTTTCAGAATCAGGTACAAACCAGGACCCGTCAGAACAATATAGATACCCAGAAGAATTCCATAAAATAACACGGGAGGTACTTTACGTACTTCCATATTTTCCAGCAGGTCTGTCATAAAAAAATATTTCTGGAAGTATTGCTCCCGGTTATTCATCAGACAGGAAAGAAGATCCTGATCAATCATCTGCTCCAGATAAAGGATTGGATTCTCCTCAAACATCATTTTCTGATTTTCCGCAAAAAGCTGATTTCCTTCGAAGGAGATCAGTACACCTCCCTGATTCTTCCATCTGACCAGTCGCTGCTGCTGCTCCATACTTAACTCATCAAAATCATAGTCCAATAGTACAATAATATCCGGAATTCCCGCTTCCAGCATAGACTCTGTGATTTCTTCCGGTATCATCGAGATGGCTCTCAATTCATAGTCGCTTTTTCCCAGCATCTGTCCGTCTAGAACAGAAGAACAGAAACTTTCTTTCTCGAGAATTCCTACATACACATAGTTCCCCATCAGGTCCGATGGCGCGAGAATTTTACTTTCCTGATAAATCGTCTCATGGGAAAGATTCTCCATCGTAATCACACAGTTGTTATAGTTACTGAAATCAAGGCCAGTGACAAATGTCCTGGATACCGTCTCATTTCCCTGTATTCGAATCGGCAGCCGATAAATGAAAACACTGTTTCTTGCGCTTCCGGAACCCTTCACAGCCGGAAATAAATTGGAAAAGATCGAGCTCTGATCCATATACCCATAGAGATTACTGGTATTTACCGTCGTCTGAAGTACCAGGTATCCGTTAAATTCATTATATCCGTTGTTGGACACCTCCACCGTTATCGGAACATGACCGCCGTTCCGATAGTTCTCATGAAACCCATAAGTCAGCGCGAAAGAAAAATCGTTTATGTAACTGTTTGCAAATGCCTGACGTTCCTGTCCGTAATAACTGCCTGTTCTCGCATTGACAATGACTGTATTTTCTTTCATTGCCCACACGGTTCCGGCTCCGCACCAAACCGTAATCAACAACAGCACGAACAGAATAACTCTCTTTTTTGTCTTTTCATTCATCAATTATTTCCTCTTTTGGCTGCTCGGTCGGAAGTTCTACCTCAAAGACAGTTCCCTGCAAATCACTCTTTACCATAACTTTTCCGTGATGCAGTTCAACGATCTGCTGCACAATCGCCAGACCAAGCCCGGTACCGCCGGTATCTCTGCTTCTGGATTGTTCCGTGCGATAAAATTTCATAAAAATATGTTCCAGCTCTGATTTGGGAATCACACGGCCATAATTCGTCACCCGCGTCACCACATAATTTCCCGTCTGCTTCATATAAATTAAAATCTGTTTTCCTTCTTTTCCATATTTTACCGCATTGTTCAGGAGATTTCCGAAAAGCCGGGCCAGAAGCTCCCCATCCGCCTCAATAATCATTTTATTTGCGTCATGGCGAAACCGGACATCCAGTTCATTTTTCACAAAACTCGGCGTCATCTCATCGAGCATCTGTTCCATCAGCTGTACCAGATCCAGATTTCCCGTGTGAAGTTTCATCTCCTTATGTTCCAGCTTAACGAATCCAAATAATTCGTTTGTCAGCTGTTCCAGACGATTTGCTTTATCATAGGCAATTTCGATATATTTATCTCTTGTAGCATTATCGAGATCTTTCCTCGTACGCACCCAGCCCAAATAACCGATAATAGATGTCAGCGGTGTCCGAAGATCATGTGCAACCGAAGAGATCAGATCATTTTTCGTATGCTCAGCAATTCGTTCACGTTCCATAATCTCCTTGATATTCTTTTGCATAATATTCAGATTCTCTGCGATTACAGCAAATTCATCATTTCCTTTTACTGTAATCGGATGATCAAAATCACCTGCAGAAATATCCTGTACTTTTTTTACAATTTCATTGATATAGCGTACTGTACTCCGTATCAGAAGGTAGAAAGTAACAGAAAAAGTAAGTATTGCAATCACAATCAGGATCGTTATTCTCGTTGTGGGCCTTACACCGTCCGGTCCCAAAGCCACACTTCGGTAACCAACATCAATCAGATACCGTTCCGCTTTTGACAGAATATAAAAAACTCCTCCTGTCACAGCCGTTGTGACAGCAGCACAAGCAATAATATAAAAGACAATTTTCTGACCAAATGTTTTGATAAAGTCAAGCTTCAATTTTGTATCCTACTCCCCATACTGTAGTGATAATCTTATCTTCTCTCGTATCATCTTTCATTTTTCCGCGAAGACGCCGGATATGTACCATGACGGTATTGTTTGCCTCATAAAACTTTTCATGCCAGACCCGTTCAAAAATTTCATCTGTACTGAATACTCTTCCGGGATTCGAGGCAAGTAAATACAGAATATCAAATTCAATTGGTGTCAATTTGATGTTTTCTCCATAACACACCACCTGATGAGTCACTTTATTGATTTCCAGATGCTTCAGTGAAATCACTTCCTGTCTCTCCTGTGATTTCGCAGGATTCAGTTCCCGATAACGCCGCAGCTGGGATTTCACCCGGGCCATTAATTCCAGCGGATTGAAGGGTTTTCCCACATAATCATCCGCACCGGTCGATAATCCAACAATTTTATCAATATCCTGTGTTTTTGCGCTGACCATGATGATAGGGATATTATTTGTCTCCCGTATTCTCCTGCACATGGCAATTCCATCCATGTCCGGCATCATAATATCCAAAATAACCAGGTCGACCTTCTGACGCTCCAGGATTTTCAGCCCCTCCTGTGCATTGTATGCTTTCAATACATGAAATCCATCACTGATCAGATATATCTCCAGCAGATCAGCAATTTCTTTTTCATCATCCACAACCAGTATAAATGTTTCTTCCAAAGTAAGTTCATCCTTTCTGTCGATCATTCCAGCATCTTTTTCTATTTTATCCTATCACGAATTACCCGAAAAGTCTTTACCAAATTCTTACAGAGCTCTGTATATTTTTCGTTATCCAAGGAAGGATTCATCCTTCTCCCACCCACAAAGAAACAGCGGAACCGGCTGTTTTCAAACCAGTATTCCGCTGTTTCCAAATAAATCAATTCTTCCGCTCGTTTTGTGAAGAAACGTAACCTTTACTTAATTTCCAGAATCTTTCCATTCTCTCTGTCATAACGGCAGTATTTTCCATTTTCCGAAATAAACGGTGTGTATCTGCCTGAACGAACATCTTTTACATATACAACCCCTGTCGCAATCATATATACAAGGGAAAATTTCTCGCTCAGAGACGAGATCCATTCGTATGTTTTCTGTTTACCGTCTTTGCCAAGTACAAGATTGTATCCGCCCTCACAGGCTTCCAGCTTAAAATATGCTTTTTCCTTTCCGGGTTTTCCTTCATTCTTAAACACTTCACTCAAAATATAGGAAGAAAACTCACTTTTTACAAAATCCTGAAAACCTTTTTCCGTCAGTCTTTCACCTGTTCTCTGCAGACGTATTTCATCACCTCTCTGCAGGCGTTTCCGGAAAGTGGAAAGTACTGTAATCGTATCATTCAAAAAAGAAATACTTCCATATTCCATACGATCCTTAAGCTGTGAAATCAACTCGTCTGTGATTTCTTCCTGACGCAGTGCCTCATCATATAACTGTTGTTCCATCCCCAGTTCCTCCTTCATTTCCATTTTGCATACAGAACCGTGTTCAAATTCACCGCCTGTTTTATGCTTCAGCTACGCCCCCAACGTATGCATCAAGCACTGTACACTATTTTCTTTTATTATAATCTTTTTCCAGCGATATTACCAGTATTTTTGGCAATCTGCTGTCTTTTTTATGCTGTATCGGTTACTGTTCAGAGATCATCAGTTTTGTTGAAATGCTCTTTCCCAAACTTCTTCGCGAAAACCCGTCAGAATAAACGAGTCAGTAACAACCATCGGACGTTTGACCAGCATTCCATTTGCGGAAAGTAAAAGAAGCTGTTCTTCTTCCGTCATTTTTGCAATACGTTCTTTCAGTTTCAGTTCCTTGTACAAATTACCGCTGGTATTGAAAAATTTTTTCAGCGGCAATCCGCTTCTTTGGTACCATAATGTTAACTCTTCTTTTGTCGGATTTTCTTCTGTAATTGACCTTAGTTCATACGGAATTTCTCTTTCAGACAACCATTTCAGTGCTTTCTTGCAGGTCGAGCACTTCTCATAACATAGAATCAATGTTTTCATAACTTCTATTCCTTTCCTTTTTCATCAGGTCTAATTTTGCCTGCTATAAAATCAGCAGCAGTGCCATTGTAATCAGGAAGATACTGATTACGATTGACAATGAATTCACTGCACTTGCCAGCCCGATATCTCCTTTCAGATCCGCAGTAAATGCAGGGGCAGCCGAAGCAATCGGGCTTAACGAAAGAATCGTAAGCGCCTGTCTGTATTCCAGCGGAAACGGAAGAAGGAAATAGAAAACGAGAGCCAATGCAATCGAAATCGAATATCGAATACTCAAAATCCGAATGATCGATTTTCTCTGACTTTTCTCACCTGAAAGCTTAAGTCCGACACCCATCATCAGCATCGCTAGAAACGCATTTGACCCCCCGATAATATTTGCCAATGAAACAACTGGTTTCGGGAGTGTAATCTGACACAGAGTGAGAACTGTCATGATCAGATAAGTATCAAAAGGAATCGATTTCACCAGTGTTTTTAGTATTCTTGTAATAGAAAATTTCCCGTTTTTATCCTGAATCATAGAAGCAATACTATAACTTCCTCCCAGGCAAATAAAAGAATTCCCGGTATCAAACAAACTTGTCACAATCACACCTGTTGATCCAAGGAAACTCTGGGCAAATGGCATAGTGAAATTTCCTATATTATATCCGGCAACATTCAGTACATGAAAGGCTCGCTCTTTTCGATCCTTTTTTGCAGTCAGAAGATAGGTTACCAGAATCAGAAGGATACCGCCTCCCAGGCCCATCAAAGTAATCACCAGCATGGAAGGCTTTAATGTTGTTCCGGAGAAATTTGAAATGATTGCTGCAGGTAATGTGATTTTAAGGACAATTTTTGATAATACATAAAAGTCTTCCTCTTTGAAAAAGCCTGTTCTCCTCAGCGCATTACCCATAAAAATGATCATCACAAAAGACAGTGCTTTCGTCAGTATTTCAGCCATTTTTCATTTCTCCTTTTTCTTTCTCTCTCAGATCCTGCCATTCCTTTTCCAGAATGGCCATCAGGATATCATCTCCGTAACTTTTACCATCCCAGACGGCATCTCTTCGGATTCCTTCTATTTGAAATCCGGCTTTTTTGTAGGCCCTTATCGCCCTTTCATTAAAAGAAAACACATCCAATTCCAAGCGATGGAGTCCTAAAACTCCAAAAGCAAAATCTCTGGTCTCCCTTACAGCCCAACTCCCGATTCCTTTTGAACAGTCTTCACTATGAAAAATGACAATTCGGAAATTCGCACTTCGTGCTTCCCAATCAATTTCATTAATTACGCTTTCACCGATAAACCTCCCTGAAGGATCTATCATTATAAAATCATATCTGTCAGGATCATCCACAACCCTCTGATAATATCGAACTACACGCTCATGATCATAGACACTATACGATCCAGTCAGACGGTTTACTTCCTCATCCGGAATTTCAAAGCATTCGTTATAATATTTCTCTTCCTCTCCTTTTTGAAAGGAACGTATCATCCATCCATCTTTTTCCCATTTTGCAGTATGTTTCTTCATTATTAACAAATATCCTTCCAAAGAATCTAAACTTTATTTAGGGCTGCGGATCAGCAGCTTTCTGATACAAAAAAAACCACAGGATCATATCCTATGGCTTATTTCCTATCGATATACCTTCAAAACCGCATACACTTAACATCTATTATCTTACCATATCTTCTTCCCGAACACAACCTTTTTCTGAAATTTCTTTCAGCCAGGTCAAGCCCTCGACCGATTAGTAACAGTCAGCTCCACACCTTGCGGT
>JALEOU010000115.1 GCA_022766945.1 Fusicatenibacter sp. | reverse complement strand
AAGCACAACTCCTTTACTGGTGGATATGGTGGATTGTTACTGGACATCTCAATTTTACCACAAATCAGTGAGGAGTTATTTTATTTTGTAACAAAAAACATCCCGTATTTATGCGGGTTTTGGCGTTTCGCAAACGCCTATATAATAGTCAAAACTGTAAGGAGGAAAAACAATCATGATCAAGGTGGATACGAAATGTACCTGGAATTATGAAATGCCGCTGGAAGTCTTTGGCTGGAACAAGAATGATGTGTTCCTGGATATCGAGACCACAGGCCTTTCCTGGAGACGCTCCCATTTGTATCTGATTGGTGCCGTCTTTTATGATCACGAAAAAGACTGTCTCATTTTGCGTCAATGGTTTCTGGATCAGCCGGCAAACGAAAAAGAACTGCTTCTTGACCTTCTGGGTTTTCTTCACGCGAAGAGACTGATTCAATATAACGGAAACAGTTTTGATCTTCCCTACCTTTCACACAAATTTGATTTTTACCAGCTTGAGAATCCAGTCAAATCCGCTCTTTCCCTTGATCTTTACCAGAAGCTTCGCCCCTATCAGAAGCTGTTTGGCCTCTTTGCCATGCGTCAGAAAGACATGGAAACACTGGTTGGATTTCAGCGAAAAGATACCTTCTCCGGTGGCGAATTAGTTCCGGTTTATCAGAGCTATCTTCAAAGCGGGGATCAGAAGCTTCTTTCTGCTCTTTTGACGCATAATAAAGAAGACCTTACAGGCATGCTTTCCCTGTTTCCGCTGTTGGCAGTTCCTGCACTCGCAGATGGCGCATTTACTGTGGAACATGCGATTTGCAGTGACAAACAGCTGATCCTGTCACTGATTCCGGATGTTCCGATATTCTTTCCTTTTTCTGTATCCGGCACTTTTTGTACCCTAAAGGCAACTCCAGAGCATTGTACGCTTACCATTCCTGCGCGCACTGCAGTGCTGAAATATTACTTTTCCGATTATCGCCAGTATTACTATCTTCCCGAGGAAGATATCGCAATTCACAAAAGTGTCGGTGCCTATGTAGATCCTCATCACCGTGAAAAAGCGAAGGCAAGTAACTGTTACCAAAAAAAAGAAGGCATTTTCTTTCCTCAGACAGAGCCTGTTTTTTCACCCTGTTTCTACGAACATTACAAGGGTTTTCCATGCTACTTTCAATGGGAGGATCCCCTTGTGAGCCAAAAGAAACTGCAGCACCAGTATTCTTTGTTGATGCTGCAGTACCTGTTCCAAAATGATGTATCTGTTTATTCATTTTTATCCGGAGACTTAGAATCGTAAGTCTCCTTTTCTTTTTTCTTTTGTTTTATTTTGGGCACCCGAATATGATCCAAATGAGGATAAGCTCTCAGATAACGTTTAGTGATCAAATCCATGATCTTATTTTGGGGTGCAGGAAGTTTTTCAAACAGTTCGAAGTGTTCCAGAAAATCTTTACGAAATTCCTCTGTCTTACTGCTTAGTAATTCCAGAGTTTCTGTTCCGAGTGTTTCAAACCGTTCCTTATGCTCCGTAATTTTCGCAAAATATCTGCTGCGTTCTTTCTTTTCCTCATCCAGACGACGCAGCTGTTCCATCGCTTCTTCCAACAGCAGCTTTTTCTCTTTGATATATTCCCGGATCTTTTCCGGAGAATACTCACGATGATATGACAACATTCTTGCGCTTAACTCATCTGCCAGCTGTGTAAATTTTGAACTCTGAAGATATTCGATAAATTCGCTCCAGCTCTTCTCCACGCTGCGCATTTTCTGTCCCAGCTGAAACGCAGCTGCAGCAGAAAATCCAAAATCAATGAGATAGCATATCGTAATCACACTGACAATGATTTCACCGTAAGAGCGATCAACCAAATCGACCACCTTTTCCGCAATGGGCTGCAGCACATAAAACAGAATCAGTGCGAAAAATCCCCAGGCAATGGAACTTCCAAGGCATATCTTTCCCTGAAAATTGAATTTCTGGTCACTGTAATCCCACCAATGTGCGTGAAAAATCTTCTCCATCAAAACACCTGTAACATATTCCAGAACAGTTGCCACCATCATACCGCCAAAATACAAAAAATACCATTTGTCTTCCACCGGCCTTAGGATAAGATATACTGTCACTGCCCCAGTTCCGTAAATTGTCAGAAGAGGTCCATTTACAAATCCTCTGTTTACCAGTTTCTTTTGCTTGATCGAAACGTACGAGCTCTCCCAGATCCATCCGCAAAAACTGTATAACCAGAACCATGACAGGACATGATAAAGGTCAACACCCAGTATTTGAATATTCCACATTCTTTCTCCTCCAGCGCAGCATCATATCAAAGATGATGGTGCAAAAAAAGGACAACGCAAACCTATGAAACTCCACACATCACAGTTTGAAATACTCTCCCATGTAATGAATCATACGGTGGAATTCTTCGGATCACGCTGTCCTGATCATTTATTCTCAGCTAATTACTCTTCTGTCGAAGCATCATCAGAAGATACAGCCTCCTGTGCAAGCGCTTCATTTTCAAGTACTTTCATGCTAAGAGAAATTTTCTTCTCTTCTTCGTTGAAATCAACAACCTTAGCAGTAATTGCCTGTCCAATTTTCAAAGCATCAGAAGGTTTTTCAACATGTTCTCTGGAAATCTGAGATACATGCAAAAGTGCATCGACACCAGGCTCAAGCTCAACAAAGGCACCAAAGTCTGTCATTCGAGCTACACGTCCTTCCACTACATTGCCTGCTGCATATTTCTCTGCAGCATTCAACCACGGATTTTCCTCCGGGAATTTCAGAGACAGTGCAATCTTGTCACCGTTAATGTCTTTGATCAGTACTCTCACCTGTTCACCAACTTTGAAAACCTTTTTCGGATTCTCTACACGACCCCAGGACATTTCAGAAATATGAAGCAGACCATCTGCTCCTCCCAGATCAATAAATGCACCGAAATCAGTTACATTCTTTACAACACCTTCCACAGTATCTCCTACTGCAATGCGAGCGAACAGTTCTTCCTGCATTTTCTTCTTCTGCTCAACGATCAGCTGTTTGCGGTCGCCAATGATACGTCTTCTTCTTGGATTGAACTCTGTGATTACGAATTCGATCTCCTGATCTGCGTATTTTGTCAGATCTTTCTCATATACATCTGATACTAGACTTGCAGGAATAAAAATTCTTGCTTCATCAATTACTACAGAAAGTCCGCCGTTCAGCACCTGAGAAACTTTTGCTTTCATTACTTCATGATTTTCAAATGCTTCTTCAAGTCTCTTGTTGCCCTTTTCTGCAGCAAGTCTCTTATAAGTCAAAAGAACCTGTCCCTCACCGTCATTTACTTTCAGGACTTTCACTTCCATTTTGTCACCCGGTTGTGCAACCGTGTGAAGATCTACAGAGGCATCATTCGTATACTCGCTTTTGGTAAGAATACCATCAGCCTTATAACCAATATTCAGGATAATCTGATCATCTTTTACATCAATGACAGTACCCTCAACTACCTCTCCGTTTCTGATTGTTTTAAATGATTCATCCAGCATTTGTTCAAAACTCAGTTCCGACATTTTTTGAACCTCCTCAATTATTTTATTCGGGGTGGATGCCCCAGCTGTAATACCTACGCGACCAAATGATTGAAAAGGCTTAGATTTCAAATCAACGAGTGTCTCTATAAAGTAAGTATTTTTACATTCTTCCTTACATAT
>JALEOU010000047.1 GCA_022766945.1 Fusicatenibacter sp. | reverse complement strand
GAGGTTATCTCATCAAGGATGATCCTTTACCTGCTTCCTGATTAGGTGTTGCGTTAATATTCAATTTTCAGCCACCATATGATGGCTTATTTGTGATGTTCAAATTTATACTCTATCTGCTACCTCTTTGTTTCAAACTTATCCTTCTTTTAAACGCAACGAGCACCAAATTCGCAGAAGAAAAAGCAATCCTGCGAATTTGGTGCCCGCATTTTATTTAAACAGTAATTTCTAATTCCGGTTCACTGGATAAGAACACCCGGAGAAATACCGGTTCCGATCAGACCTGTAGCTGCAAATTTTGCAGGGTTGCCGCGGATAATCCAGTCGATGTATGAGGCCGTCATTTTGGCTGTCAGAAGGTAACCGGACGCATTCATGTGACCGTTGAAATAAAAGTTTTCTTTGAATTTTTGGTCATATACCGGTGCATACCGATAAAAATCCAGGACATATGTGTCCCGAAACAGCTCCGACATTTTCCAGAGGAGCTCTGCATGTATGGCTTTCCTTTCCTTCCACTCCTGACAATCCGAGGTTTCCTTTGGCATAGTCATAAGGAAAAGGACAGAATCCGGGCTGATGTCCCGAATACGCTGCAGAATCTGCCCATACCAGCCGGCAAATGTTCCTTTGTTCATCCGCCAATCGTTCCGGTCAATATCTTTTATTGTCCCGATTTCCTGCGCGCACCACATCAGATCGTTAACTCCAAGCGCAACGATGTACGCCTGGGCCGCCTTGTCTTTTGACCAGAACCCGTTAGCGTCTGCAAAGGATTCCATATATTCCCTGGTTGTCATACCGCCTCTTGAGAAATTATATACCTTACTTCCGGTCATACGAGCCAGGTATTGTCCCCAGGAGTATTCATAAAGGTCATAATATCCCTTCTCACCATTCTCATCCACAGTTTCAAATTCTCCCGAAGCCAGACTGTCTCCAATACAGCAAATCTTCCGGAAAATTCCGCAGAAGCCTCCATCTGATACAATCCGGTCCAGTGGTTTTTCATTTTCCGTCAAATAATACTCCTGAATCTTCATCTGTTTCTCCTCTTCGCTACATCAATTTTACTTCCAAAAGAGTACCCGCCCTGGCAAATACCGGCAGTTCCCCTAACGGCGCGGCAGCGGTGATGATACCGCCTCCCTGATATTCTTTCTGATCACAGATATTTCGCCAGGTACCTGAGGGAAGATATACCTTTCGTTCTCTCTGTTTTTCATACAGAATAGGCGCTATCAGCAGATCCGGCCCGAACATGTACTCATCTTCGATCTCCCAGGTTTTGGGATCCTCCGGGAAATCATAAAACAGAGGCCGCATGACGGGCGTCCCCTTCTCGTGCGCTTCCTGCATCAGAGCTCGTATGTACGGGCGCATACGCTCACGAAGTTCGATATATTTCCTGCAGATTTCATAAACCTCCTCACCAAAGCTCCAGATTTCGTTATCTGCTCCGCTGTTGTGCTTGCCTCCTCCGGTGGTTCCAAGAGGCTTCTGGAAAGGTTCGCGGAATCCATGCAGGCGCATCACCGGACAGAATGCCCCGAATTCGAACCACCGGACAAATACCTCATGGAATTTTTCATCATAAATATTTCCTCCGTGAAAACCGCCGATGTCCGTCGTCCACCAGGGAAGACCGGCAAGCCCCATATTTAATCCTGCTGCCAGCTGATTTCTCAGCGAACGGAAAGAGGAGTCAATATCTCCGGACCAGACAAGCGCACCGTAGCGCTGGCTTCCAGCCCAGGCGCAGCGCAGCAGATTCACAATATTTTCCTGCCCTTCTGCGGTCATTCCCTCGTAAACCATACGCGCGTATTCTCTCGGATAGATATTTCCCACCTCCATATCTGCTCCGCGAAGGAAACGATAGTGACGGTATTCATAACCGGAAAGTTCCGGCTCCGCCTCATCCAGCCAGAAAATCCGGATTCCTTTTTCATAGTAATTTTCACGAATCTTGTTCCAGACATATGTCCTGCCCTCAGGATTGGTCACATCAATCACACTGGCATTTCCCAGTTGACCGATTCGCCGTCCACATTCGGATCGCGTCAGATAGCCGAGCTCTGTCATTTCCCGGTAATTCTCGCTTTCCTCCTCCACGGTGGGCCATACCGAAACCATCAGCTCGATTCCCATGCTTTTGAGTTCTCTTACCATGCCTGCAGGATCCGGCCAGTAATCGATATCAAACTTCCAGTCTCCCTGATGAGGCCAATGGAAAAAGTCGACGACAATCACATCCAGCGGAATTCCTCTGTGATGATACTCTCTGGCTACCTTCAGAATTTCCTCCTGTGTCTGGTACCGAAGTTTACACTGCCAGAAGCCCATACCATACTCCGGCATCATCGGCACTTTTCCGGTGGCATTTGCATATGCTTCCTCAATTTCAGCCGGGGTTTCTCCCGCTGTAATCCAATAATCCATCTGTTTGGTAGAATTTGCCGTCCACACAGTGAGATTTTTTCCAAACGTGACGGATCCAATGGCGGGATTATTCCAGAGGATTCCATAACCGTTGCTGGACAGCGCAAAGGGGACACTTGCCTGAGAGTTTCTGTGCGCCAGCTCCAAAGTGCAGCCTTTGAGATCCAGATACGGCTGCTGATACTGACCCATGCCATAGATTTTTTCTCCCTCTGCCGGCTCAAAACGAACCGTCAGCTTATAGTTGTCCATGCAGGCATGCGGCTGGAACTCTCTCGGATAGAGTTCCAGTGCACTGTTAAACTCTTTTCTTCCTTCCTCATGCATGCCGCGGATTCTCTCATATTCTTCCAGAAGCAATTTCCCCTCCCGGTTCAGAAAACGGAGTTTTCCCGTACGGGTAATTTCACAGATGATGTTTCCGTTTTCAATTACCGTATCGGTCCCCCGCTCATAGACTTTTATCTCACAAGGCTCCTGTTCCAAAAGCGCAGAGAGATCCTCGTTTGTAAACTCGTGTCGCTGTGTCGCCCTGACCCGAAAGCTGTTCCTGCCCCATGGCTCAATACACAGCAATTCTTTATCAACACGTCGATATACTTTGTTGTTTTTCTGACTGATCATACTTGTTCCTCCCATACATTTTGTTTCTTCACACAAGTCCTCATAGGTTACTGAGAATGTCCTGCAATAGTCCGAATCACATCCTCCTCAAATTCACTCGGTTCAAAAGCATTCGAGATTTCACAAAACATTTGCATATCCATTGTAATTTTCCTCTTTTCGTGAATCTATCCTACGGCCTGGGGTATTCGCAGAAGGATATCGCCCCTTATCCTATCTCCCTTTCAATATACAACAAAACATTGTGCTGTGACAACATCCATCTGTACAAGCGTTACTGTTCAGATGGCAGCAGACGCTGTATAAAAACAGATCTCGACGCAGACTCGCTTATCCTCCTTCATTTCTTCCCAGTGCGCGACATAGTCATGGGCTTTCAGCCTCGATACCTGCGCCAGAAAATCCCGATGCTTCCGTTCGGCTTCCTGGTTCGATGAAGAATTACACAATTATTGGTAATAATGTGATTATCATCACACTTTTGTGTATTTTGATATACGAGAAGAATCGCACTTAAATCTAAAATTTCCGAAACCGGCAAAAATGTAAAAACAGAAATCAAAAGTTATTGAGTTTATTGCCGGTAATGTAATATACTATATAGTAGATAAGTGTAAATTTTGATTTATAACAGAGGAGCGCAGATGCGATACCTTTCAGTTACTGAAATAGCAAAAAAATGGAATGTGTCCATACAACTCTAACCGCATCGAAGGCAGTCGTTTGACCCACGATCAGACCAGATACATTTTTGAAACCAACACCATCGGCGTAGAAAATGAAGTTCTCAATGTGGATGATGTGATTGAGACGGCAAACCACTTCCGCTGTATCGATATGATGATCGATAACGTAAAAGCGACACTTACCGAGAAGCTCATCAAAGGGCTTCATCTGATCTTGAAGAACGGCACCAGCGACTCCAGAAAAGACTGGTTTGCTGTTGGCGCTGTGCAAAGAACAGCTGCCAACAGCGCACTTGTAATTGTTACCAAAGGAAAAATTGATCTCGCCTCCCAGCCAGACTCTGCCTTCAAATCCGGTCAGGTCATGGAGTTTCAACACGTAGATTCTCTCTTCCAGATGAATCCGTCCGCCTTTTTCCCATCCCAACTGCGGTGTGGTTGCGCCGAAAACGGCTTCGGCTTTCTTATCGTCCACATATACTTCGAAAGTACCTGGGGTCTCATTCTTATGCCATGGTGCAACCCAGTTGAAGGTATACACCTAAATCTGAGAGTCCCCTGTCTTCTTAACCTCAAATTCCGTTCAGTGTAGTCTCTGATAAACTCACCTCATAATCATTTGTTATTATAGTCAATACATGCCTGTATGTATGCCACAACATTTTCAACTGGAACTTCCGGTTCCAGCAGATGGGTTGGGCAGACATAAAGACCGCCTTTTTTGCCGGCGATATCCAGATTCTCAAATACTTTGCGGCGAACATCCTCCGGTGTACCGAAGGGCATCACGGTCTGCGTGCCAATGGTTCCGTGAAAAGAAAGCTGATAGCCGAACTTATCGTGGATTTCTTTGAAGTCCATGCACTCCGACTGAACAGGATTCAGTACATCAACACCCGCCTCGATCAGATAGGGGATCAGCTCAGTCACATGACCGCAGGAGTGGTAGAAAATGATAATATCGGGATTTACAGCACGTGCAGCATCGATGACGCGCTTCAGACGTGGCTTCAGCCATTCGTTGTAAAGTCCCTCACTCATCATGATGGTGTGCTGCATACCAATATCGTCGCCAAGGAACAAACCGTCTGCGCCCGCTTTGGTATAGCTGACTGCACGCTGAACGGCAATGTCGGTCACACGGTCGAGAAGAACGGTTGCCATCGGGTCTTCGCTCATCATGTCGCACATCAGATTTTCCATGCCGCGCATATACCACGCCGTCTCCCAGATAGTACACTGCATACTGCCGATAACAGCTCTGTCCGCCGCATGGTGTGCTTTTGTCTGTTCGATCTGCGTTTTCAGACCTTCGTCATGAAATACAGGCATAGGATACGCCTCGATCTGTTCCACGGAATCAAAATCCGCCATAGGATTGTGCATATATGTCATGTGATACGCTGCTGCCGAACCGGGCTCATGCGCAACACCCCATCCGTCAATGTAGGTACCGGGCTTGAAGGTCTTGCCTGTGTAGTATTTCAGAAAATCTTCTCTGGGTGCACAGGTTGCGGGAAGGTCACTGATGTATCCTTCACCCGCAGGGAGCTTCAAGTCATGTTCCTTGATGTACGCATCATACTTTTCATGCAGACTGGGACACATGGAGAAGTTGACCGGCATGTAGTCGTAACCGGTACGGCGTGCAATGGAAATGTAGTTTTCACGGTTTGTCATAAATTATACCTCTTTTCTCTTTAGCTCCAGAGCGCCACCTGCACTTCCGGCGAGGAAGAAGAGATCAAATACAGAGAAGTCGCTTGTCTGAGGTGCAGTTTTACTATTTCGGGAGTTGCTGTTTCAGTGAGAGTCTCAGTTTCGGGAGTTGCTGTTTCAACGGCAGCTTCAAATTCGGGGGCCGTTGTTTCAACAGGTGCGGCACCGCCTATCGGATCAAAGAAGATACCGGAGTATACGCAGTTGGAACCTGCTGTGTTGAGGATTTCAACTCATCGAAGATGCTGAGCCAATAGTACATCTGATTCATGGGAGTAAACGCATCCTTAGTAGTAAATGCCAGCCGAATGCGAATCCACATACAAGACCCTGGAAAATATCCAGTGTTTAAATGTACAGTTGGAATAGCAACTATTAAGTACCTTGACAGTTCAAAATACATCAGTCGGATTCTATAGAGATAGTTTACCCATTTTTGCATATAATTTGATTGCTTTCACAAGAACTGAAACAAGGTTTGGTAGTTTTGAATATTTTTATATATTCGTGAATAATTCAGGATTAATTATACCAAAAAATCGCTGAAGCCTCACGACCTCAGCGATTTTTTCTTTAGGGGAGTTTTTTACAGCCCCTAAAAAATTCTGCACAAATTATTTCAGAGTAACTTTAGCGCCTTCTGCTTCCAGTTTTGTCTTCAGATCTTCAGCCTCAGCCTTGGATACTGCTTCTTTCACTACCTTCGGAGCGCCGTCAACTACTGCCTTAGCCTCTTTCAGACCAAGACCTGTAGCTTCACGAACTACCTTGATAACTTTAACTTTGTTCGGGCCAACGTCTGTCAGCTCTACATCGAACTCGTCTTTCTCTTCCTCAGCCGGTGCCTCAGCGCCTGCTGCTGCAACTACAACGCCTGCTGCTGCGGATACACCGAACTCTTCCTCGCAAGCTTTTACTAACTCATTTAACTCTAATACAGATAACTCTTTAATCGCATCGATAAATTCTGCGGTTGTTAACTTTGCCATTTTTATTTTCCTCCTTGGATTGATTTTTTCGTTCTTCATCGAAAGAATGATTTCCATCCGCACTGGCAGATGGTTTTTGTCAGGCGGCCTGTATCAGGCGGCCATCGACACATTTACGCTTCTGCTGCTGTTTCGCCGCCCTTGGACTCTGCGATCTGATTGAGGACGCGAGCCAGGTTTGCGATCGGAGACTGGATGCTTCCAAGCAGTTTGCCAAGAAGTTCTTCTCTTGACGGAACGGCTGCCAGAGCTTCCACACCTGCTTTATCGTAGTAATTGTTCTCTACGACACCGGATACCATCTCCAGCTTCGGAGCTGTCTTTGCGAATTTTGCAATAATTCTGGCCGGAGCAGTTGCATCATCTTTGCTGATTGCAATTGCGTTGGTTCCATCCAGATCTTTTACAAGTGCTTCGCAAGGAGTTCCAGCGAACGCACGCTTCATCATAGTATTTTTGTATACTTTGTAATGAATGCCTGCTTCTCTTAATTCTTTACGCAGCTGTGTATCCTGAGCTACAGTTAAACCGCTGTAGTTTACCAGGAGCACGCACTGTGCACCTTCAATCTGAGCTGAAATCTCTTCCAGTACCGGCTTCTTCAGATCAATTTTTGCATTGATTGCCATGATTGCACCTCCTTGTAGTATTTTCGTACCTACGCTTCGGAAGTATAAAAATACCTCTCCGCGAAGAGCGAAGAGGTCATAAAAATTCCATAAATGGATCTTCCTGTAACTTCTCCTCGGCAGGCGTTTTGAACCTTACGCCTTGCGGCACCTGCTGTCTTCGGCGTGATACAAGCCGTAATATATCATACGTTTTCGTAAAAGTCAAGTTTTTTAATCATTTTTTTCACAGCATGTTACTGTTCAGAGATTCCACGAAACAGCTGTGCAAAAATAGTACCTCGTAAGCAGACCCTTAAAAAACGCACTTACCACTCAAACAGCCGTCAGGCGGATGGCTATGTACGGCCTGGACGGCAGTTCTATGGTGAAATCTCCTGTATGACGGCCTGCGGCAGTCACCGTCATATTCCAGGTATCAATGATCTTCACATCGAAGGTCTGATCCGGATAACGGAAGAATCTGCGGCAGGGGCGGTTAGCTCCATAGTAATACAGGATGCATGCTTTTTTCGGATGAGAACCAACCGACACATTGGTGCAGCAGGTTTCATCGAAGGATGCGGGCAGCGGTGCCATGTATCCGCCGTTTTCTTCCATGATCTGCATCAGAAATGCCAGACGCTCCGGGCTGCTTCCTTTTAATGTTCCGCCGTGAGACCACCAGATTACACCATTTTCATTTTCATAGGTTTCCCCGTGCTGTCCGTAGCCTCCGCGGGTATAGGCTTCCCAGAACCGGCGCGTCATCTCCTCACCGCTGATATTTCCCCAGCCATGCGGCAGATTTCCATCATAGGCGATTTCATCCAGCACGCAGGGCTTTTTGTACTGGGGCCGCCAGATCTCCACGTTTTCTGCTGTTCGGTACAAATCTATCCGCTGAATGCTGCAGTGTGTGATCCATCCCTTTGAGTGATCGTACATTGTCACACAGTTGTGAATCGAGCGCAGATGACGGTAGGGATCCTGTCTGCATACAACCGCTGCGTTTGCTTCCCACTCAGCGATTGTTTTCCAGCGGAACAGGTCATATTCATTTGCCATAGCCCACCACACATTGTGATATGCAGAGAAACGGTTCACCACATAACGCAGATACTCATTCTGCTGTTCCAGATTCATCCGCGAAAAGCCCCAGCGGTCATAGGGATGAACCAGAATCAGGTCTGCCTGAATTCCCATCTCACCAAGGCGGGCGATGCAGTTCTCAATATGGGCAAAATATGCCGGGTTTGGGCGTGAGAAATCCCAGACTTCATTGGGATTTTCAATCATGGCATCGATTCCGCCGTACATATTTTTCGGTACATTTGCAAAAAATGCGTCGTCAAAATCCTCCGGCTTCCAGGGAGAATTTTCCCGGATTTCAAAAGGATAGCCTGCCGGTTCTTTTAAATTATAGACGTAATGTTTCGGGAAAATGCAGAAGCGCATTTTATTAAACGGAGAGGATGCAAGACTTTGGTAAGTCTCTTCCTGCACTTCCCGGCTCTGAAGTTCCCACACATAGCAGGTGGTTCCCATGGGATAATATTCTTGCCCGTCATCGTATGCAAAATGGTAGGTATCTGCCACCCGTACCGGCCCGTGACAGTTTTCTTTCGGCGCGCCGACCGAAACAGTCACTTTTTCCTCTTCGCCCCAGCTGGTAAGCACGCTGCATTCGTATGTACCTTCGTAAGACGGCATAAACCGGATCCGATAGACCCCATCTCCGTCATAAAAGCCTTCCGCCTCTTTTTCCTCACCGGATGCAGACATTTTTCCGCGAAGCCACTGCTCCCGGAAGGGATTGCCCTCGGAAGGGCCCTCAAAAACGAATTCCATAATTCCGTATCGGTCAGCTGTCCTGGTATAAGATTGTAACATATGAAGAAATCACCTTTCCTTTTCAATTCTGAAAATATACGTGTAATACTTTTTTTCTGGCCATCCCATGAAAGAGATCCATCAATTGAATTTTACTAAATAGTTTCAGGATTGTCAATCGTGTTTCATTAAATAATTTAATGGCATTCAATTCGAGGCTACTGTCTAGGTAAAACACGAAACAACTGTGCAAAAAGAGACAGACAAACGTCTGAGCTGTTTGTCCATCTCTCTTTCAGCTGCCGGATTACGGTTCCGTTTTTTTACCCATCTCTTTTTTTCTTCTTGTGACAAGTCCGCCAATGCGTCCTGTTTCTTTGGCTGTCAGTGATTTCCATCCGTCATCCAGGACCCGGTCCAGAAGGCCCAGCTCGGCGGCGATTTCATATTTCATCACTTCCTCCGGGGTCAGATTGGACAGATCGGTCTTTTTCTTTTCTGACATAAGATAAGCCACACTCCTTTCCTTGTACATCCTGTACCTTTTAAGGAGTGTGGCCTGTTTTTCTGCGGATTATTCATTTTCCTGCATCTTTGGCTTCTGATCTGATCCATTTCCGAGCCGAAGCTCTTTTCCGAGCGAGAACGAATAAAGGTACTGTTCCCTGACCGTCCGTCCTGTCAGACGCTCCAGCGCTTCCCTGTAGTAAGCAAGCTGTTTCTCATATCGGTCTATGAGCATCCATCCGGTGCCGTCTGTCACACGGTCTGTCTTGTAGTCCACAAGGACAAGGCCATCCGCTTCCGGAAACCAGGCATCAATGATTCCCTGTACCAGTATCTTTTCTTCCAATGGGTAAGACGGATCTGCCTCCGCCGCGGACACTTCCATCACAAAGGGCTGTTCTCTGTGAAGGACTCCCTTTTCAAAGGCATGCTTCATCCGTCTTCCAATCCCGCTTGAGACAAAGGCGGCAATGGATTTCAGGTAAATGCAGTCTGCCTCTTCCTGATTTACCCTTCCCTCTTCCACCAGCATCGCCAGCTGTTCTCTCAGTTCCCGGATGCTTCCTGCATGGCTATAATCAAGACATTCCAGAAATCTGTGATACGCTGTTCCCCTGTCCGCCCCTTTCAGAAGCTCCGGGTGATCCTTTTTTACAAATGACGGAAGGATCGGCACGACCTCTGTCGGCGGATATAATTCCATGCCCATTTCGCTCTCTTCCCGTTCTGACTGCTTCAGCAAAGAAACCGTCATTTTGACCGGAAGGTTCTGCAGCTGTTCATAAGGATACCGATAGCCAAACCGTTCCTCAATCAGTCTTGCGAGACCTTCCTTCTCACCTGGTTCGAGGGAAAGGTTTTTGATTTTTTCCTCACGGACTTTCTGTTCCATCCCTCTTAGCAGCTCCTCCTCCACAAGACGCCCCGGCTCCGCGATCTGAATCGTAACCGGAAGCGGGTCTGCCGACAGGCGGCAATTTTCCGGCACCGGCACATCGTACGCCTGGTAGAGTCCCCAAAAACAGCTGCTTTTGGAAAACGCGCTCAGAAGCCAGTCCAGATAGCTTGTCGCGCTGATGATGGTCTGATAGGGCAGCACTTCCTCTTTCCATCCTGCAAGGGATGCGCATTCGCTCACTTTCTTCTCCAGCTTTGACACGATCCCGGTCAGAATCATCTTTTCCTTTGCACGGGTCATTGCCACATAGAGAACTCTTTCTTCCTCCGCCAGATTTTCCCTCTGCATTGCCTGCCGGATGACCTGCTTGCGCAGTGTGGGAGCTTTCACACGTCGAATCGGGTCAATCGCATCCGCTCCGATGCCAAATCCTGAGTGAAGCACGAGAGAAGCCCGGCTGTCCATCTGGTTGAACTTCTTCCCGGTTCCCGATAGAAAGACTACCGGAAATTCCAGACCTTTGCTCTTATGGATGCTCATAATGCGCACTGTATCGGCGCTCTCACCGTAAATGTTTACCTCTCCAAAATCCACCTCGTATTTTTGCAGCTGCTCCATATAACGGATAAAATTGAACAACCCACGATAGCTGGTGCTTTCAAATTCTACGGCCTTTTCCACCAGCATCTGCAGATTCGCCCGACGCTGCCTGCCGCCCGGCATGGCAGAAGCATAACCTTCATATCCGGTAAGATCCAGGATCTGTGTTATCAGCTCATGAATCGGTGTGTAGGGCACACGGCTTCGCACCTGTTCCAGCTGATTCAGAAATTTCGAAAGGCGTTCCCGCAATATCGGATCCTCTCCGGATACTGCATACTTTCCACAGGCCTCGTAAATTTTCAGCTCTTTTTCCACACAGCGGATTTTCGCCAGGTCTTCATCTGTGCATCCGACAATCGGGGAGCGCAGAATCGCGGTGAACGGGATCTCCTGTCTGGGATTGTCACAGATATGAAGATAATTCAAAACCGTGACCACCTCTATGGCAGAAAAATATCCCGTTCTGGAAGTTGTATGCACAGGGATTCCTTCTGACTGCAGCACCCTCTGAAAGGTCTCCCCCCATCCGCTGACAGTGCGGAGAAGAATTACGATGTCCCCATACTCCACCGGGCGATACTGTCCGGTCTTTGTATCCGTTATCTGTTCCACGCCGACCATCCGGCGGATTCTCTCTGCCACAACAGACGCTTCCAGTTCCATCAGCGCTTCCTTATCCCTGTCATCCTCCAGATCCGGATCCTCCCGATCCAGAAGAATCAGCTCCGTCTCATAGGACGGATCAAAAGAATTTCCCTCAGATACTTCACTGCCGGATGTCTCTTCCTTTTGGGGGAATTTTGCCCCCGGATACAGCCGCGCCCGTTCATCGTACACAATACCGCCAAGCTCTTTACACATGATCCGGCGAAATACTGCGTTTGCCGTTTCAAGAACCTCCGCTCTGCTGCGGAAATTCCGGTAAAGATCGATCCTCTGCTGCTTCCCGTCTTCCGGCGAATAGGTCTGATACTTTTCCAGGAAAAGCTCGGGCCGCGCCAGACGGAAGCCATAGATACTCTGTTTGATATCTCCCACCATAAACCGGTTCAGCCTTCCCTCTTCCTCCCCGGATACCGCCAGAAGAAGCGCCTCCTGAATAAAATTGCTGTCCTGGTATTCGTCCGTCATAATCTCACAGAACTGTCGGGATAGTTCCTTTGCCGCTTCTGTCCGTACCAGCTTTCCGTTCTCTTTCCTTACCAGGATCTCCAGCGCAAAATGTTCCAGATCAGAGAAATCCATGATGTTCTTGCTTCGCTTCTGTCCGGCAAAACGGCGTCCAAATTCTTTGGTCAGTTCTACGAGAACTTTGATCGGACCACGGCAGATTTCCAGTTCCCGCACAATCTGTGCACTGTTTTTCGCAAAAAACTGTTCCCAAAGACCTTTGAGCAGTTTTTTACACTGATCCCGTTCCTGTTTTACCTGCTCCCGCAGTGCATCACTCACCGTCGGATCTTTTTTTCTGGAGAGAACCGGGAATTCCAGAGCGGAAAATGCCTCCACCAGCTCGTCAAACTGCTGCTTTTCCAGAAGCACTTCCACCTGATGTTCATCCTCCGCGAGCATAACATCATACATGTAAGGTCCTTCCGGTTTCTGTGCTGTTTTCCTGTTCTCCCTGATACGGATCAGAATTCCTTCCAGATTCCTTCTGGTCTCTTCTATCAGAGCCTCCATCCAGGAGCTTTTGCACAGTTCGCCCGCATCCGTGATTTCATAGGCTTTACAACAGTCATCCAGCCATTCTTCGGGCCATGGATAACTCATGGAAAATTCATGCATCCGAAGAATCAGATCATCAATCTGTCCATCCGTCTTACCTGAGGCATAACATTCCACAAAATTCAGAAATTCCGGATTTTCCGAAGCGTAGGCATCTTCGATGACGCTGCCCGCGATATCACTTTTCATCAGCTTCATCTCACCTTCATCCGCCATACGGTAAACCGGATCCAGATCGATCAGCTGGAAATAATTCCGGATTACGCTGGAACAGAATCCGTGAATGGTACTGATCTGCGCATGGTGCAGCAATGTCTGCTGTCTCTGCAGATGTACATTTTCCGGATCCTTCTCCATGCTCTCCGCCAGAGCACGTCCGATTCGCTCCTTCATCTCTCCGGCGGCTGCTCTCGTAAAGGTCACTACCAGCAGCTGATCAATATCGATAGGATGAACCGGATCCTTAATCATTGCCAGGATTCGTTCCACCAATACGGCTGTCTTTCCGGATCCGGCAGCTGCGCTGACCAGCAGATTACGGCCGCGCAGTTCAATCACCTGCTGTTGTTCCGGTGTCCATTTCACTGACATGAGAGCTCCTTTCCGGAGGGTGCTGACCCACCTGCTGTACTTTCTCTTTCCGCCGACGCACCTTTGGCTGCCTCGCGCATAGCCTGAAGCAGCACATCCGTATCCATACCGGATAATTTCCGATACTGATACCCCGGAATCTTCTGATCAAAACCACAGATTCCGTGATAAGGACAATACGCACAGGCTGTGCGCATCCCCAGCTGATAGGGAGAAACACTGGTGTCCCCGTCAAGAATCCCCCGGCCAAGTTCCCGGATCTTCAATCTCGTATATTCCCGGATCGTGTCAAATTCTTCTGCATCCGCCACTTTGGAATACGAAGTGTATCTGCCGTCCTTCCTGCGCCCGACCGGAATAATATCAGAGGTGCTGCCCTCGCAGAGTGTTTTGTCCAGAAGCTCCGCCACTTCCTGATTTTTGTTTACCAGTCCATCCATCTTCAGTGCAGACAGCATACGCCGTCCCCATTCTTCATCGGTTTCTCCCTCTTTTTGTTCCAGCATGGGATCGGAAATGTGATAATAGAACACGCCGGCAGGCTCTACCTGTTTCTCGGGGTGTTTCTTCTGTTCCAGTTCTACTGCCGCATCCAGATACACCGCCAGTTGAATCTGCAGCCCATAGTACAGTGCCACCAGATCCAGAGAAGTATTGCCGGATTTGTAGTCAATGATTTTCACGTATACCTTGTCCTCTGTCTCACATAAATCCAACCGGTCGATGCGCCCCCGCAGCCGGATTTTCTCCTGGTCCGAGAGTGCGATATTGATCGCTGAGAGCGATTCCTCCATAGCGAAGGAAACTTCAAATGCGCCTGGTTCAAAACTTCCCCTCTTCACCTGTTCCTGCAACGCCCAGATGGTCCGCTTCAGAATCCGCGTCACCCGGTTAATCATATAACGGTTTCTGCCGCTGCTCTGAAACACCGTATTTCCATAATCCTCCATCACTTCATGTACGCTCTCTTCAATCAGGCGGTCGCGAAGTGACTCGTCCATATCCCTCCAGCTGCTCCCGCTTTTTTCGAGTTTTCCGGCAAAGCTCTCCAGCGCCTCATGCATCACCGTGCCCATGTCCGCAGACTTAAATTCATAATGCTCCCTCTCCTGGATCCTAAGACCATACTCCATAAAGTGCGCAAACGCGCAGGCAGCATATTTCTCCAGGCGTGTGGCGCTGTTCGTCAGCGTCTGTCCGTACAGTGCAGCCGCCGCACTTTTGCCGATGATGCCTTCCCCCGGTGAAAAAAATGCTGCTTTCCGGTACGTATCCACAGGGACACCAGCTTCGGGGTGCGCCAGATACCATCGGTACAATTCCTCAAACAGCGGCTCCTGGCACCCGTCTGCCGCCTTTAAAAGTCCCTCCAGAAAAACAGACTCTCCTTCCTTTGGAAGTTCCAGAATCTCTTCGGGATCCGCCGCTTTCTCCATATCCACAAGCTCAAGATCCGCAAACAGAGACCGTATCGTACCGATCAGATAGGACGGCGTGAGTGCTTCCCCGGATGCGCTGCTTCTCGCAAAAGACAGATACAGCTTTTCTGACGGTTTTGTGAGATTCCGGTAAAGGTGAAAGCGCTGCATATACATCTCCTCCCTCGCATTCGGCGAAAGATGCGCATCGGCTTTTTCCAGTTCCTCCCGGTCAAGTTCCGAGAGAATGCCCCCTGATGCCCCTCTTCTGGGAATCAAGCCCTCATTGACACCCACAAAGAACAGGACTTTGATCTCTTTTAGTCTCGTGCGCTCATTGTCTCCCACAAGCACCTGATCTACCGCCGGCGGAATCACACCCACAGAAGTCTCTGCAAAACCCGCTTCCAGGATTTCCTGATATTCCGCAAGCGACAGCTGCTCATCGGAGAGCACCTCCGCCATCTTATCCAGCAGTTCGATCACAATGCCATAGATCTGAGCATACTCTTTTGCCATAGCTGCATTCTGCATGCGCTCAAATTCCTGCTCATGAGCAGCGATTTTTTCCTGAATCCGGTTTTTCTCCATCAGCTCATACAAGGCTCTGGTTCTCTCCAATACCGTCCGTCCCCGCCCCGAAATTCCATCGGCAAATTCGCATATTTCCTCACAGAAACGCTCTCGCAAAGCGTTGATCTCCACAATCTCATCCGGCTTTTGTCCCCGGTACGTCCGCGTCCATTTTTCCTCATAGGCCTTCTTCCCACGAATGCCAAGGGCAATGCAGTAATTTTCCAGTTTGTCAATCTCCTCACGTGTAAAATCCGACAGCCCGCAGCGAAGGTAGCGGAAAACACTTTCGTAAGTAAAACCGCAAAGCACAAGGTCCACCGCTGAGCGCAGAAATTCCACCAGTGGATTCATCAGTACCGAACGCTTCTCATCCACAAAGCAGGGGATCCCGCACGCTCCGAAGATTTCCCGCGCATAAGTTCCATAGGAAGACAAGTCTCCGGTGAGTACCGCAAAATCCTTATATCTCATATTCTGCTCACGTACCATCCGTCGGATCTGCCGCACGGTATCTTCCAGCTCTTCCCTGGGATTTCTCATCACTCTCAGATAAATTTCCTGCTGCTCACCACAATAAGGCTTTGTTTTGTAGCGAAAAAGATTCTGTTCCAGATAATCCAGGGCAGATCCGGGCCGAAATCTGCTCTTTTCTGATCTTTTCACCCGAATCTCACTTAAGAGCTCACACTTTGCCTCCAGGGCCGCGTCCGTCAGCTGGCGCACCATTCTCCTGCTCATGGCAAACAGCTGGTGAGGCAATATTTTTCCGTAGGGATCCTCCCGCTCATCCATGATGACGGTCACTGCCACTTTGGGGCACAGGCAGAACAGTTTCTGCAGGACTTTGATCTGCACCGGTGTGAAACCGGTAAATCCATCCACAAGCACTTCGCAAGAGCGGATCCACCGGGATTCCTCCAGTTTTCCTGCAAGCACTTCCAGTACGTCCTCCGCTGTCACATAACGGTTTGCCAGATACTCGTCAAACGCACGGTAGACGGTCTCCACATCCCGAAGCTTGGCCGCAAGCAGCTTCTTGGGTCCGCTCTTTTCTGCCCACATTTCCAGTTCCGAGGGAGCAATCTGATACTGTTTCAGCTCTGAAATCAACGATTTCATCTGGGAAACCGCACCCGTCTTTTTCATCGTACTTCCAAGTACTTCCAGTTCCTTTTTCTTTTCCTGTGCAATCCGTTTTACCACAAGATTCTTGCCGGTTTCGCCCAGGAGCGGGCAAAGACTCCCTCCGGTCTCTCCAAAAATACGATAGGCAAGTCTTTGAAAACTCAGTACATCGATATTGAGTATCCCGCCTGCCGGATGCATCGATACCAGTTCCTTCTGTGTCTGCATCGTAAACTGCTCCGGAACCACAATCAGATAGGTGCGCTCCGGGTGCTCCATCGCCTTTTGGATCATATCATGATATCCATACCAGGACTTTCCGGCTCCGGAATTTCCCATAATAAACTGTAATGCCATAATACTCCTTTCCATTTCCTGTCCGATCATATTTGGGCTCATTCTGCCATCTATTATAGCGAACACGGCGATCTTTCGCAACCGGGGCATATCTGGTAAGGTTCGCTCATAAGTTATACTGATAAGGATCCCCAATCATCCGGCCTTTTTGGTATGGCCGTCTTAAAAATACCCTAAGGAGTGTGCTGCCCATGAGTTCCAAGACAAAAATTATTGTATTACATATGAAAGAGGTGATTTATACTGCCCTGTTTCTCGTCCTTGCCATATTTCTGATGGTTCTGGTATTTGTATTGTTCGGATCAAAGAAAAAAGACTCCTCTGCCGTTTTATCACAGGCCGGCACGGTTTCTGCCCAGTATGTGCCTGGTATCTACACCTCTTCCGTTACACTGGGAGACCAGACTTTTGATGTGCAGGTGAATGTGGATGAAAACCATATCAATTCCATCTCACTGAACAACCTAAGCGAGACAACCGCTGCCATGTACCCGCTGATGGAGCCATCCCTGGAGTCCCTGGAAGATCAGATCTGCTCCACGCAGTCTACAGAAAATCTCACTTTCAGTGATGACAGCAAATACACCTCTCAGCTTCTGCTCACCGCCATTACCAAAGCCCTGAATCAGGCAAAGGCAGAATCCTGACGCAGCAAAGCACGTCAGGATTCTGCCTTTTTCCGGGCAATTACAGGTTTTCCAGCTGTTCCATCCAGATCCGTACACAGCCGTCGCTTGGCATACGCCAGTCTCCCCGCGGAGATACTGCCACGCTTCCCACCTTCGGACCATCCGGCAGGCAGGAACGTTTGAACTGCTGCGCAAAGAACCTGCGATAAAATGTCTTTAACCATTTCAGAATGGTCTCATCATCATACGTCCCGGCAAAGGCCCGTCTGGCAACCCGGTAAATCTTTGCAGGCTCGTAGGTCACACGCATCATATAATACAGGAAAAAGTCATGCAGCTCGTAAGGTCCCACCAGATCTTCGGTTTTCTGGGAAATCACACCGTCTTTTGGCGGCAGAAGTTCCGGGCTGACCGGTGTATCCAGCACATCCAGAAGAATCTTTTCCAGTGCGCTGTCCCGGCAGGTGTCCGCATAATACCGCACCAGATGGCGCACCAGCGTTTTGGGCACCGATGCGTTGACTGCATACATGGACATGTGGTCTCCGTTGTAAGTCGCCCATCCAAGTGCAAGCTCCGAAAGGTCACCGGTTCCGATTACCATGCCGCCGGACTGGTTTGCCAGATCCATCAGCACCTGGGTGCGTTCCCTGGCCTGTCCGTTCTCATAAGTCACATCGTGTTTTTCGGGATCCTGATCAATATCCCGGAAATGAAGTGTCACAGCTTCCCTGATATCCACTTCCTTCAGTGTGGCGCCAAGACATCTGGTCAGTTCGCAGGCATTCTGGTACGTTCGGTCCGTGGTTCCAAAACAGGGCATCGTTACCGAAAGGATCTTCTCTCTTGGAATCCCGAGCATATCAAATGCCCGTGCTGTCACAAGCAGTGCCAGCGTGGAATCCAGTCCGCCGGATATTCCGATCACTGCACTCTGACAGTGAGTATGCGCCAGACGTTTTTTCAATCCCATTGCCTGAATGTTCAGAATCTCATCACAGCGCTGATCCCGATTCCTTTTATCGGCGGGAACAAACGGCCGGGGATCAAAATACCGGCTAAGCGCTGTCTCCTCCATGTGCAGATCAAATTTCACAGTCACATAGCACTGTGTATTCTGAACCGGATAGGTTGTCATTCTTCTTCGCTCACTGACCAGACGGTCCACGTCCAGATCCGCACTCGTCATCTGATTCTCAAAACGCGCCGCCTCCGCAAGCACGATACCGTTTTCCGCAATGAGGTGCTGGCCGCCAAATACCAGATCCGTTGTAGATTCTCCTTCTCCCGCTGTGGCATAAATGTATCCGCAGATAAGCCGGGCGGACGTAGAGCTGACCAGACTTCTCCGGTAACTGTCCTTTCCAACCATCTCATCGCTGGCAGACAGATTGACGATCACTGTTGCCCCGGCCAGCGCATGATTGACGCTGGGCGGCGCGGGAGTCCACAGATCCTCGCAGATCTCCGCTGCAGCGATCAGGTGCGGCATCTGGCGGCAGGCGAACAGAAGATTCATACCAAAAGGAACTTGTCTTCCGGCAAATTCCGTCATTTCCACCTGCTCCATCCCGGGCGTAAAATGACGCATCTCATAGAACTCATTATAGTTTGGCAGATATTTCTTCGGAACGATTCCAAGAACTGTTCCGTGATTTATAACAGCTGCCACGTTAAACAGCTTTCCGCGATGCTCGAAGGGAAGTCCCACAAAAATCAAAGCATCCACATACACAGTTTCCCTGCAGATCTGCTCCAGCCCCTCCCTTGCGGCATTCAGAAGATGGCTCTGCCAGAACAAATCGCTGCAGGTATATCCGGTCAGCGCCAGCTCAGGCAGTACCATAATTTTCGCTCCGACTGTTTCCATTTTGCGAATCTCATCGATGATGGCCTCTGTATTGGCCCGGCAGTCTGCCACGGCGACTTTGGGGGCTGATGCCGCTACTTTCACAAATCCCTGATTCATCTTACGCTCTTCCTCTCTTCCCTCTTCTATCCTGATCCGGCATTTCTTTACGGATATTATTTTCGTTTATCTGCTTTTGCGGAGCAGTTCCTTCAATTCCTCCACCGAAAACGCATAGGCTTTGTTGCAGAAATGACATTTGAGTTCCACCGGTTTTCCGTCCTGAATCATACTCTTGAGTTCTTTTCTTCCCAGTGTAATCAATACCCGGGACAGCCTTTCTCTTCCGCAGTTGCAGTGGAACTGTGTGGGCATTGTATCGTTGATCATAAGGTCCATGTCTCCGAGGAACCGTTCCAGAATCTGCTCCGGCGTCAGCCCTTCATCCAGCATGGCAGTTACCGACTGTACCTTCGCAATCCGCTCCTCCAGCTTCGTGATCACCGCCTCATCACAGAACGGCATCAGCTGCAGAATAAAACCGCCTGCCTGACGCACGGTATTGTCCCGATTCATGAGAACACCCAGACCCACGCTGGATGGTACCTGCTCACTGGTGGCAAAATAATAGGTCAGATCCTCTGCAATCTCGCTCGTCTGGAGCGCACACTGACCGATGTAGGGCTCTTTGAGTCCCATATCTTTGATGACATCCAGAAAACCAACACCTACCGCACCTGCCACATCCAGCTTACCTTTTGCATTGGCCGGAAGAATCACCTCCGGATTTCCCACATATCCCTTCACGTTTCCCATGGAGTCAGCAGTCACTGTGATGCCCTGCAAAGGACCGCCTGCATGAATCTGCAAAGTCAGAAGGTCTTTCTCCCCCTTCATCATGGCTCCCATCATGGCTCCGGCGCTCAGAAGTCTTCCAAGTGCTGCCGTGGCCACCGGGCTGGTATTGTGCGCTGCTCTTGCTGTTTCTACCGTATCTTTTGTTGTTGCTGCAAACGCTCTGATCTGCCCACCCGCAGCGGTTGCTCTTACAATATAATCCATTTTTTCGTACTCCTTATTCCAAACGGCATCGTATGCCTTTACTTTTTCTCTGTCTTTCCTTTTTCCCGTGCAATCACATAGATCCGCTCACTCGTATCCACCGGAGCATGTTTTGTGAAAGCATCATATGCAGTCACATACTCCAGGCCTGCCTCCGTGATCAGACGGCAAATGGTTTCCAGATCATATGCTCTCTGGTAATGGATTTCCTCAAATTTCCGGTAAAGCTCATTTGCCACAGGCAGAAAGATCGCCAGCGCATATTCATTGATCTGTTCTTCGGGATCATAATAATTGTCCCAGATAAAGCTGGCCTCCTCGCGGTTCTCCGCGATGGTTGTCTCGCCCATCTGCTCGTATTTATATTTTGTATTCAAATCAAAGATAAAGTATCCACCGGGATCAAGATAATTGTTGACCAGGGAAAAGACCTGCAGAAGCTCTTCCTCCTCCAGAATATAATTTATGGAATCACAGATGCTGATCACTGCACGCACCGTTCCGTAAAGTTCGAATTCGCGCATGTCCTGGAGCAGATACAGAATATCCAGACCGGAAGCTGCACGCTTTTCGCCCGCGATCTCCAGCATGTCTTCGGAATTATCCACTCCGATCATATCATATCCTGCTTTTGACAGCAATTCTGTCATATTTCCCGTACCGCAGCCAAGATCCAGAACCAGTCCGCTCTCTATTCCATATTCTCTCAAAAGTCCCAGCAGATATTCACTCCATGACGGATAATCCACATTATCCATAAACATGTCATAGACCTGAGCGAAACTGGTATAGCTTTCTTCTCTTTCCATCCAAATCCTCCCATCGGGCAGGCGAAACTCCTGTGAGTCTCATTTCCGCTGTACGCCTGCGTTCCTTTCGATAAGTCATTGTACCACATGGTTTCCGCAATCGCAACACGGGAAATCGCAGGGGTTGCGGTGATATTGTTTATACTTTTTTAATTTCATACTGAAAGCAGTATGGTATAATTTTTTGAAATGACGGGGGTAACAGGTATTTTATGATTCAGAAAGGATGGTCAGAATGTTAAGAACTACGAAAACAGAAAATGGTCCGGTACAGGGACTGATTGGCAGGGATCCCCGCATTACGGTGTTTCGCGGAATCCCGTTTGCCGCGCCTCCGATCGGCGATCTGCGCTGGCGTGCTCCCAGGCCTGCCCAAAACTGGGATGGTATCCGCAAATGCTATGAATACGGCGATCTGCCAATGACTACCGTTCATCCAGGAACCGGAGAAGGCGTTCCCCGCGGAATTCCCAATCCTGCGCTGGCGGATTTCCCCATGAGTGAAGATTGTCTTTATCTGAACATCTGGACTCCCGCTGAAACGACAGATGATAAGCTCCCGGTTCTATGTTTCTTCTACGGCGGTGCCATGCAGAATGGCTTCAGTTACGACCCGACCTATGACGGTGAGCATCTGGCACGCCGGGGTGTCGTTGTGGTTACGGTTGGATACCGCGTTGGGCTGTTCGGTTTTCTTGCTCATCCTGAACTCACGAAGGAGCTGCAGGGAAAAGAACCTGTTACCAACTTTGGTGTGCAGGATCAATCCGCAGCTCTTCACTGGATTGCACGTAATATCCGCAATTTCGGCGGTGATCCGGACCACATCGTCATCAGCGGTCAAAGCGCGGGCGCTGAGAGTGTTCAGATACAGCTGTGCAGCTCGTTTAACGATGGATTAATTTCCGGCGGTATCTGCGAGTCTTCTATCCAGTTCGACTTTGATGACGGAGACTGCGGCATTACATTTGTAGATTCGCTGGAAAATTCCGAACGATACGGTATGGAATTCTTCCGGGCAGCAGGCATCAATGATCTGACACAGGCCCGTACCATGGATGGCTCGCAGCTCATGAGACTTGTCGGTGAAGTGGGACTTGCTTCTCCTGCGCAGCCGCTGATGTTTGGTGTGAGTGTGGATGGAATGTTCCTGAAAGAGCCTTTGCACAGCTCTTATTACAATGACCGGATTCCTGATGTCCCCATGATGGTTGGAATCTGCCATGATGAACTGGATCAGCTGTTTCCTCACAGGCCGGCAAGTCTCGCCGCACTGGAAGCACAGGCACAGATCTACGGGAAGCGCAAAGAAGAATTTCTTCGCCTCGCAAACGCCCACACCGATGCGGATGCCGGCGCCGTCCTGAATGGTCTGGGCTTTAATCCCTTTTATTCGTGGACAAGAGCTTTCTGTGATCTGCGTGCCGGTTCCGGCAAACGCGTGTACTTTTTCCTGTTTGACCATGATATGCCGGGAGATGACAGCGGTTCCTGTCACAGCTCGGAACTTCCCTTCGTATTTGATACGCTGGATAACAGCTGGCGTCCGTTTGAAGGCCGGCATTATGACCTGGCCCGTCAGGTATGCTCCTACTGGGCTAATTTTGTGAAGCAGGGAGACCCAAACGGCACCGACATAAATGGAGTTGACCTGCCCCTCTGGAAACCCTACCTCTGCAGTGAAAAAAACTGCATGAAATTCTCTGATCAGCCTCATCCGGATGTTCTTCCGGAGACCCCCATCCTGGATTTCCGGCTGGAATTCGGCAAAGACCGACTGCGCCATATCAGATAAGGCACAAAAAAGGAGGACAGATTCTGCCCTCCTTTTTTGCCCCTTTTTTGCTCATTTTATTCTTCTTTTCTGCCGTGCCAGCACTCCAAGAACGCATCCGGAAGCTGCAACAAGCGCAATCCAGAGAAGAAGATTCGTGTTATCACCGGTCTGCGGGCTCTTTGATGCCTTTGTCACTGTGAAAGTTACATCTGCCTGTCCTCCCTCTGATACGATACTCAATGTATGCTTTCCGACAGAGAGTGTTTTCACATAATCCGCTTTCAGCGTTATTTTCGTCCCGTTCTTATCCTCAACCGTGTAATTCTTTTTATCTACTTCTTTTTTGTCTACCAGAACTTTCTTGAATTCTTTTTTGGGAGCGTCGGATGTAAAGGAGATTTCTTTGCCCTGCGCCACCGTCTGTTTGGTTCCTGCGGTTATTTTCGGAATTGCTTTCGCTTCGATCGGTTTCTTTTTCAAGCCTTTTACTGCCTTCTCGATCGCGTCCGCATAACCGTCCACGGTTTTCTGTTCTGTGATATTCTTTCCGCGAACAACCGCTTTTTTCGCATCTTCCACGGCTTTCTTTGTTTCATCCGTATAAACGGACAAATCCTTTGGAATCTTTTTCAGTGCAGCATCCACCTTAGTATAATCCGCATCCTTGTATTTCAGATTCCGGATAGCTGTCTCAATTGCATCTGCATAACCATCCACTTTGTCCTGCTCGCAGACCGGAAGTCCTCTGACAACTGCAGATTGTGCTTTTTCCAGTTTTTCTCTGCTCTCATCGGTGTACAGTTCCAGATCATCCGGTACTTCCGCGAGTGCTTTGTCAACTTTTGCATAGTCGGCAGCTTCTACGGTGATGGTAAACTCCTTTACAAAATCACCATCCTGTTTTCCATCCTTTACCGTAGCTGTCAGCACCAGGGTTCCCGCAGATTCCACGAACAGTTTGTTTCCCTCTACTGCTGCTCCGGTAGTTCCGGCATCCTTTGTGCTCCAGAGGATCTCTTTCCTTTCTGCATTTTCCGGAATAACTTCTGCTGTCAGTTCGATGCTTCCCGAAATCGTCTCAGGTACTCCGATAATATCGGTTACTTCAATCATCTCCTGGGATTCTTCGGGTTTCGGTTCTTCCGGTTTCGGTTCCTCCGGTTTCGGTTCCTCCGGTTTCGGTTCCTCCGGTTTTGGTTCCTCCGGTTTCGGTTCCTCCGGTTTCGGCTCCTCTGCCTTTGGTTCTTCCGTCTTTGGTTCTTCTTCCTTTGGTTCTTCCTTTGGTTCTTCTTCCTTTGGTTCTTCTGTCTTAGGTTCCTCTGTCTTCGCTTCTTCTGTATATGGTGTCAGTTCCAATACCGTTTCGCCATCTGCTTTCGGCGCCTTTACCTTTACCACTTTCCAGCTGCCGCTCCAGGAATCAAGATCTTTGATACCAAGCTCTTTTCCGCCTGTTTTGATACTCTCAGAAAGCTCCTTCATGGAAAGGCTCTGTCCGGCATCAAGGACTGCCAGACTTTTCGATGTTCCCTCTGTACTTTCTTTTACAGTCTGACCTTTGATGACTGCGTTTCCCCTCTGAAGCGCTTCCAGGATCTGATTTTTCCAGCTGACAAGATCTGTTTTCACTGCTTCTGCTGCCTTTTGACCGATAGTCTGGGCTGCAATTTTCTGTTCCTCCGTCTTATCTTCGACAGCCGCCTCCTGTTCGGATCCCTGGACAATCTGGAGCTTCTGGTACTCACTGTCGTTTTGAATCGTCATGTCGACTGTCAGAACTGTTCCGGTTTTTAACCCGCTCTCCTTCTCAAATTCTGTTATTTTCCATGTGTTTGTACCAGTTTCTCCGGCAAAAACCGTTCCCGGGATCAACGTTGTCATCAGGAGAACTGATAAAACAGCCGACAGAAGTTTCCTTCCCTGTTTCTTTTTGTTCTTCATACAAAAACCTCCTCTCCGGTTATTTTTCTGTCATGGCAGCGCCGCCATTCTCTCCGCTCACGGCAAACTGCATCTTTTGGCATACCAGCGATTTCCCGGTTCTTTTATGGATGCCTTTCTACCTTTCATTATACGGAATTCATCAGACGAGTCAAGAAACCGTCGAAAATTGTAAGAATTTTTATGTATTTTGTTCAAATTGTAAGAATCAATTTTGTGAAACTTCTGGACTCAAGAAACAAAAACCGAAGGGCCATCCTGCACATACATCTGCAGTTCGGCCCTCCGGTTCTTTTGTGTTTTACTTTCTATACAAACCTGTTTTCGCTCTCGTCATATTCATAATCAATAAGAGCCAATTTCTCTTTCAGAGCATTTTCGTCAATCTGATTGCTCCGGCAAAACTCTGTCAGTGTCGGATAAAAGTCTCTCAGCTGCGTATTGACATAACTCAACAGCATCACCGGGTCTTTCGGAATCATTCTACTACCTCCGCTTCCGGCTTGATAATCGCCTCTAGATGACCATTGTTTACTTCCAGAAGAATGGTGTCTCCCTCGCTGACATGACCGCCAAGAATCAGTTTGGCTGTGCTCGTCTCTACTTCCTTCTGCACGAAACGCTTCAACGGACGGGCGCCGTAGACCGGATCATAACCTCCGTCGATTACGTACTGTTTTGCTTCCGGTGTGAGCTCCACAGCCAGCTCCTGATCGGACAGACGCCGGTTCAGATCCTTCATCAGCAGATCCACAATATGTCCGATATTTTCCCTGGTCAAAGGCTTGAACATAATCGTCTCATCCAGACGGTTCAGAAATTCCGGACGGAAATGTGCTCTCAGATCTTCCATGACCAGATTCCGGCTTTCCTCGGAAATGCTTCCATCCTCGCAGATGCCATCCAGCAGATACTGGGAGCCGATGTTGGAAGTCATGATCAGAATCGTATTCTTAAAGTCCACCGTTCTTCCCTGAGAATCTGTGATTCGTCCATCGTCCAGTACCTGAAGAAGTACATTGAAGACATCCGGATGTGCTTTTTCGATCTCATCAAACAGAACAACCGAGTACGGCTTTCTCCGCACTGCTTCCGTCAGCTGGCCGCCCTCCTCATATCCTACATATCCCGGAGGCGCTCCGATCAGGCGGGATACCGAATACTTCTCCATATACTCGCTCATATCAATGCGGACCATGTTGTTCTCATCGTCAAACAGTTTCTCCGCAAGTGTCTTGGCCAATTCCGTTTTTCCGACACCGGTAGGTCCAAGGAACAGGAAGGAGCCGATCGGCTTTGTAGGATCCTTGATGCCTGCTTTGGAACGGATAATGGCATCCGATACCTTCGTGACAGCCTCGTCCTGTCCCACGACTCTGGTATGAAGCTCACCTTCCAGTCCCAGGATCTTGGTACGCTCGCCCTCGGTCAGTTTGGCTACCGGAATACCAGTCCAGCGGGATACGATCCGGGCGATCTCCTCATCCGTTACATTCTCACGTACCAGGGAAAGATCTCCGTTCTTCACGTTCCGCTCCTCAATCTCCAGCTGCTGCTGCAGTTTTGGGAGTTCTCCATACTGAAGCTCCGCCGCTTTATTCAGATCATAGGCATTCTGCGCTTTCTGAATCTGACGGTTCAGATCCTCGATCTGCTCACGTAGTTTTGAGAGTTTCTCCACCGATTTCTTTTCATTCTCCCACTGTGCTTTCTGAGAATTAAAGTGATCTTTCAGTTCTGCCAGCTCTTTCTGCAGATCTTCCAGGCGCTCTTTGCTCAGGTTATCGGTCTCTTTTTTCAGAGCCGCTTCCTCAATCTGCATCTGCAGTATCTTTCTGCGCTGCTCGTCCAGTTCAGCAGGCATAGAATCCAGCTCCGTCTTGATCAGTGCACAGGCTTCATCCACCAGATCGATCGCCTTATCCGGAAGGAACCGGTCGCTGATGTAACGGTCTGACAGCGTGGCAGCTGCTACCAGGGCACCATCTGTAATCTTTACTCCGTGGAATACCTCATAGCGCTCCTTTAATCCACGAAGAATGGAAATCGTATCCTCGACGGTAGGCTCGTCGACCATAACCGGCTGGAACCGGCGTTCCAGTGCGGCATCTTTCTCAATATACTGACGGTACTCATCCAGCGTCGTGGCCCCGATACAGTGCAGTTCCCCTCGTGCCAGCATAGGCTTTAACATGTTTCCTGCGTCCATGGCGCCTTCTGTCTTGCCGGCTCCGACAATCAGATGCAACTCATCGATAAACAGAATAATCTGTCCGTCACTCTTTCTGACTTCCTCCAGGACTGCTTTCAGACGTTCCTCAAACTCACCACGATACTTGGCTCCTGCTACCAGAGCTCCCATATCCAGTGAAAACACGGTCTTATCCTTCAGACTTTCCGGAACATCCCCATTGGCAATTCGCTGTGCCAGGCCTTCCACGACTGCCGTCTTACCTACACCTGGTTCACCGATCAGCACCGGGTTATTTTTTGTCTTACGGGAAAGAATCCGGATCACATTCCGAATCTCAGTATCCCTTCCGATCACCGGATCCAGCTTCTGACTTCTTGCACGCTCCACCAGGTCCTGGCCGTATTTCTCCAGTGTATCGTATGTGGCCTCCGGATTGTCGGTTGTCACTCTCTGATTTCCTCTGACAGTACTTAACGCCTGCAGAAAGCGCTCTCTTGTGATGCCATATTCCTGGAACAGTTTCTTCATGGAAGGACTTGGATAGCGCAGCATGGCAAGAAACAGATGTTCCACAGAAACATACTCATCTCCCATGGCTTTCGCTTCGTCCTCGGAATTCACCAGTACTTTATTCAGATACTGTCCAATATAGGGCTGTCCGCCGGACACCTTCACACGGTCATTGAGCGCGGTCTCCACACGATTTAAAAAATGCTCTTTATGAATCTCCATCTTCTCAATCATCTTGAGAATCAGACTGTCATCCTGATGCAGCAGATTGTACAGCAAATGTTCCTGCTCTACTTCCTGATTACCAAAATCATAGGCAGTCTTCTCCAGGTCCTGTACAGCCTGCAGGGATTTCTGCGTAAATTTGCTGATATTCATAGGCTACCTCCTCATATAGCATCCGGCCGGAACAAAGAAGGCCGGATCTTCATACTCTTGTTCTTTGTTCTATTCGAACTATAACAAAGATAACACAAAATGTCAATACCTTTTTTTCATGATAATAAAAAAAGGGCTGTCACACTTTTCAGTGCGGCAACCCCGTTCTGTTTTTCCTTTTCGTGTATTCTCTGCAGTCCAACTGCTCTATGTATTATACAATTCTCCTTACTGCCAGAATGGTTCTGTATGCAGCGTTCGGACTGATCTTGATGCCATCTTTCGCATTGCTGGCATGTACGATACTGCCGCCTCCGATGTAGATCGCCACATGACCGTCATAACAAATAATGTCACCCGGCTGTGCTTCGGAATAAGATACTCCGCGGCCACAGCTACGCATTGCTGAGGAAGAATGCGGCAGGCTGTATCCAAAGTGCGCATAAACACTCATGATAAATCCGGAGCAGTCTGCGCCGTTTGTCAGACTTGTTCCGCCCCATACATAGGGATTGCCGACAAACTGGCAAGCATAATTTGCAATGG
This sequence comes from Fusicatenibacter sp., assembly GCA_022766945.1. Lineage (GTDB taxonomy): Bacteria > Bacillota > Clostridia > Lachnospirales > Lachnospiraceae > Fusicatenibacter. The sequence continues at coordinate 5,280 of JALEOU010000047.1, read as the reverse complement.
CTGTACCAGTGGCACTTCCTGTACTGGAAGAACCTCCCGAAGTGGATCCTGATCCATTGGAACTGTTAGAACCACTGTTTCCTTTATTGGAAGAGGAACTGCTGTTGGAACTGTTTGCCTCAGCCGCCTTGCGCGCCTCTTCTGCTTTGCGGGCTTCCTCTGCAGCTTTCGCTGCCTCTTCCGCCTTGCGGGCTTCCTCTGCAGCTTTCGCTGCTTCTTCTGCTGCGATTTCCTCCTGCAGCTGCTGAATCTGTGCATTCTGCTGATTGATCAGCTCCCGGTAAGCCTGCGCTTTTTCCTGCATCTCGGAAAGCTGTGCATCGTAATCTGCAGATACTGCTTTTTTCTCGGAGAGCATTCTCTCAAGTTCCTGCTGCTGTGCTTCCTGCTCAGCCTCGCTGGCCTCCAGATCTGCCTTCTCCTCTGCCAGCTGTTCACTGTAATCGGATACCTGCTGGACAGTTGCCATGTATTCTTCCAGACACTCTCTGTCATATTCATACAGCTTCTGTGTATATTCCGCCTGATTTAAAAGGCTGCTGATGTCTTTTCCTTCGAGAAGAAGGGTTACCCAGCCATTCTCTCCACCGCTTTCATAGAGGAACTGGATTCTCTTCTTCATCAGCTGGTACTGCTCTTCTTCCTCTTCCTGTGCCTGTGCCAGCTTCTCCTGTGTATCCTCAATCTCAGCCTGCTTATCAGAGATCTCTTCCTTCAAGCCCTCAACAGCTGCCATAGTAACAACCAGCTCTGCATCCAGTTCACTGATCTCACTGGTGATGGCATTTTTCTTATTTTCCAGGCTGTTGATTGTGCTCTTTGCATCCTCCAACTGTGCACTGGTCTGTGCCTGCTGCGCCTGTTTATTCTTAAGTTCATCCTGCTTTGCTGCACTGACTGTCAAAATCTGTGCGGATCCAACAATTGCAGCTAACCCCAGAGCAAGAATTTTTTTCTTCATTATTTCACTCCCCGTTTTCATCTCACGATTAAAAGTGTAATTGTTTGTAACAATTTTGAAATACTTTTTTCAATTCCACTACATAATATCACACTTCCAGATTCGTTGCAAGAAAGAAACTGCATTTTATTGTAAACAATTCGTGAACGGGTTACTGTTCAGATGGCAACAGACGCTGTACAGAAAATAGATCTCGACGCAGACGCGCTCCCGCTCTTTCAAAACGCAGCGGTACTAAATTCGTCAGGTCGTTTTACGACCTGACTCATTAAGTGCCGGCGTTTCTCAAAGGTCTGCTTTCGAGATTCTATTTTTGTACAGTTGTTTCCTGTGACACCTGAACAGTAACGTGAACGGGATCCTGTTCAGGTATCACTTGAAATTTTCTACTGTAATGTTGGAAAGATCAAATGCATCCGGGTTTTTCAATGCATTTCCTTCCTTTAAATTAAAATCTTCTTTTGACATTTTGGATTTGATGGCGACATACTTCTCTCCGGTAAAGGCGCTTAATACATCCTGGTTCCATTCCAGGTTGATTCCCCCGTCCGCGACGCCAAACACTTCCTGTTTTTTACCCTCAAATTCGTCCTGTTCCATTGCCTTTAAGGTTTCGTACACCATATTGCCGTATTCCATACGAATTGTCATCACAACGCTGGAGGATGTGCTGCTGCCACCGTTCCAGATCACAGCACCGCTATTCTTCTCTGCCGCTGTCGTGACAATATTTCCGTAAGAACCGCCATCCGTAAAAATCACCTGACATCCTTCCCGGTACCAGTTCTCCACTTCATTCAAAAAGTCCGGTGAAATCCCGTCCGTTCCCCGAAACTTATATTTTAAGGTAATATTTTCCGCGGACAGCCCCAGATCTTTGGCCGCATCATTGATTCCGAGGGCATATCCGGTACCATATTCCCTGCTTTTCTCCTCGTCGGCACCTCCAAGATACCCAAGACTCGTATAGCCTGCCTGGACCGCCGCATAGCCGGCCAGATATCCGGCCTCCTCCGGCGCAATTTCCATACTCAGTGTATTTCCCCGCAGGCGCTCTTTGCCCTCCTCGTCTCTTGGTACCCCTTCCAGAAAAAGAAAACGGACATCTCTGTACTCTCTCTGTGCCTGATAGAGGGCATGCTCCATCTCTTCTCCTGCGCAGACAATCACTTCCGCTCCCTTTTTCACTGCCTGTTCAATTGCCTTCTCATATGCCGCGTTACTTTTCTCTTCCGGCACATAGGACTGACACACTTTTTTGTTCTCTTCCGCCAACCGTTCGATGCCGCTCCAGATGGATTGATTCACGATATCCCCTTTCACATCGTCCCCATCTGTTACAAATGCCAGCTCTGCCTTTGGCTCACTGTTTTTTTGACAACCTGTAAATGACAACAGCATCAGCATTCCCACACAGATTGCTCTCTTCATTTTTTTATTCATAAATTCTCCCCTGATCTTTTGCTTAAAAACTGCGATTCGTATATAGTATAGTAAATTTTCCGGCGAAAGAAAAGCGTTTCCTTGTTACATTTTTGTTACAGTTCCAGTTTCGTGTTACGGTTCCGGCAGCAAAAACGGGGAAACTCTCCCGGCAAGCTGCCAATTGAGTTTCCCCGTTATTCTCCTTATTCATTGAACAGATCTGCAAGCACCTCTGCCGCATTCATATCCCGGAATCCTTCCTGATCCGAGAGGGTTGTGCTGTTCCAACTGAAATGATTGATATCTGTCATATAATCTTTGCTGGCCACCTTTACACCATATCTCTCATATCCTTCCGGATAATACTTACTCATATATTCCTTTGCCAGTGCGATCGCCTCGCTGTTCGTACTACCGTCAGCTGCGACGGAACCACTGATCTGAATATACGGTGGTGTCGCATGGACAATCACGATACTTCCGTCATCGCACTGTCCCAGCACAATCCATACATGACCGCTCATACTTACCACATCGCCGGGCAGGAATTTCATGGAACTGTCTCCGGATTTATAGCTACCCCAGTCATTATAATAATACTGTTTCGGGGTTTCTGTCGACTGCCATGTGGAATTTGTCTGCATCACCTGATAGGTGGTCCAGCCTACAAATCCGGAACAGTCCAGACCATTTCCATGTTCATATCGATGATCGTTATAATTATAATCTGCGTCCTGAGAATCGAAGAATTTCTTCCACTGCGGATTCACGCCATTTCGGGTCGTATCCTCATCGTCATGACCACCGCCCCAGATGTAGAGGGTGTTTCCAACCGGAAGCAGCGCGTTCATCAGATAATTCCGAACCGTCTTGACTCCGATCTTCGCCTCGGTCTCCCGCTCGATCAGACGGCCTTCCTCGTCAAAGTGATACATCTTTCCGTCAATCTCATAATCGCCGGTCACCATACCGCCCCAGCTGCGGAAGTAATACGTGTACCCTCCGATCTTCTGCCATCCGGTAACCATGATACAGTCATCCCCCAGATAATATCTGGAGCCGTCATAATCAAGGAAAGAGCTTCTGTACATACCTCCCCAGCTTCTTGGGTAGTACCAGTTGTCCTCCCATTTAACCCAGCCTTCGCTCTGCATCACACCATCGGGCTGCACATAGTAGAGATTTCCATCATAGCTGAACATCTCATCTTCTTTCCGGTAGCCTTCACTGTTAATCCAGTACCAGGAATCCTCAAGCTTCAGCCAGCCCTCCACATGCAGATCACCGTCTTCATTATAATAGTAATGTTTTTCCTCTTCTTCATACCAGCCAACCGCCAGTCTGCCGTCTTCCAGTGCGCGATAGGATTTGCCTTCCACCCTAAAAGTCTGGTTCTGATACATGCCTCCCCAGGAACAGAAGTAGTAAATCTTACCATCCTGTTTCAGGAATTCACTGGAATACATACCGCCCCAGCTTTTGAAATAATACCTGCTGCCATCGTAATCCAGCCATTCCTGGCTGGCCATCACACCATCATCCTTCAGATAATACCAGCAGCCATCGTGCTTCAGCCAGCCTGTTTGGGGCGTGCCGTCTTCATTCAGATAATACCAGCGGTTTCCCTCCTGGTGCCAGCCAGATGGTGTCTCGAGCACTCCATCCGTACCATAGTGAAGTGTAATTCCCTCTTCCGTCGTATAATCACCAGTACAGAGGCTCGCGTCTTTCAGCGCACGGTACCATTTTTCATCAATCTGGAAGGTTGTGTCACAGTACGCACCACCCCAGCTCTGGAAATAATACAGTTTCCCGTCAATTTTCCGGAAACAACTGCTGTACATACCGCCCCAGCTCTGGAAATAATATCTGCTGCCGTCATACTCCAGCCACTCGGAAGATGCCATCGTGCCATCCTCCTTCAGCCAGTACCACTGCCCGTCATGTTTTAACCAGCCAATCTGAAGAGAAGTATCTTCGCAGATGAAGTACCACTTACCTCCAAGCTTCTTCCAGCCAGGGGTCTCGCAGAGAGCTCCCTGATCGTCATATAAATATTTTCTGCCGTCTTCCTCATATACACCAGTCCACAGGCTTGCATCCTCGCCGGCCCGATATTTTTTCCCGTCTACCGTAAACGTTGTATTAACGTAAACGCCTCCCCAGCTGCGGAAATAATATCGCTTTCCCTCCAGCGAAAGAAATTCGGAATGATACATACCTCCCCAGCTCTTAAAATAATATCTGCTGCCATCATATGTAATCCATTCCGAAGCTGCCATGCTTCCGTCCTCTTTCAGGTAATACCATTCGTCCTGATACTGAAGCCAGCCTTCTCCCCTTTGAGTTCCATCTTCCTCGTAATAGTACCACTTTCCTGTGTTCTCATCCTGATACCATCCCTGCCTTTCCCCGACAGTAAGGACTTCAGCCTCACCTGAGGTCTCCGCAAATGCTCCGCTCTCCTCACTTCCGGAGGATCCCGTCTCATCCTCTGACGTTTCCGACCGGTCAGCGACAGAAGAAGAGTTCGTCTGACTTGCTGAGGTTGGTGAACTCATACTAATGACCAGTGACAGAAACAGGGCGCTGCCCAGCAGTTTCCTGAGTTTCTTTCTTGATGTCATTTGTAACTCCCTATTATTATTTTTTGCGTAACCATCCGATTGCACACGGAATCATTACATTTTTGTTAACTTATCGTTTCAATTATATTCTCTTTTTGTATGATTTGCAAGATGAAATACAGATTGTAATCGAGTAGGAGGCGGTGATTAGCCGCCGTCCTCTCACACCACCGTGCGTACCGTTCGGTACACGGCGGTTTCAATAGTTGACGTGCATAGACTGATATGCTGTGGCTAAATCATAGAAGCCCCAGTGTATCAGTCTTT
>JALEOU010000117.1 GCA_022766945.1 Fusicatenibacter sp. | reverse complement strand
AAAGACTGATACACTGGGGCTTCTATGATTTAGCCACAGCATATCAGTCTATGCACGTCAACTATTGAAACCGCCGTGTACCGAACGGTACGCACGGTGGTGTGAGAGGACGGCGGCTAATCACCGCCTCCTACTCGATTGATTTCTTCGGTGACAGTGGCTGTTAAATATGCTATAATAAATACAATTATACAATAAAGAGTCATACAATTTGCACGAAAAACGAGCATAGCATACTATGCAGTAAAGGGGGTAACAATGGCAAAATACAAATGTAATATCTGCGGTTACATCTATGACGAGGAACAAGAGGGGATTCCTTTCTCCTCCATCACACAGTGCCCGATCTGTAAACAGCCGGTATCCGAATTTTCGAAAGTGGAGGAACTTTCTCAGGAAAAGCCGGTCGGGAAGAAAGAAGAGAAACTGGATTATCCCCGTGAGTTTGCGCGGCGGGATACCAGCTGCCGATACATGGAAGAAATCCATCAGATGGCTGTAACCGGAAAGTCCGTATCGGCCGCCATGGCAACCACACTTCCGATGCCGGGATGGGATGATATTTTGATTCTTGGTGCTCAGCTGGATCCTATGCCGCTGGAGGAACATGCTCCGGTAAATACCACAACTGTGATCGGAAAACATGCGAAAAAACCTCTGGTTCTGGAGAATCCGGTTTACATATCCCATATGTCATTCGGAGCACTCTCCCGGGAAGCCAAGATTTCGCTGGCAAAGGGAAGCTCTATGGCAGGAAGCGCGATGTGTTCCGGTGAAGGCGGAATCCTTCCGGAGGAAATGGCAGCCGCAGAGAAATATATTTTCGAGTATGTTGCAAATCTTTACAGTGTCAATCCGGAGAACTTACGGAATGCAGATGCGATTGAAATCAAAATCGGACAGGGAACAAAACCTGGTATGGGAGGCCATCTGCCCGGTGAAAAAGTCACTGAGGAAATCAGCAAGATACGCCAGAAACCGATGGGAGAAGATGTCATCGCTCCTTCCCGTTTCCCGGGAATCGAGACGAAGGAAGATCTGAAAACGCTGATTGATCAGCTTCGTATGGCATCCGACGGACGCCCGATCGGTGTGAAAATTGCCGCAGGACATATTGAACGTGATCTGGCATTTTGTGTGTATGCAAATCCTGATTTTATTACGATTGACGGAAGAGGCGGTGCAACCGGATCCTCACCCAAACTTCTGCGCGATGCCAGCAGCGTTCCGACAGTTTATGCACTGTATCGCGCAAAAAAATATCTCGATGAGGTCGGTTCCGATATTGATCTGATCATTACAGGAGGTCTTCGGGTTTCTTCTGACTTTGCAAAGGCGATTGCCATGGGAGCTACCGCAATAGCAGTAGCCTCTGCACCTCTAATGGCTCTTGCATGTCAGCAGTACCGCATCTGTGGAAGCGGTATGTGTCCTGTCGGTGTTGCAACACAGGATGAAGACCTGCGCACCCGCCTGAAAGGAGACGCACCTGCGATGCGCGTGGCAAACTATCTTCGGGTAACGCTTGAAGAGCTGAAGACCTTTGCACGTATCACCGGACATGAGAATCTCCATGATCTGTCCGTGGACGATCTCTGTACAATTAACAGAGAAATCAGCGAATTTACCAATATTCCGCACGCATAATTGTCTGTAGCCTGATCTGAAAGCACAGACAGCAAGGAAGACGTATAAAGCAGCATAATGGTGAGATACCCTACGTATTTCTTCGTTATGCTGCTTGTTACAGTTCAGCCAGGTAGCTGACGCTGCCATAAGTTTTTCTAAAAAACATGCTGAAATTTTCATTTGCCTTGTATAGGTCAAAAGTGGATATCTTCTTTGCCCAAACATGAGTTATGAGGTCTCTTTTGGTACAATG
>JALEOU010000109.1 GCA_022766945.1 Fusicatenibacter sp. | reverse complement strand
GCAGCCGCTATGCTGTGATTCAGAGCAGCCCTGCAGAGATGGGAAGCCGTTACGCGCGGGTGCTCAAAGACGCTTTTATTTCCGTGGATCTGGCTAAAAATATACTGGTCATCAAGACGGTATCCGGTATGGCGATGGCCGCAGCCGCAGCCTTTGATGAAATGAATTGGAATGAGATCGTCGGATGTATTGGCGGAGATGATACAATCATATGTGTGGCAAGGGACGATGATGCCGCCCTGCTTGCTGTAGAAAAACTGAAGAAAATGATCGATGGTTTTGACAGTATGGAGGAATAGCAACACTCCATACAGTGGAGGAATTGAATGCTGACAAATCTACATGTAAAAAACCTGGCTCTGATTGATGAAGCAGAAGTAGAGTTCGGGCCGGGACTTAACATATTGACCGGTGAAACGGGTGCCGGAAAATCCATCCTTCTCGGTTCTGTCAATCTTGCCCTGGGAAAAAAGATGTCCAGGGAGATGATACGAAAGGGAGCGGAAAATGCGCTGGTGGAACTGGTTTTTATGACGGAAAATCCCAAAGTCATTGCAATGTTGGATGAGATGGGAGTGGAGACAGAAGAAGGACAGGTGATGATTACGAGAAAAATCACCGGCAATCGCAGCATCAGCCGCGTGAATGGTGAGATCTGCAGTACAGCTCAGATAAGAGAATTGTCGCTGCTTCTTTTAGATATCCATGGACAGCATGAACATCAGTCGCTGCTGTATCCGGACCGGCAGCTGGCGATACTGGATGCTTACGGAGGGCAGGAGATTAATTCTCTTCTTGTACAGACAGGAACGGCTTATAAGGAGTGGAACAAAATCCGACAGGAATTGTCTTCGTATGAGATGGATGAAGAATCCAGAAAACGGGAAATGGCATTTCTGGAATTTGAGATTCATGAGATCACAGAAGCACAGTTAAGTGACGGTGAAGACGAAGAGCTGGAAGCGCGCTACCGTAAAATGGGGAATGCGAGAAGGATTGCTGAGACGGTAAATTCCGTTTACAGCATGACAGGCTATGACGGCAGCACAGGTGCCGGGGAGCAGATAGGCAGAGCGCTTCGGGAATTACAGCAGATCGTTTCTCTGGATAAGTCACTGGAAGATTTTGCATCTTCGCTGACGGATATTGATGCCCTGATTAATGATTTTAACAGGGAGATATCGAGCTATCTGGAAGAACTGACATTTTCCGAAGAAGATTACTACGAAGTGGAAAAGCGCCTGGATGTGATTAACCATCTGAAGGCAAAATATGGAAAAACGATTAAAGCAATTGGAGAATACAGTGAGCAGCAGCAGAAAAAACTGGACAGGCTGATTCACTTTGAGGAACAAAAACAAAGACTTCAGGAACAGAAAAAAGCAGCAGAGAAAAAACTGGAACAATGTGCACATAAGCTTTCAGAAAAACGGAAAGAATACGGAAAGAAGATGGAACAGCAAATCATTGAGGGATTGCAGGATTTGAATTTTCTCCATGTTTCCTTTGAGATCTCGTTTGAGAAAAGCGGTCACTATGCTGAAAATGGTTTTGACACCGTGGAGTTTTTGATATCAACGAATCCAGGAGAACCGGTTCGTCCATTGTCCAAAGTGGTTTCCGGAGGAGAGCTTTCCAGAATCATGCTGGCGATCAAAACGCTGCTGGCTGACAGGGATGAGACGGAGACATTGATTTTTGATGAGATTGATACCGGTATCAGCGGAAGAACAGCACAAAAGGTTTCTGAAAAAATGGCAAAAATTGCCGGGCGTCATCAGGTAATCTGTATTACGCATCTGCCTCAGATTGCCGCGATGGCAGACTATCATTATGAAATTGAGAAAAATGTGGACGGAAATGGAACCGTCTCCACGATTCATCAGTTATCTCAGGAAGAATCTGTCACAGAGCTTGCAAGAATGCTGGGAGGAGCGCAGATTACGGAATCCGTGCTCGCAAATGCGCGGGAGATGAAGGAATTGGCACAGGTTCAAAAATCTTCAAGACTGAAATAACCCAAAGATCACATACTAGGAGAGGATATACGAAATCAATCGTATACCCTCTCTTTTTCTTAAGTATGCGAGGCGCACTGCCCTTGGCAGGAATGTCTGCACGAAAGGATGTGATCTGCGAATGACAGGAAAGAAAAAATACAGAAGAATTCTGCTGATTGTTCTGGCGATTTTGTTTGTGCTTTGTGTTGCTGCCGGTTATCAGGCGCTCAGAAATTCGCTGCCGGATCAGCTGTATATTGACAGGAATCAGGAACAGCCTCTGAGTCCCTTGACGGAACATCCGCTGGTTACTGTTTCGGAGAGTACAGAGGTATCGGCCGGGGATGGCTCCTATTTTCTGACCTGTCGGATTGGGAAGATAATTCCTCTGAAAAATGTCAAGGTGATCCCAACAAATCGCCAGCAGGTGAATGTCTGCGGGGTGCCGGTAGGGATCTATATGGAAACGGATGGAATCATGGTAATTGATACAGCTGCGATTCCAACATCAGACGGACTGAAAGTGAATCCGGCAGAGAACATTGTAAAGTCCGGAGACTATTTAAAAAGTGTAAATGGAACAAAACTGCAGAGTAAGAGAGAACTGGTACAGCTGGTAACAGAAAGTGATGGATCGCCCATGGAGCTGATCCTGGAGAGAAACGGCGAAGAAATAAAGGTAAAGGTTACACCTGCAAAGGCAGCGGACGGAGAATATAAACTGGGTATCTGGGTCAGAGATAATATTCAGGGAATCGGAACACTCACTTATGTAAAACAGGATGGAAGTTTTGGGGCGTTGGGACATGGGGTCAGTGATGTGGATACCGGAGAAATGCTGCATCTGGGAGAGGGAGAACTCTATCTGGCAGATATCCTTCAGGTTGTAAAAGGGAAGGAGGGTTCACCGGGAGAGCTGCAGGGGGTGATCCATTATGAAGAGAAAAATCGAATCGGAAAGATTACAGGGAATTCCGGTTTGGGAATCATTGGCAGCATTGATCCGGAGGCGATGGAACTGCTCCCCTTGGAAACGATGGAGATTGCATATAAACAGGAGATCGAAAAAGGGCCTGCCTGTATCATGGTATGCATAGACGGAGAAGTGAAAAGCTATGAGGCGCAAATCACAGAAATTCATATGAATGCACAGGATTCCAACAAAAGCTTTACACTGCAGGTGACAGATCAGGAACTAATTCAAAAGACGGGAGGGATTATCCAGGGGATGAGCGGGAGCCCGATCATTCAGAACGGGAAGCTGGTGGGAGCCGTCACCCATGTGCTAGTCAATGATCCGACGAAAGGCTATGGGATATTTATTGAAAACATGCTGGACGCGGCGGGGTAGTTGCATGGACGAGCGCACACTGAACTTTCTGGCAAGGTATTATGGAAAAAACTGGGATCAGGCAAAGTATGTCGATTTGTTAATAAGAGTAAAAAGACGAAATGGTAAAGTTGCTTTTGGGAAGGCGCGCAAAGGCGCTATCGGCTGTGGTTAATGTAAAGCAGACTGTTGTGTTGGATATTACAAAAAACCATATTAGCTTTGCACTCACAACCTTACAGGCGAGATTTTAAACATGTGCGCATTTTTCTTCCATTTGCCCATGAGGAGGCATATTATCGCAGCGATTTTGTCAGATGTGGTAGGAGGAAAGTTAGAAATTTTGTAAAACGGGACGCTACAATCTGTGTTCGGACGTGGTATTCTTTGCAACGCCTCCTGTAGATGGTGTATTTCAGGAATGCGTTGCCCACGAAGCAGATCTGTGTTTCAAACCGCCGGACAATGTAAGTACATTGGAGGGGGCTTTGATCGAGCCGTTGGCAGTGGGATTCCATGCAGCAATCCAGGGGGTGCACATCATGGACAGAGGGCTGTTGTCATGGGTGCAGGCTGCATCGGTCTTGTTTCTATGATGGCGCTGAAAGCCAGAGGAGTATCGGAAGTATATGTCGTGGATATTATGGAGAAACGTCTTGAGAAAGAACTGGAACTGGGGGCAACTGGAGTTATTAATGGAGCCAAGGAGGATGTTTTGGAACGTGTGAAGGAGCTGACATTTAAGACCGTATTCCGGTATCGCCATATTTATCCAACGGCAATTGATGCGGTTGCAGCAGGAAAGGTTGTCATGGCACCTGCGTGAACGTATCCGGCAGGTGCTTGAAAGAGAATGAGAAGGTTGCCTTCTTAAAGCTGGATCATATGGGAATTGAGACATATTCCAACCGAATGCAATGATACCTCAGGATTCTCTCCAATAAGCCGATCCATCTCTGAATCTTCCGATTAATTTTAACTCAAACATTTCCCTTCGAACAAGCTCAGTATCTGAAAAAGATATATTTTGTTTTATTATTGCATTTACTTCTTTTTCTGTATAGTTCCTTCCGAATTCAAAACAATCAGCAATTTTTGTAAGTGCTATAACTCTCATCGGCTTCTTCGCCGGGTACTGTGACAAACGGCCCTGCGAATCGTAATAATTCGCCATCTTCTTTTGATACGTAACCTGCATACTCAATTCACGCAGCTTTTCGTTCAATTCATCAATGTGATTCTCAAACCACACCAGAAGCTGCGATGCCATGTCTGCCTGCTGCAAATAAATCGATCGGTTCCTGGAAAGGGAATCATAATACTGTTCATAGAAATTGCAGACAGCTAAGAAATAGAAAAACAGGTTTCCTGCATTTTCTATATCATAAGAATTTAAGGAACCACATTCCATGTATGCAGAAATATAGTTAATCAATGATTTGATATCGATTTGGCCCTGTTTTATCTCCGGTGCTATAAATACATAGGAACGGACAATTTCCCATATATAGGGGTGTTTACAGATACAAGTCCAATCAATAATACCATGGATTGTTTCACCCTGCCAAATCAACTGTGATATCATATAATCTCCATGTGTATTACCACAGCTAAATCTTTTGATATCAAAGTGATATACAGGCATAGTATCTGCAATTCTCATGTTGGAACGAATATGCCTTACAATATCTGTATCATTTTTTTCTATGGCTCGCTGTAATGTGTCAGCATAAGCGTCTTTCGTGTATTCTGGTTTTCTATACATGAAAAAATCAGCACCGATACCAACCGGGATATCCTCCATATCCTTCATTGCTTCATGGATCTTTGCCAAAAAAGTGGCAGACTGCGCCTGCAAATGGACCGGAGCCTCATGATAGCCGTATGTGATCCCCTCATAGAACTGTTGTATGGTAAATCGCCTCCCGGTTTCATCTGTCGAAATCATTTTTCCCTGCTTATTAGGAATAAATCTGCAGGCAGGAATTCCTTTGTTCAAAAGTTTGTCACATACTCTGATTTCCACATCAGGATGATTCATCTCATTATCTGTTGGATATTTTACAACAAATCTTTTGCCGTCTGCTTCCACAAAATAAGTTAAGCCGCCTGCACCATTCTCAGATAGCTCCATTGTTTCAATTTCAATATCGTATAATTTATATATACGCATTCGCAATTGTTCAAATTCAAGTTGTTTCACCAACTCCAAACGTGACATGTCAATTAAATTCAGCAATTCCAGCATCGGTATCTTTTCCCCTGCCAACAACTCATTTACAGTAATACCGAGTATCTGACACAAAGGTTCCATATAAATTACTTCCGGCAGCCCATTCCCCGTTTCCCTTAGTTAAAGATATTGTTGGGTATCTCAAGATGTGTCATTCGATTTTGCCGATAAAGCGGTAGAAGATTTCCACTTCCTGTTCCCGG
>JALEOU010000120.1 GCA_022766945.1 Fusicatenibacter sp. | reverse complement strand
CTCGAATAATAATACTTCTAGGATAATGGGCCATGCATCCGGTCACTGTGATGTTTTCAGGGAGATTGTGATAAGGCTGATATCCATCCGTCGTACAGTAGCAGTCCCCGATCCCCTGAAGGAATTCTACCGGATGATATCCTCCGCGAGTCCTTTCATACTGAAAGAGCAGCATCTTCGGTGAATCGCTGTGCAGGCCGGTCATATATACCCACATCCAGTTTTTCGTTTCCGATTTTTGGTCTGGCTCATCCAATACCTGGATCCGTGTTTCGTCACATTGAATGTAATGGCTTTTCAGAAACTCTTCCTTCATTAAATCATAGATTTTTTGAAGATAAAGTTCTGTGCAGCGAATCATCCAGTTTGCCATGGTTTTTGTACTCAGATTGAGATCATAACGCGCGAACTCCCGCTCCTGTCTTGCCAGCGGCATGCCATTCACATATTTGGCATTCATGATGCCCGCGACAAGCGAAGCACTCGCAATACTTCCTTTCAGAAGTGCCGGTGCTTTAGGAGCCCGTTTCATATGGCTGCATTTCGGACAGCTGTATACGTAAGTGATCTCTTCTTCCACTTCAAAATGAGCCGGAATAAATTTCAGAGTTTTGGTAGACTCTGTAGAATACACTTTATATTTTGTACCACAGTGTTCGCAGAGGATGTCTGTACCGGTAAGCTTGTTTTTGATTACCGTTGTGGTCGGAAAACGGGAGAGATCCTCCTCTTTCTTACCAGTGCTCTTTTTGCGTTTGTACGGTTTCGGTACGATCTCTTCATATGCGGGTTCACAGGCAGATGGATCTGCATTTTCCTCTGTTTCGTTGAACAGACTCATCTGTTCAAATCCTTCCGCATACTTTTCGCTGGAAGAACCAAAACGCTTTCTCTGCGCAATCGAAAGACGATCAGACAAAAGGGCATTCATGAACTCAAGCTCCCGTACCTGTTCCTCCATCAATTTCTGCTTCTGAGTAAGCTGTTTGATATTTTCCTCCATTTTCTGTTGATGCGACTGCATTGCAAGAAGGATTTGGGCAAGGGAATCTTTGCTCATGGAATTCAGCTGTTCAGTTGTAAATATAGGTGTATTCTTCTCTTTCATCATGAAATCAGTATAACATCCTGATGCTGGGAATTCTATAAAAACAACGGTCAGGCAGCAGAGGAATATTCTTCCTGTCAGGTGGAAATTTCGTCTTTTTACCAATTGACATATTTATGAGGTTTTCAAAGTACAATTTCGGGGTGATGCTCCTGGAATGCCCCTTTCGGCTGAATCGTCAGACCATCACACAGCCAATGGATCTCCCTCAATGTCACTTTCTGAAGTTCGTCAGGAGTATCCGGCCAGTGAAAATGTTCTTTATCCAGCCGTTTCATAAGGATCCAGAAACCGGAACCGTCCCAGTGCAGCATCTTTATGGAAGTCTTTCTTCTGTTACAAAAAGCAAACAGGCTCTGGGAATAAGGGTCCAGTTTGAATTTCAGTTTTATGATTGCCGACAGACCGTGGTAACTTTTTCGCAGATCAGTAACTCCGCAGGCAAGATATACGGTGGTGCCGGTGCCAAGATCAAGCATTGTGCCGGAGTGCCCCGATCAGATCAGACATCATGCTTTTGGAGCAA
>JALEOU010000049.1 GCA_022766945.1 Fusicatenibacter sp. | reverse complement strand
ATAAAAGATGGAGCCGGTCTGCTCAATCCCTTATCCTATTACTTAGCAAAAGTTGGAATATAAGTTGTAGAGCCGTATACGAGACCCGTACGTACGGTTCAATGGGAGGGGCGAGAGATTTATTCTCCCTCTACCCTATTTTGGTAAACAGTAACGAAGCAGTGACAGAAAACTCCGTTCGGAAATTTCTTCTATAGCGATGAACTGAAATATTATCATTGATGGATACAAAGACGTAAAACGAAACTGTTCTGTGGCTGCGTGATATACAGGTAAAACAAAGGAGGCAATATGAATTATCGTATTTTAGGAAAAGACTTAGAGGTTTCAGCTGTTGGTCTTGGATGTATGGGTATGAGTCATGCATACGGTGCACCTGCAGACAGAAAAGAAATGACAGAATTGCTGGCGCAAGCTGTAGATATGGGATATACCTTTTTTGATACGGCAGAGGTTTACGGCACAGCGGAGAATCCGCATGACAACGAGGAGCTGGTTGGAAAGGCATTGAAGCCGTATCGGAAAAAAATTGTGCTGGCAACCAAGTTTGGCATTCATTTTGATATGACCAGTCCCCAGGTCAATAAGCCTCTGATTCCGGATTCCCGTCCCGAAGTGATTCGTGCATCTGTGGAGGCATCCCTGAAACGGCTGGGCACAGATCACATCGATCTGTATTACCAGCACCGCCCTGATCCGGCAGTCCCCGTCGAAGAAGTAGCCGGCGTGATGGCAGAACTGATTCAGGAAGGAAAAATCACACATTGGGGGCTGTCGGAAGCGACGGAGGAAACCACCCGGCGCGCGCATGCCGTATGTCCGGTGACTGCCATCCAGAATCGTTATTCCATGATGGCACGCTGGTATGAGAAGTTGTTCCCGGTGTTGGAGGAACTGCATATCGGATACGTGGCATTTTCTCCGCTTGCAAATGGTTTCCTCACTGCAAAATATGGAAAAGATGCCAGATTTGAAGCTGGAACCGACTATCGGACAGCCATGCCGCAGTTCAAACCGGAGGCGATTGATCAGAACCGGGAGCTTATTGATCTGCTGTACCGTGTGGCAGATGAAAAGAATGCGACACCGGCGCAGATTTCCCTTGCCTGGATGATGTGCAAAAAGCCATATCTTGTTCCAATACCCGGTACAAGAAAACTGGACCGCCTGAAAGAAAATGCATCTGCTGCGGATCTTGTATTGACGCAGGAGGAGATTGACAAACTGGATCAAGCACTGGAACGGATGGAGATGTCTGAGGTATTTGGCGGTTCGCAGATTGCCAGAAAATAAAATTGATCGGCCCTTCACCACTTTACCAGCCCAGGGACTATTATATCAGGTTTACCGGCCCAGGGGCTGTTAAGGGGTTATAAAAAAAGTATATAAAAAGTATAAAAAACACAAAAAGCACATGAAACGGTTTCTTATTTTGGGATGGTTTCATGTGCTTTTTCTTTTTTATCAAAGAATACGGCAGACTTCTGCTGGGTTGTTTTTAAGGTATTTTTTGTAACTCGTAGTCTGGCGACAGCAAACGGGAGCTTTTGAATGGATGTTCCTTCAGTGTCTGGTGAAATGCGGAAAGATCAATTGACGCTTTATATATGAAGCGTTATAATGGTAATTATAGACGTTGTGTATTTTGTTCAGAGGAGAATGGAAAATCAATTTTATAAAAGAAGGTGAAAGTGCGTGGAATGTTTTGCAGCGCATATTCGTGAGGAAGCTGGGATCGAGAGTATCCAGTCTGTAGCAGAACATTGCAGAAATACTGCGGAGGATGCTGGCAGGTATGCATTGGATATTCATGCACCGAATATGGCGAAATTGCAGGGTATGATTCATGATCTGGGAAAGTTGTGTGTGGATTTTAACAACTATATTCGTGGTAAAAATAATTTTCAGAGAGGAATGATCGATCATTGCTTTGCCGGGGCCAGGTATGTAAGAGAATTCGCGGAAAAGACAAAAAATCCGAAACTGATTGAAACAGCGGACTTTGTTGCACGTACGGTGATTTCCCATCATGGTCTGCATGACTGGCTGGATGAGAACGGAGAAAGCTATTATTTCAGAAGAATTTACAAAGAGGATAGATACGAGGAGATCAAAGCAAATATCCACTGTATGATATCAGAGGAAGAGATGACGAAACTTCTGGAAGCAGCAGGAGACGAATATGCACATGTGCGGAAAAAAATTCGTCTGATGAGTCCGGATAAAGAGAAATTTGCATTTTATATGGGACAATGGGAACGTCTGATGCAGTCGATTTTGATCGATGCGGACCGGACGGATACAGGCGAATTTCAATTAGGGTTGGAATTGGAAAAAGAGTATGACAGTGGTATCTGGAATGTTTTCGGTGACCGGATTGAGGCGAAAGCCGAAAAATTTGCAAAACAGACGGATACGATATCCAGGCTTCGGAGTAATATTTCAGATAGATGCAGGGATTTTTCGGAGAAGGAATCGGGTATCTGCAGGATGATTGTACCTACCGGAGGAGGAAAGACGATTTCTTCATTCCGATTTGCCATCAATTACTGCAGAAAGCATGGAAAGAACCGGATTTTTTACATTGCACCCTATATGTCAATACTGGAGCAAAATAGTGATGTTCTCAAAGAGATTGTCGGCGAAGAATATTTGTTGGAACATCACTCGGATATTGCTGCGGAGATGGAGAATGCTGAGGAAATCGAGGAATATGAGCTTCGTTCGGACAAATGGGACATGCCTGTCATTGCAACTACAATGGTACAATTTTTAAACACCTTGTTTTCAGATCGTCTGGAATGTGTTCGTCGTATGCACCGATTATGTAATGCTGTCATCATTATTGATGAGGTACAGTCTGTACCGACAAAATGTGTTTCACTGTTTAACATGGGAATGAATTTTCTGGCTGAAATTGGAAGATCGTGTGTGGTTTTATGTTCTGCTACGCAGCCAACCTTTGAAAATACAAAATATCCGCTGAATGTAGCGCCGGAAAGTAGTATGACAGGAGATTATTCCTCTGATTTTCAGGCATTTAAAAGAAACGAAATCTGTTCCAAAGTTAGAACGGAAGGATACAGCTATGAAGAGGCAGCTGATTTTTGTGTTGAAAAATACGAAGAAGAAGGCAATGTTCTTTTTATTGTCAATACCAAGACTGCGGCGTATTGCATTTATCAGGAACTGAAACAGAAAATAACGGATGGGACGCAGATTGTACATATCAGCACCAATATGTGTCCGGAACACAGAAGAAAGGTAATCAGAGATCTGAAAGAAATGTTGCAACGGCATCAAAAGGTGGTTTGCGTTACAACACAGTTAATCGAAGCTGGTGTTGATATTTCGTTTCACTGCGTGATCCGTTCTCTGGCGGGACTGGATAATGCAGCACAGGCTGCGGGACGCTGCAACCGGAATGGGGAATATGAGGAATGCTGCAGGGTATACCTTCTGAATCTGCAGGAAGAAAGACTCGGCCGACTAAAAGATATCAGAACAGCCAGGAGTGTTTCCGAACAAATGATACAGAATCATGGCTATCCGGATCTTCAGTCAGTTGATACAATGAGAGCTTATTTTAATAAGTATTACATGGAACAGAAGGAAGAATTGGAATACAATGCAGAAGATATCGGAATTCAGACAGATTTAGTTCATCTGTTATCAATCGATCAACACAGGAGAGGCTCTGGAAGAGAAATCAGCTATTATACAGGACAGGCATTTAAAACAGCCGGCAGGAAGTTCCATGTCATTGACGATGCTTCTGCTTCGGTGCTTGTTCCTTATAATGAAGAAGCAGAGAGTATTATTTCACGCCTGCGATCAAATATTCGTGACGATGAAATAGTTAAAATTCATCGAAAGGCTCAAAAATACGTTGTCGGTATTTTTGAAACGACAGAAAAAAAATTAATCGAAGAACATGCATTGGAATTGCTCCCATGTGGAATTTATGTTCTGGATGAAAGGTACTATGATCGCGATTCGGGGATTCTTTTAGAGGGAAAACCGATGGATTTGCTGATGTTTTAAGTTGGCGAATGGGATTCATCGTATCGCAGGATGATGCTGCAGTAATTAGAATTTTACGAAAGTACCAACAGAAAGATATATTGTACTATGACGATTGCATGTGCATGCAGTGTGAAGCAGTCGGTTTTCATAGATTATCCTGTCTGCATTTGCAGACGTGACCGTTTAGGAAAGGAACCGGGAGTATGAGCAAAGAAATTTATCGGAATACTGTTGAATTCCAGGTGTCAGGTGACTATGCACTTTTTTCTGATATCCTGACACGGCCGGGAGGAGAAAAAACAACTTATCCCATACCGACGTATGAAGCCCTGAAAGGGATTCTCAACAGCGTATACTGGAAGCCTACGTTCGTTTGGGTTATTGACAGCGTACGGGTAATGCAGAGGATCCGGACAGTGCGGAAAGGAATTCGTCCTATAAAGTATGGCGGAAGAAATGATCTGTCTTTTTATTCTTACTTATATGATGTCAGCTATCAGGTAAGAGCGCATTTTGAGTGGAATACCAATCGACCGGAACTGGAGCAGGATCGAAACGAAAACAAACATCATAATATTGCGAAGCGCATGATCGAACGGGGAGGAAGGAGAGACATTTTCCTTGGAACGCGGGAATGTCAGGGGTATGTGGAGCCCTGTCATTTTGAAGAAGGACCGGGATACTATGATGACAGCGGCGAGATTTCTTATGGAATCTTATATCACGGTATTACCTATCCGGATGAAGCAATCCTCCCGGAAGATAAAGGAAAAATGACCGTGCGTTTATGGTCTCCGGTAATGAAAGATGGTGTGATTGACTTTTTAAGGCCGGAAGAGTGTGAGATGAAGCGTCACATTAAAGAAATGCCCATCAAAATGTTTGGAAAAGAGATAAGTAATTTTACAGGGACGGATGAATTTGGAAAGGGGGAGAACCTTGAGCTGGGCGAATGAATTGTATCAGGTATACGAGAATAACTGCGATAAAGAGGACGAAAAAATCGTTCTTCTGCCCATTTACCATTCCACAGCAAATGCTCAGATAGAAGTAACCATATCCGAAGACGGAATGTTCATTTCAGCAATAAGGCTTGAGGACAAAAATGATTCTGTGACAATCATTCCTGTGACGGAAGATTCCGGATCGAGAGGTTCAGGAATAGCGCCTCATCCGTTCGCGGATAAGCTGGTTTATCTGGCAGGAGATTACAGAAAATATACATCTGGCAAGCGTTCAGATAATGAGAATTATTACAAAGCCTACATGGAACAGCTGGAGTTATGGAGAGATTCCGGGTTTTCACATCCTGCGGTAAATGCTGTATGGTGCTATCTGAAACAAGGTACCCTGATGGAAGATCTGATCAGAAGTCATTGTCTCATTCTGGACGAGGCAGGAGAAAAACTAAAGGAAAAAGAGAAAATCCTTGGAATAGCTCAGGAAGATGCGTTTGTTAGATTCCGGATTCAGTATGCCGATTTCATGGCAGAAAGCAGAACATGGAAAGATACATCTTTATATAGAAGCTTTGAAAAGTATGTGGAAGAAACTGCAGAGGGGAAACAGTTATGTTATGCCACGGGAAAAGTGGTTCCCTGCACGTATAAACATCCATCGAAAATAAGGAATGCCCGTGATAAAGCAAAACTGATTTCTTCCAACGATGAGAGTGGTTTTACTTATCGGGGGAGGTTTGATTCCAAGGAACAGGCTTTGTCAGTTAGTTATGAATTTTCTCAGAAACTGCATAATGCACTAAAATGGCTGATTTCAAAACAGGGTGTGCCAATCGGGTCTATGGTATTCCTGGCCTGGACCAGTAATTTGCAGCCTTTGCCGGAAATACTCGGAAATCCGGAAGAAGCAGACAATTCACAGGAGGATATCTGGGAGGACGACTGGGAGAAGCCGGAAGGAAACAATGAGGAAAATGAAAAAAGACTGATATCCGATACCATGCCGGCGTATCACAGCCGTGTACGAAAAGCGATCTGGGGAAGCGGAGGAAAAGAAGCGCTGGATTTCGGGACGGATGCGTCTGTAAAAGCGATGATTCTTGTAATGGATGCGGCAACCACAGGAAGACTTTCCATGAATCTGTATGAGGAACTGCCGATTTCTGAGTTTTACGAAAATGTGGAGAAATGGCGTTATGATACGGTGTGGATAAGATTTGACGGCAGGCAGAAGAAGAAGGAACTGCGGTCGTTTACTCTGTATGAGATTGCAGATAATGCTTACGGAACAGAGCAGGGAAATTTCATCAAATGTAAACCGGAAATGAAAAATGATGTGATTTTGAGATTGATCCCCTGTGTGGTGGAAGGGAAAAATGTTCCTGACGATATAGTAGAAAACCTGATCCACAAAGCCTGCCGACCAACGTCCTATCAGAATCGATATAACTGGATCAAAGTACTGGAAACGGCCTGTGGTCTGATCAGAAAAAAGATAATAGAAGAGAAAGAAAAAAGAAAAGAAAAGGAGGAATATGAAGTGGCTCTTGATGAGACGTGCAGAAAAAGAGATTATCTGTATGGAAGATTACTTGCAATTGCAGAGATGGCAGAAACTTCTACGTATGAAAAAAAGGAAGGGAGGATTACAAACGCAAATCGTTACTTTGAAGCATTTTCGAACAAACCCTATCAGACCTGGGGAGTGATTTATAATCGTCTGAATCCATATCTGAATAAAATGGGACCGGGACTGCGCAGATATTATGAAAATAAGATTGGAGAGGTCATGGAATTGTTTGATACCGATGAGTTTCAGGACAATTCCAAGCTTAAGCCCTTGTTCCTTCTGGCATATCATTGTCAGTTAAATCAGATGTCAGGAAATAAAAATGCGAATGATCCGTTTACGGAGGAGGAAAAATAAATGAGTGCGTTAACAAACAAAATTGACTTTGCTTTCATTATTTCGGTAACTAACGCGAATCCGAATGGAGATCCGCTGAATGGCAACCGGCCCAGGGAAAACTATGACGGTTATGGGGAAATATCGGATGTCTGCATTAAAAGAAAAATCAGAAACCGGCTGCAGGACATGGGTGAAAAAGTATTTGTTCAGTCAGACGATCGCTGTGATGACGGTTGCGACAGTCTGCGGAGCCGTGCAGCGAATTGCGAGGCTCTGAAAAAAATATCATCTGGCAAGAATACGAATCGTGATGAATATGCAAAAGCCGCCTGTGCAGAATGGATTGATGTACGAAGCTTTGGACAGGTGTTTGCGTTTAAGGGCGAGAGCGGTTCTGCCAGTGGGCGGAGTGTACGGGGACCGGTATCGATTCATCAGGCAGTGAGCGTATCGCCGGTGGATATTGTCAGCATGCAGATTACGAAGAGTGTAAACAGTGAAGCCGGAAAAGAAGGAAAAACGTCAGACACGATGGGAATGAAACATCGTGTGGAGTTTGGATTGTATCTGGTAAAAGGAAGCATTAATTGCCAGTTAGCTGAAAAAACAGGTTTTTCCGATGAAGATGCGGAAAAAATCAAACAGGCATTGCTGACGCTTTTTGAAAATGACTGTTCTTCTGCAAGACCGGATGGAAGTATGGAGGTGTGCAGGCTTTACTGGTGGAAGCATGACTGCAAAATGCCTGCAGTATCGACGGCAAAGGTTCATCGTTCCATTAAAATCCGGGAAAAGAATCCTGAGAAAAAACCTGCAAGCTTCGAGGATTACATTGTTACTGTAGAGAGCATTCCGGGTGTTCCTGCGCCGGAAATTTATGAGTGAGAAAGTGTCACAGGCTGCTGATGATAGAAACAAAGAGATATTCAGAGGATGAGTATTTGATGCTGTCAGGAATTCAACATTTCGTCTTTTGCAGGCGTCAGTGGGCACTGATTCATATCGAACAGCAGTGGGAGGAAAATTACCGTACTGTGGATGGAAATATGATGCATAAACATGCTCACGATGACAACTTTCATGAAAAAAGAGGAGATTTGCTGATTGTCCGTGGAATGGCAGTATCTTCACCGATTCTTGGAATTTCAGGAGAATGCGATATCGTAGAATTCAAACGAGATGATCAGGGAGTTCCATTGCATGGACAGGAGGGGAATTATTCTGTAACGCCTGTTGAGTATAAAAGAGGATCACCAAAAGCGGACGAAAGTGACAAGCTGCAGTTAACAGCTCAGGCCATGTGTCTGGAAGATATGCTTTGCTGCGAGGTTCCGGCAGGATATCTGTATTACGGTGAAACGAAGCACAGAGTCAGAATTGAACTAACAGAAGAATTACGTGCACAGACAAGAAACATGCTCGCGGAAATGCATGAGATGTTTCAGAAAGGTTATACTCCGAAGGCAAAACGAACCAAGTCCTGTAATGCCTGCTCCCTGAAAAATATATGTCTTCCGGTATTGGGTGGAAAAAAATCAGCTTCTGCATATATCAATATGCATTTACATGAGGATGATGAGGATGAAAAAATTACTTAATACTCTGTATGTGACAATTCCGGAAACATACTTATCTTTGGATGGAGAAAATGTTGTTGTCTTAAAAGAAAAACAGGAGATTGGCCGTGTTCCACTGCATAATATTGAAAGGATTATGACATTCGGGTATTTGGGTGTCAGTCCTGCACTGATGGGAAAATGCGTGGAATACGGAATAGAACTGGTTTTTTTATCGCCGTATGGTAAATTTCTTGCAAGGGTAGAAGGTGGTATCAGCGGGAATGTGCTCCTTCGCAGAGAACAATACAGAATTGCAGATGATGAGGAAAAAAGCCTGGAAATTGCAAGAAACATGATCCTCGGGAAATTATATAACAGCAGACAGGTAATTCTGCGGGTATTGAGGGATCATGAATTAAGGGTCAATGTGGAAATGCTCCGGAAAAAGGCAGAGTTCCTTCAGAAATCCATGGAAAAATGCAGGAATGTAAAGAACATGGAAAGCCTGAGAGGAATTGAAGGAGAATGTGCGTCTGTGTATTTTTCTGTGTTTGATGAAATGATTCTGCAGCAGAAGCAGGTGTTTCATTTTACTGTGAGAAGCAAACGTCCGCCAATGGACCAGGTGAATGCTCTGTTATCGTTTTCTTATTCGCTTTGTACAAGTATGTGTGCATCCGCACTGGAAGCGGTGGGGCTGGATCCATACGTGGGTTTTATGCACTCGGATCGCCCGGGCAGACGTTCACTGGCACTTGATCTGGTGGAAGAATTCCGTGCCTGGATGTGTGATCGTTTTGTCTTGATGCTGATCAACAAAAAGGTAGTCAATGCAGATCATTTTGAGCAGCGGGAGGATGGAGCAGTTCTTCTGAACGAGAAAGGGCGGAAGGAAGTTCTTGCAGCATGGCAGAAACGGAAAAATGAAATGATCAAGCATCCATTTCTTGATGAAAAGATGGAGTGGGGAATGCTTCCGTATGTGCAGGCTTTGCTCCTGGCCAGGTATATTCGGGGTGATTTGGATACCTATCCGGTTTTTATGTGGAAGTGATGAAATGTTAGTATTGATAACATATGATGTGAATACGGAAACAGCGGCGGGAAAAGCACGGCTGCGTAAAGTGGCAAAACAATGTGTGAATTATGGGACCAGGGTTCAGAATTCTGTATTTGAATGTATTATGGACGCGGCAAAATGCCGGGAAGTAAAGCAAATACTTGAAGAGATTATTGACAAGGATAAAGACAGCCTGCGTTTTTATTATCTGGGAGATCAGTATAAGACCAAAATAGAGCATATTGGAGCAAAAAAGACCAGGAAACTGGATGAACCGCTTATTTTTTAGGATTGTATTTGATAAGCATTGTGTAACAAAGCAGTCATGGTATTGACTGA
The DNA here is from genome assembly GCA_022766945.1 of Fusicatenibacter sp. GTDB lineage: Bacteria > Bacillota > Clostridia > Lachnospirales > Lachnospiraceae > Fusicatenibacter. Next base: position 2,287 of record JALEOU010000049.1, on the reverse strand, counting down.
AACGAAAGAAACCTGGCTCATATCCCGGCTGCGAAAGTCAGTGAGTGCGAATGTGAAGCGAACATGAATCAGAGTAGAGATTCGCACTTTGGTGTTAATGATTCTGTGTGAAATATGGATGGCTTTGAGGCCGTCATAGCCTCAAAGTCTTTTGAAAGAGTATTTGTAAGTTTTAGAAATTATTGAAAACATACAATAAACTTGTGGAAAAAATGATCTATATTGTATGTTTTTGCTGTCGCACCCCTTGCGGGTGCGTGGATTGAAATTTCGCACTTTTCAGCGTGGTGCATTCCGGATGTTGTCGCACCCCTTGCGGGTGCGTGGATTGAAATCGCCTTTCAGCCAATCACAGCTGATTCCGATTGCGGGTCGCACCCCTTGCGGGTGCGTGGATTGAAATAACCGAATGATTTCCGGAATAACGACGGGAGTCGTCGCACCCCTTGCGGGTGCGTGGATTGAAATGACAGACGGAGGAGAAACCTGGAATGCCGGAGTAGTCGCACCCCTTGCGGGTGCGTGGATTGAAATCATTCCTCGGAAAAAGAAAATTTTGCCTGCAGGTAGTCGCACCCCTTGCGGGTGCGTGGATTGAAATATCTGTGACTTCGACAGATAGGCGTTGCTGCTGGTCGCACCCCTTGCGGGTGCGTGGATTGAAATTACCAAAAAGAAAAACCGCCCCTGGCTGCAACCAGGGTCGCACCCCTTGCGGGTGCGTGGATTGAAATCTTTTCCCCAGGTCTTGGCGGATACGAACTTGCAGTCGCACCCCTTGCGGGTGCGTGGATTGAAATCGCATTCCGGCTTGTGACCTTCCCAACTATGTCAGTCGCACCCCTTGCGGGTGCGTGGATTGAAATTCAAGAAACGCAATTACCAGTCCATATCTGTTGCTGGTCGCACCCCTTGCGGGTGCGTGGATTGAAATGATTCAATAGCCGAGAATGCAGGAAAGACAGCCGGGTCGCACCCCTTGCGGGTGCGTGGATTGAAATTAACATTTACTTTTAAGAACTATCTTGCATTTTGGGTCGCACCCCTTGCGGGTGCGTGGATTGAAATCATCATGATCCCACATAAGTCCAGAACAACCATGTCGCACCCCTTGCGGGTGCGTGGATTGAAATCCTCAAAAGAGATGTCTCCTGTTTCTCCATCAAGGTCGCACCCCTTGCGGGTGCGTGGATTGAAATCGTCGGATACAGTAACCGAATCGATCACGTCATTGTCGCACCCCTTGCGGGTGCGTGGATTGAAATGACAGACGGAGGAGAAACCTGGAATGCCGGAGTAGGTCGCACCCCTTGCGGGTGCGTGGATTGAAATTGTATGTAACACCGACAATGAGAAAGATTGTGAAGTCGCACCCCTTGCGGGTGCGTGGATTGAAATGCAGAAGAGAAAGCGGGGTGAGAGAGATGATGAGTCGCACCCCTTGCGGGTGCGTGGATTGAAATCGCTTTTCCGTAATGTCTATGACCACTTTAACCGTCGCACCCCTTGCGGGTGCGTGGATTGAAATCTCCTTTGCGCCTCCTCTCTGACAGGCGCTTTGTGTCGCACCCCTTGCGGGTGCGTGGATTGAAATTTTGCAACGTTCGAAAAAACACTCTTTATACTTGTCGCACCCCTTGCGGGTGCGTGGATTGAAATCGATCGAAACAATATCGAGACGTCTGGGCCACGGTCGCACCCCTTGCGGGTGCGTGGATTGAAATTGCCTGTTTGATGATCTGATTTACATAGTTGCTCAGAGTCGCACCCCTTGCGGGTGCGTGGATTGAAATCTTCTGTATTCGTAGCTTTTTCCGAAGATATTCCGTCGCACCCCTTGCGGGTGCGTGGATTGAAATTCGTTTGCAGTCTGGGCAGTATTTTTGCCTGCCACGTCGCACCCCTTGCGGGTGCGTGGATTGAAATTTGGTAACCTAAACCCCCATGCCCGCACACTTGGCACCACCATAAATGAAACTGTGTAGCTGGTAGGTTATTGCATTTGTTTTTGCCATTATCTATACTGTGATTAACGGCAAAGATCGTGTTTTATTTGGGCCAGTAGCCCGTAACCTAAACTGATTTCAGGTACTCTCATTTGCACCACCACCTGTCCAGCCACCCGAAGAACTTTTATTCATGGCAAAAGGACGTATAGTAAAATGATAATAGACAGAGTACCGTGCCGTAAATTCATCCAGGAGGTGCCAGTATGGATAAAATTTACGACAAATGTTGTGGTATTGATGTGCACAAAAAGCTTATCGTTGCCTGCTTTCGATGCGGC
>JALEOU010000044.1 GCA_022766945.1 Fusicatenibacter sp. | reverse complement strand
CACTCACCTCCACGTGTTCTGTAGTGTGTCAGTCTTATAAGAAGATAATATCAGAAGGAAAACAGATTAGATAGCGAAAGGTCAGTGCACCAGTTTCATGACGCATTGGTGTCTTTCGCAGAAAGACGGGATATATGAATGTAAATGAGATATTGAAACATGTGGATCATACACTGCTTCTGCCGGGTGCCACATGGGAGGAAATAAAACAGATCTGCGATGATGGAATCAGATATCAAACCGCATCGGTGTGTATTCCTCCTGGTTACGTAAAACAGGCAAGTGAGTATGTTCAGGGGAAAATTGCCATCTGTACTGTGATCGGTTTCCCGAACGGATATACAACGACAAAGACAAAAGAATTTGAGACAAAAGAAGCCCTTGCCAATGGTGCCTCAGAGATTGATATGGTGATCAACATTGGATGGTTAAAGGATCGGAAATATGATCAGATAGAGGAAGAAATCCGCACACTGAAATCAGTCTGCGGGAAGCAGGTACTGAAAGTGATCATTGAAACCTGTCTTCTGACCAGGGAAGAAAAGATCAGAATGTGTGAGATTGTCACAAAATCAGGTGCTGATTATATTAAAACTTCTACTGGCTTTTCCTCTGGCGGAGCAACCTTTGATGATATACGCCTGTTTGCAGAGCATCTAGGGTCAAAGGTTAAAATCAAAGCAGCCGGAGGAATTTCCTCTTTGGAGGATGCAAGGATGTTCCTGTCCCTTGGGGCGGATCGTCTTGGAACAAGCAGGATTGTTAAGATTGTAAAGAAAGAAAAGGGGACCGGGTATTAATGGATTCCCGTGCAGGTCGTGCCAAAGTGATACGGAGGTGCCACAGAATGGATGAAAAGCTGATAAAAGAGATGATTGAACTGGCGATCGGACAGCTGAAATTTGCATATGCGCCGTATTCAGACTATAAAGTCGGAGCTGTCCTTAGAACAAAAGAAGGAAAGTTTTATACGGGCTGTAATATTGAAAATGCGGCTTTCACGCCGACCAACTGCGCGGAGAGAACTGCGTTCTTTAAGGCGGTCAGTGAAGGTGAGAGAAATTTCAGCGCAATCTGTATTGTGGGAGGGAAAGATGGGATTCTGGATGATTATGCTTACCCGTGCGGTGTTTGCCGACAGGTAATGATGGAATTCTGTGACCCGGATACGTTCCGGATCATTCTTGCATCTGGCAGGGAAGAGTATGAGGTCTATACCTTAAAAGAGCTTTTGCCAGGGGGATTCGGACCTGCGAATCTGTCCTGATTCCGGAAAGGAGCGTGCTTATGATATGACAGCAGAAGAGTTGAAAAAGATACCCAAAATTGATCTTCACTGCCATCTGGATGGTTCTCTTAGCAAGTCCTTCCTGGAGAAAAGACTTGGGAGAACGGTTTTGGAAGAAGAAATCACAGTTTCTGATGAGTGCGGCAGTTTGAAGGAATATCTGGAGAAATTTGCCCTGCCCTGTTCCTGTCTTCTGGACGAGGAGGGGCTGGAAGCGGCTGGTTACGATGTGCTTGCGACCATGAGTCTGGAAACAGTGTGCTATGCGGAAATCCGGTTTGCTCCGCTTTTGTCTGTGACAGAATCCATGGACTGCGAACATGTGATTGCTGCTCTTTTACGGGGACTGGAAAAGGGAAAAAAAGAATTTGGAATCGAATACAATGTCATTACATGTGCCATGAGACATCACAGTGAAGAGGAAAATTTCCGGATGATCAAAACAGCCCGTGAGTTTCTGGGAGCGGGTGTATGTGCTGCGGATCTGGCGGGAGCGGAAGCGCAATATCCGATGAGTGTATTTATGGAGCTGTTCCGAAAAACAAAGAATCTTGGTATGCCTTTTACGATTCATGCCGGGGAATGCCAAAGCGCGAAAAATATTGAGGATGCAGTGAGAGCAGGTGCGAACAGAATCGGTCATGGAATCGCGATGCAGGGGAATACGAGGCTCAAGGAAATGGTAAGAGACGCTATGATTGGCGTAGAGTTGTGTCCGATCAGTAATCTGCAGACAAAAGCGGTAAAAAATCCGAAAGAATATCCGATCCGGGAGTTCCTGGATGCAGGGATAGCTGTTTCTGTTAATACAGATAACCGTACGGTAAGTCATACTTCCCTGACAAGAGACTTGGAATGGGTTCAGAAAATGTACGAGATCAGTGACCGTGAGATTTGGCTTCTTATGGAAAATGCGGCCAAAACAGCATTTGTTGATGATGATAAAAAAGCAGATCTGTGTCAGAAAATAAAAATGAGGTGAAGTCGATATGAAGGAATATCGGAGGGTTTTCGTGATCGTTTTGGATTCGCTGGGGATCGGAGCGATGCCTGATGCGTCCCGATTCGGGGACGAGGGTGCAGATACTCTGGGACATATTCTGGAGCACATGGGAACAATTGAGATTCCAAATCTGAGAAAACTGGGTTTGCTGAATCTTCACACAGCAGGAAAAATGGAAGGTACGGATGCACCTCTGGGACGGTATCTGAGGCTTGGAGAGGCGAGCAACGGAAAGGATACCATGACTGGTCATTGGGAAATGATGGGAATACGAACGGATAAACCGTTTCTGACCTTTACAGATCAGGGTTTTCCTCCGGAGCTGATCCGGGAGCTGGAGAAACGCTGTCACAAGAGGGTGATCGGAAATAAAAGTGCAAGCGGAACCAGCATCATCGAAGAGCTTGGAGAGGAAGAAATCAATACCGGTGCGATGATCGTATATACCTCTGCAGATTCTGTGCTGCAGATCTGCGGTAACGAGGAAACTTTCGATCTGGCGAATTTGTACCGCTGCTGCGAGATTGCCCGGGAAATTACAATGAAAGATGAGTGGAGAGTGGGCCGTGTCATTGCGCGGCCATATGTCGGAAAAAAGAAAGGTGAAGTCCGCCGTACAAGCAATCGCCGTGATTATGCACTAAAGCCGACATCTCCTACGGTACTGAACGCGCTTTCCGGGGAAGGGTATGATGTGATTGGTATAGGGAAGATTCATGATATCTTCTGTGGCGAGGGTATTACAAAATCATACCACTCGGACAGTTCCGTACACGGAATGGAACAAACTGTTCAGATTTGCCGTGAGGAGTTCCATGGCCTTTGCTTTGTCAATCTTGTTGATTTTGATGCTCTGTGGGGACATCGAAGAGATGTGGAAGGATATGCGGGTGAGATTGAAAAATTTGACAGAAACCTGGGTGTACTTTTGTCGGAATTAAGAGAAGATGATCTTCTGATGCTGACCGCAGACCATGGAAATGATCCCACCTATACAGGAACAGATCACACCAGAGAATATGTACCTCTTATCGCCTATTCGCCGGGGATGAAGGGCGGAAAAGCCTTGGAAAATCAAGACACCTTTGCGGTGATCGGTGCAACGATCGCGGATAATTTTGGGTTGCGTATGCAGGAAGGATTGGTGGGAACATCCATTCTCGATCAACTGGTGTGAAAGAAAACTGGCAAAAGAGAGGAGGGATAATGCTTGAAACACAGATATCTGTATGATGCATTACCGTTTCTAAAAGACGTGGATCGAAATCGACAAGAGCAGTTTGAGGCGTATTTCCAGAGTGCACCGCTGTGGCTGATGGAGTCTTTTCAGATTGAGGAAATGGAAAAAGGGACGGTTTTTGTAAGAGAAGGGGAGTTGGCAGAAACTATTTTCTTTATCGGAAGAGGAATTATCGAAGCGATTGATTACCGGATTTACGGAGTATCCTATGACTATATGCAGTTTCACAAGGTCTATGCGTTTGGAGGCATGGAATTCCTGATGGATCTGCCAAACTATATGACAACACTTCGCACTGTCTCAGACTGTACTGTGGTTAAGCTTCCGAGGGTAAAATTTGAAAAATGGATGTATTCGGACATTCAGGCGATGAAACGCGAAGCGAAACTGGTGGGAGAGTATTTGCTGGAAGAGGGAAGAAACAGCAGGCTGTTTTTGTTCATGGAAGGCTCTGACCGGTTGGCTTTGTTGCTTGTGAAGCGCTACGAACGATATCATAAAAACGGTGTTTTGACACTGAAAGAAAGCAGACAAAATCTGGCAGACGAGACAGGTCTTTGTGTGAAGAGCGTCAGCAGAGGAATCCGAAAATTCATGGACGAACAGCTGATTACCAAACGTGGAAATCAGATTCTGATGGATGCAGATCAATATGAAAGGTTAAAGAAGATTATTCAGGAAAAAGTGGAACTGGAATAGATGAATAGATAAAGGAGAAACAAAGATGAGTGAAGTATATGAGAAATTAATCACGTGCCGGAAAAGTGTGAGAGCAAAGACAGATTTTCAGCCGGAGGTGGCATTGATTCTCGGATCGGGTCTTGGAGACTTTGCGGATGAGATTCAGATTATACAGACAGTCGATTATACAGAAATCGAAGGATTTCCAGTTTCCACAGTGGCAGGTCATAAGGGAAGGTTTGTTTTCGGCTATGTCGGGGAAGTGCCGGTTGTCATTATGCAGGGAAGAGTTCACTATTACGAAGGATATCCTATGAAAGATGTGGTTTTGCCAACACGGCTGATGGGAATGCTTGGGGCGAAAAAACTGATTTTGACGAATGCAGCCGGTGGGATTAACTTCTCTTTCCGCCCTGGAGATTTTATGCTGATCACCGATCATATCACCACGGCCGTTCCATGCCCGCTGATCGGAGAAAATGTAGAAGAGCTGGGTGTGAGGTTTCCGGACATGAGCGAAGTATACAGTCTGCGTCTGCGGGAAATTATTCAGAAAGAGGCAGAAAAACTTTCGATTCCGCTTCGGGAAGGCGTGTATGTTCAGCTGACCGGTCCTGCTTATGAAACTCCGGCAGAGATTCGTATGTGCAGAAGCTGGGGCGGTGATGCGGTTGGTATGAGCACAGCCTGTGAGGCAGTGGCAGCACGTCATATGGGCATGGAGGTATGCGGAATTTCCTGTATCACCAACCTGGCCGCCGGAATGTCTTCCCAAAAGCTGAATCATAAGGAAGTACAGGAGACGGCAGATCGTGTGGCAGGACAATTTAAAAAACTGATTCGTGCAGTGGTGCGTGGAATTGGTTGATTTTTGCGGAATGATATCGTATACTTATAACCGGTTTGTCAAAAACGAAGTTGTTTACGGATACAGACAGGATTATTTTTATAAGAAGGAAAGGAAAATCCATGGAGACATATTTGCAGATCGGAGTGATTTCTTCTACCCACGGTGTGCGCGGTGAAGTGAAAGTATATCCCACAACAGAACCGGAACGTTTTTTGGATCTGGATCGGGTATTTCTGGATACGGGAAAGGAAAAGAAGGAGTATCACGTTGCAGGTGTTCGCTTTTTTAAGCAATTTGCAATTGTAAAGTTTCAGGGGATAGATAACATTAACGATATTGAAAAATACAAAGGCTGCAGTCTGTATGTTGATCGCGAAGATGCTATAGAGCTCGAAGAAGACGAGTATTACATTGCGGATCTGCAGGGGCTGGACATCTATACGGAAAACGGGGAGCTGTTCGGTGTTCTACGCGATGTGATGGAGACCGGAGCAAATGATGTTTATATCGTTGATTCGAGGGAGCATGGGGAGGTTTTAATCCCGGCGATCCATGACTGTATCTTGGATGTCGATCTTGAGAAGAACCGTATGACGGTTCATTTGCTTCCCGGATTGGTGGAGTAAAGACGATAGGAGGTTTGGCAGTATGAGGTTTCACGTATTGACGCTGTTCCCGGAGATGATCGATCAGGGGCTGCATACCAGCATTCTGGGACGTGCTATGGAGCGCGGGTATCTCACTGTGGAGACGACGAACATACGGGACTTTTCGACAAATAAGTTTCACCGTGTGGATGATTATCCTTATGGCGGAGGAGCAGGTATGGTGATGGAAGCGGAACCGGTTTTTCGCGCTTATCAGACAGTGGAGGAGAAAATCAGAAGAAAACCGAGAACCATTTATCTGACGCCGCAGGGCAGAGTGCTCAATCAGACGATGGTGGAGGAACTTGCTCTTGAGAAGGATCTGGTTCTGCTCTGCGGTCATTACGAGGGAATTGATGATCGTGTACTTCAGGAAGTGGTAACGGATTATATTTCCATCGGAGATTATGTGCTCACCGGAGGAGAACTGGGGGCTATGGTGCTCATTGACGCGGTGTCCCGGTTTGTGCCGGGTGTGCTCAGCAATGAAGAATCCTCGCAATTTGAATCTCTTCAGGACAATCTTCTGGAATATCCGCACTATACGCGGCCGGAAGAGTGGCATGGAAAGAAAGTACCGGAAGTACTGCTTACCGGTGATCACAGAAAAATCGATGCCTGGCGCCATGAGGCATCCTTTGAACGTACGAAAGAACGCAGGCCGGATCTTTTGGAAAATGCATTTTTGATTACCTGTGCCTGTGATAAGACGCAGTCAGGAACATCGGAAATACATGACCTTATGAATGCACTGACGCGATACGGGAAATCCCTTGACCTGGCAAGAAAAAAAATCCGGAGGCAGAAGAACCGGTTCGGAGCAAAAGATCTATTGATTCTGCATCTTCCTATGGAACCTGCACCGGACGCTCCGGTTGCAGACAGAAAAGAATATACAGCAAATTTTTGGGGAGAGGAGACACCGCTTATTCTGATTCTTTCGGGAGGAGAACATTTGACGCAGGAACAATGGAGAGAAAAGTCAGCAGAAGTAGAATCTGAGCTGTGCGCACATGGGTTTTTGACAGTTGCCCTTATTCGTGGAATTCCCCGCGGAGAAGGATTGAAACGGTTTTCTTTTGCTCTTCGTGAACAGATCTATACCGGCAGATGGAAAAATAAAAAAATACTTGCATCTGCAGATGCTTTATAGTATAATGATTCATGTTGTGAGAAAGAGATGGTCCGCTGTTGCAGAAGGCATTAAGAACATCCAGTGAAAAAAGGAGATAAAAGCCATGAACGACATTATTAAGAAAATTGAAGATGCACAGCTGAAAGCAGAAGTACCGGAGTTCCGTGTTGGTGATACCGTAAGAGTATACGGAAAGATCAAAGAGGGAAACCGTGAGCGTGTACAGGTATTTGAGGGTGTTGTCCTGAAGAGACAGGGCGGCGGAAGCAAAGAAACCTTCACCGTGCGCAAGTCATCCAATGGTGTAGGCGTTGAGAAGACCTGGCCGCTGCACTCCCCGAACGTTGAGAAGGTAGAAGTTGTAAGACGCGGTAAAGTAAGACGTGCGAAACTGAACTATCTGAGAACACGTGTTGGTAAAGCTGCCAAGGTAAGAGAATTAGTAAAATAATGCGTTGACGGAAGGCCGGAGGAACCATTTTGATGTTTCTCCGGCCTTGTAAGTATCAGTGATTTGAAAGTGGAGCATTATCATGGGAATGAATACCAGATATGTGAAAGAATATTTTTATAAGGAGAAAATCCGGTCCGTGATTGCATGGATCATTGAGATTGCGGCAGTGATTCTTCTTGCAGGCATCTTCTCCTGGTTTTTCTGTAAAAGTGTGGTTGTTCAGGAAGGCTCTATGGAGCCTACACTGACAGCAGGGGAACGCGTTTTGGTAGACAGTGCAGCTTACCGTCTTGGCGAGCCAAAGAGAGGGGATATTATTGTTTTTCGCACCAGTGAAGATAAAAAGGCCAGTCTGCATATTAAGAGGGTGATTGCGTTGCCCGGGGAGACAGTACAGATCGTAAATGGTCAGATTCTGATTAATGGTGAGACTTATTTGGAAGGAAAAGATTTTCCGTCGATCACGAATGCCGGGCTTGCGGAAGAACCAATCACCGTAGGAAAGGGACAGTATTTCGTACTGGGGGATAACCGCAACAACAGTGAGGACAGCCGGCATAACGGCCTTGGTATGGTGGATGAAGATCTGATTGTGGGGAAACTGTGGTTTGTAATATCCCCCTGGGAAAAAATTGGTTTACCGGATCGGTAAGGGCAGAACAGCAATGGAGGTAGAACATGAATTATCAGTGGTATCCGGGACATATGACAAAAGCACGCAGACAGATGCAGGAGGATCTGAAACTGATTGATTTGCTGATAGAACTGGTGGATGCGAGAATTCCGGGCTCGAGTCGTAATCCGGATATCGATGAACTTGGAAAAAACAAATCACGTCTGATCTTACTCAATAAGGCAGATCTGGCAGATGAGCGGTATACAGAGCAATGGATGGACTATTTCCGGGAAAAAGGGTATTATGCTGTAAAAGTGAATTCCCGTTCCGGAGCAGGGATCAAAACAATCAACAGTGTTGTACAGGAAGCATGCAAAGAGAAACTGGAGCGGGATAAAAAGAGAGGAATCTTAAATCGCCCGGTGCGAGCAATGGTGGTTGGCATTCCCAATGTGGGAAAATCTACGTTTATTAATTCCTATGCAGGGCGTGCCTGCACAAAAACAGGCAATAAACCAGGAGTGACGAAGGGAAAGCAATGGATCCGTCTTGGAAAACAGCTGGAACTTCTGGATACCCCGGGTATTCTCTGGCCAAAGTTTGAAGATCAGCAGGTAGGACTTCGCCTGGCTATGATCGGATCAATTAACGATGAAATCCTGAATATCGAAGAACTCGCTCTTTCCACAATCGAATATCTGGAAGGAGTGTATTCCGGAACTCTGATGGAGCGCTATGGCTTTGAGGAAGTATCGGGCAGTCTTGCCGTCCTTGAGGAGATTGCACGCGCAAGAGGCTGTCTGAAACGCGGCGGAGAGCTGGATTATGAAAAGGCGGCCAGATTGCTGATGGATGATTTTCGGAGCGGAAAACTGGGACGCATCAGCCTCGAAGCTCCGGTCAAAGAATGAATCGCCACGCTTAAGGAAAAAGAGTCAGGAAAGGGAAAAAATGGGACAGACTACGGAATCAATCTCCGAAATCAGAAGAAAATTTGAGGCAGCGCCGGAAGCGGAGCTGCCTGCTCTTTATCAGTGTTATGAAAAGGATTCCCGTCAGGGAGTACAGAACCTGATTGAAAAGTACAAAAAAAGAGAGCGAATGCTGGAAAAAGAGAGGCTTCGCACGGAACAGATGAAGGTTTTTGAAAAGCGTTATGAAAGCAGAGGGTACATCTGCGGAATCGATGAGGTTGGGCGCGGACCGTTGGCTGGTCCCGTAGTGGCAGGAGCAGTGATCCTGCCAAAAGACTGTCAGATTTTATACCTGAATGATTCCAAGCAGCTGACAGCGAAAAAGAGAGAAGAACTTTGCGAAATCATTCTGCGCGAGGCGGTAGCAGTGGGAATCGGATCTGCATCGCCGCAGCGAATCGATGAGATTAATATTCTGCAGGCAACTTATGAAGCGATGCGTGAGGCGGTCGGCAAGCTGACTGTGAAACCGGATGTGCTTTTGAACGACGCGGTTCGGATTCCCGGGCTTGAGATCTTTCAGGTACCGATTATCAAGGGAGATGCAGCGAGTATTTCGATCGCAGCAGCAAGTATTGTTGCGAAGGTAAACAGAGATCATCTGATGGAAGAATATGACAAAATGTATCCCGGTTATGGATTTGCTTCCAACAAAGGCTATGGTTCGGCAGAACATATTGACGCGATAAAAAAACTGGGTCCATCGCCGATTCACAGAACTACATTTATTACTCATTTTACTGAGAACGGGAATACAGAATGAATCAAAGGGAAATAGGGAAAAAACAGGAAAGTCGGGCTGCGAAATATCTGGAGTCTTTGGGGTATCGAATTCTGGAATATAATTTTAGCTGCAGTTTCGGAGAAATTGACCTGATTGCGGAACATGAGGGCTATCTGGTATTTGTGGAAGTCAAATATCGCACGGATCCCAAAGTTTCAGATCCTGCCAGTGCTGTTAATTACAGAAAACAGCAGAAAATTTCCAAAACGGCAGATTATTATCGGGTTTTCCGAAAGATTCCCTCGGATCGTCCCTGCAGGTTTGATGTTGTGGCGGAGACACCGGATGCGATCCGGGTTTATCAGAACGCTTTTTTATATCGGGGAAACGGATGGTAACAGCTTTTAGAATTTCGGGTATCTGATTTTTGGAAAATACGGGAAAGGAAATACAGGATGAGTTTTGAAATCCGATGGCATATGACTGACGCTGCAAAAATGAAAGTGAACGAAACAGGTGATGGTATCGTTTATCTAACCTGGCCGGAACTGGAACAGACAGGTATGGTAACCCACGCTTTTACAACAAGACTTGGGGGCGTAAGTGAAGGATTCTTAAGTTCAATGAATCTGAGTTATACAAGAGGGGACGATCCGTGCCGTGTGGACGAGAATTTCCGCCGGATCTCCCGGGCAGTGGGATTTGAAGTGGAATCGATTGTTACTTCGGATCAGACGCACACCACGAATGTGCAAAGGGTAGGAAGAGAAGACTGCGGAAGCGGCATTACGCGTCCGCGAAGTTTTCATGATGTTGACGGGCTGATCACGGATGAGCCGGGTGTGACGCTTGCTACTTTTTATGCGGATTGTGTTCCACTTTATTTTGTGGATCCTGTTCACCGCGCAATCGGACTGTCGCATTCCGGCTGGCGCGGCACGGTAAATCGGATGGGGCAAAAGACGATCGATGCCATGGGAGAAGCATTCGGCACCAGAGCGGAGGATCTGATTACTGCCATAGGGCCTTCTATCTGTCAGAATTGTTATGAGGTCAGTGAAGACGTAATCGATGCGTTTCGTCAGGCATTTCCCAAAAAACTGCATCACAGTCTTTTCTATGCAAAAGAGGATGGAAAATATCAGCTAAATCTCTGGGAGGCCAACCGTCAGATCCTGATTGAAGCGAATGTAGCGGATTCGAGAATACTGCTCCCGAATCTTTGTACCTGCTGTAATCCCGGATTCCTCTTCTCGCATCGGGCGTCAAAGGGAAAGAGAGGAAATCTTGCGGCGTTTCTGTCGCTGAACGAGTAATCAAAAACCGGAAAATGATTCTGTCTGATGAATCGTTTTCCGGTCCTTTGTTTTATTTATCTGTGTTTTGCCAGAAGCTTATTGATTTTCTGAGTTGTGGCGCGAACTTTTTCTACGGATACGTCATGGTTCAGCGTATCGATAATGCTTGCCATATATTTCCCCATCTCGGCAGGTTCATACCATGGGCGGGAAATAAGATCCGGTGTGCGGTAAGTGAGGTCCGTTGTAATTACTTTGCTGATATATCCCTTTTCATAGTAGGAATCAAACTTTTCCAAACCGTCGGTGAAAAGGCCAAAAGTCGTGCAGACAAATACGTGATTGGCTCCGCGTTCTTTCACCTGCTTCGCCACATCCAGCATGCTTTCTCCTGAGGAAATCATATCATCGATGATAATGACATCTTTTCCGGTAATGGAATCCCCGAGAAATTCATGAGCCACAATCGGATTCTTTCCGTTAATAATGGTAGAATAGTCCCGACGTTTGTAAAACATGCCCATATCAACGCCCAGAATGTTGGAAAAATAAACCGCTCTGGACATAGCACCTTCGTCCGGGCTGATAATCATAAGATGGTCATTGTCCAGTTTCAGATCCGGTACAGAATTCAAAAGTGCCTTCAGAAACTGATAGGTAGGCATGAAATTGTCGAAGCCGCCAAGAGGAATCGCATTCATTACACGTGGATCGTGGGCATCAAAAGTAATAATATTGGAGACACCCATATTCATCAGCTCCTGCAGTGCCAGAGCACAGTCGAGAGATTCTCTCTTTGTACGTTTGTGCTGTCTTCCTTCGTAGAGGAAGGGCATAATAACGTTGATTCGATGCGCTTTTCCGGTAGCTGCAGCAATGATACGTTTCAGATCCTGGTAATGATCGTCAGGTGACATGTGGTTTTCGTATCCGCACACTTTATAGGTGATGCTGTAGTTGCAAACGTCCACGAGGATAAAGAGATCCGCACCACGTACCGACTCATTGATTTTACCCTTTGCTTCACCGGATCCGAATCGGGGGCATTCGCAATCGATCAGAAAGGAATCCTCGGAATAACCGGAAAATGTAACACCGTTGGATTTGCGGTGTCCAGCCAATTCTCTGCGGAACTGAACCAGATACTGGTCTACGGTTTCCGCCATTTCCCGACAACCTTTTAAAGCGGCAAGCTTCAGTGGTGCTACGGGAATTGAAGTTTCCAGCAAATCTAGATTAGCCATACAAAACCTCCAGTAGAAATTTTCGATCACTATTTAAAAAATACAGATGTCTATGAGTTGCTGGATTCGAAGTATTTTCCAAATAGCGACAATATTTTACATGGTATTTACCACCTATTTATATCACTATGAAAGTGGAGACGTCAAGCAAAAAACGAAAGAATCCTTGCTTTTTGTGCAGTATGTTGTTATTATAAAGAATGAATGCCTGCTTATCCATGCCTTTTCAACGATGGCAGGTAAATGGCATTTTATCAATAGAAAGGCTGTGGAGCTTTTGAAGGTGAAAAAAGTAAAAAGACATTTAATCAGGGAGGTTGCTCCTGGCAGTATCGCCAGTGAGATGGAACTGGAACCGGGCGATGAGCTCCTTACGATAAACGGGGAAGAGATTGAAGACGTCTTTGATTATCATTATCAGATCAATGACACCTATCTGGAACTGGGAATCCGTAAGCAGGACGGGGAGGAGTGGCTTCTTGAGATTGAGAAAGAATATGATGAGGATATGGGAATCACCTTTGAAAATGAATTTATGGATCAGTATCGGTCCTGCCGGAACAACTGTATTTTCTGCTTTATTGATCAGATGCCTCCGGGGATGAGAGAAACGCTTTATTTCAAAGATGATGATTCGAGGCTTTCCTTTCTTCAGGGCAATTATGTGACACTGACCAATATGGATGATCATGATATTGATCGGATCATCAAATATCATCTCGCACCCATCAACATTTCATTTCAGACTACAAATCCGGCTCTTCGATGCCGGATGCTGAATAACCGCTTTGCGGGAGAGATATTTCCAAAGGTACAGCGCCTGTATGAAGCCGGAATAGAGATGAATGGTCAGATTGTGCTCTGCAAAGGTTATAATGACGGAAAAGAGCTGGAACGCAGCATCCGTGAGTTATCCGGTTATCTGCCACATCTGAAAAGTGTTTCTGTCGTGCCGGTGGGCTTATCCAAGTACAGAGACGGCCTGACGCAGTTGGAACCTTTTGAAAAAGAAGATGCAAAAGAAGTTCTTGCCATTATCCATAGTTGGCAGAAGAAACTGTATGAACAGTGGGGACTGCATTTTATTCACGCTTCCGATGAGTGGTATCTGCTTGCGGAAGAACCCCTGCCCCCCGAAGAACAGTATGACGGATATCTTCAGCTGGAAAACGGGGTAGGAATGTTAAGACTGTTGCAGGAAGAAGTGGCAGAAGAACTCTCCGGACGGGAGGGAGATGACAGAATATGCAGGGTTTCTGTCGCTACCGGCCGTCTTGCTGCACCGTTTCTGGAGAGCTGTCTTGATCAGATCCGGGATAAATATCCAAATGTGACCGGAACCGTCTATACGATTGCCAATCGGTTTTTCGGAGAGTCCATAACCGTTTCCGGCTTGATTACCGGAGGAGATCTGATGGAACAGCTGGAAGGAAAAGATCTTGGGGACTATCTTTTGATCCCCTGTAATATGCTTCGGTCCGGGGAAAATGTATTTCTGGATGATGTCACTGTAGAAGAAGCAGAAAAACGTCTGAAGGTTAAGATTCAGGTGGTTGATGAGCCGGGCAGTGATCTGGTTAAAGCCGTTCTTGAGGAAGAAAAAGAGACAACACACAGAAGGAGAATGATGTATGAGCAAACCGATAGTAGCAATTGTGGGCAGACCGAATGTAGGTAAATCGACCCTGTTCAATATGCTGGCCGGTGAAAATATATCCATTGTAAAAGACACCCCGGGAGTGACAAGAGACCGGATCTACGCGGATGTAAGCTGGCTGGATCATAATTTTACTCTGGTGGATACCGGGGGAATTGAACCGGAATCCAGAGATATTATTCTGTCCCAGATGAGGGAACAGGCACAGATCGCCATTGACACAGCGGATGTGATTATTTTTATTACGGATGTACGTCAGGGACTGGTGGATTCCGACTCAAAAGTCGCTGATATGCTTCGACGCAGTGCAAAGCCGGTGGTACTGGTGGTAAATAAGGTAGACAATTTTGAACGGCAGATGCTGGATGTATATGAATTCTATAATCTTGGTATCGGAGAGCCGATTCCCATTTCGGCATCGGGAAAACTTGGCATTGGAGATATGCTGGATGAAGTTGTGAAACACTTTGACCCGGAGATGGAAAATGAGGAGGACAATGATATTCCACATATCGCCATCGTCGGGAAACCGAATGTAGGAAAGTCCTCCCTTGTCAATAAACTTCTCGGAGAAAACCGTGTGATTGTATCAGATATTGCGGGAACGACCCGTGATGCGGTTGACACAACGATCGTGCGGGGAGATCGGGAGTATGTATTTATCGATACTGCAGGCCTCCGGAAGAAGAGCAAGATCAAAGAAGAGCTGGAAAAATACAGTATTATCCGTACGGTTTCGGCGGTAGAGCGCGCGGATGTGGTGGTTCTTCTGATCGATGCGCTGGAGGGAGTCACGGAGCAGGACGCCAAAATTGCCGGAATCGCGCATGAGAGAGGCAAAGGAATGATCATCGCGGTAAACAAATGGGATGCACTGGAAAAAGATGACAAAACGATATACCGCTTTACTGAGAAAATACGTACAACGCTGGCATATATGCCGTATGCGGAAATCATGTTTATCTCTGCAAAAACCGGACAGCGTCTTCCGAAACTGTTTGATACGATTGATATGGTTCTTCAGCATCAGAACCTTCGGATTCAGACCGGTGTGCTCAATGATATTCTGACAGAAGCGATGGCCATGCAGCAGCCGCCGTCCGATCGCGGAAAACGGTTGAAAATATTCTACATGACGCAGGTTTCCGTGAAACCACCAACGTTTGTGATTTTTGTCAATGACAAAGAACTGATGCATTTTTCCTATACCAGATATCTGGAAAACAAGATACGTGAAGCATTTGGATTCAGGGGAACTTCTCTGAAGTTTATTATTCGCGAGAGGAAAGAAAAGGAGCAGTAAATATGGTTAGAGTGGTTTGTCTTTTGATTGGTTATGTCTTTGGATTGTTTCAGACTTCCTATATTTACGGGAGAATGCATGGAATTGATATCAGGGAACACGGAAGCGGAAATGCGGGTACCACCAATGCGCTTCGGACCCTGGGAAGAAAGGCCGGTCTGATTACACTCGCCGGAGACTGTTTGAAATGCATTTTTGCGGTTCTCGTAGTACGTCTGCTGTTTGGAGCATCCCATCCGGACATGATCAAGCTTCTGACTGTGTATGCAGCAGCCGGTACGATCCTGGGACATAATTTTCCGTTCTATCTGGGATTTCGCGGCGGCAAAGGAATTGCTGCGACAGCCGGTCTGATTCTTTCCTTTGACTGGAGAATCACGCTGATCTGTGCAGCGGTATTTTTTACAATATTGTTTACAACACATTATGTATCTTTAGGCTCTATACTTGTCTATGTCTTTTTTCTTGGATCCACACTGATTTTGGGAGAAATGGGATTCTTTCCGATGGCTGAAGCCTATCGTTATGAGATGTATCTCGTCATTGCACTTCTTGCGATTCTGGCTGTCTGGGAGCATCGGGGAAATATCAAACGTCTTCTCTCCGGTACGGAGCATAAAACTTATCTGGGGAAAAAGAAAGAAAGTGAACCTCAAAAACAGTAAAGGAGGCTTGGAATATGGCAAAGATAAGTATCATTGGGGCGGGAAGCTGGGGTACGGCCCTTGGCCTGCTGCTCAGCGACAACGGTCATGAAGTGACAATCTGCTCGGAAAATGAAAACGAAATCAGGATGCTTTTGGAAAATCATGAGCATCTGACCAAGCTTCCGGGTGTTTTGCTTCCGGATCAGATGAGATTTACCTCTGATATGGAGGAGGCTCTTGGAGGAAGGGATCTTTTGGTAATGGCAAAAGCATCACCCTATGTGAGAAGTACGGCCCAAAAATATGCGCATATTATACCGGAAGGACAGATGATCGTTAATGTGGCGAAAGGCGTGGAATCAAAAACCCTGATGACGATGTCTCAGGTTATTGAGGAAGAGATACCGACGGCAAATGTGACGGTACTATCCGGGCCAAGCCATGCGGAAGAGGTGGGCAGAAGACTTCCGACAACGATTGTGGTAGGCGCTCATGAGAAGAAGACAGCAATGTATATCCAGAATGTATTCATGAGCCCAGTTTTTCGTGTATATACAAGCCCGGACATCACAGGGATTGAACTGGGCGGATCCCTGAAAAATGTCATTGCCCTGGCTGCTGGAACAGCGGATGGATTGGGCTATGGTGACAATACAAAGGCCGCACTGATTACCAGAGGAATTGCTGAGATTGCGCGTCTTGGCATTGCAATGGGGGCGCATGCAGAAACATTTTATGGCCTTTCGGGAATTGGAGATTTGATCGTTACCTGCGCATCTGTACACAGCCGCAACCGAAAAGCCGGCTATCTGATCGGAAAAGGTTATACCATGGAGCAGGCAATGGAGGAAGTGCGCATGATCGTAGAGGGGGTTTATTCTGCGCAGGCAGGGCTTACCCTTTCGGAGAAATATGGAATTGAAACTCCAATTATAAAAGCGGTCAATGAAGTGTTGTTTCAGCAGAAAAAGCCGAAAGATGCGGTGGATGAACTTATGCAGAGAATGAAAAAGGACGAGCTTGCACCGGATTTCTGGGAGAGTGGGGAATCTCAAAGCTAATAAAGAAAAAGAAGAGAAATGATCAACAATTATCGAAACCGGCAGGATCAATTCTCTTCTTTTCTATTCCTTCTCAGGACGAAATGATAAAACTTTTAGTGAACACCCTGTCCAACCATGTCTTCCGGAATCGAGGCGCTGCGGAACTGTTCATCCATCGAGTCAATCAGGGCCATATCAAGATCCGAAAGAGAGAAGGAGAAAACATCAGCATTGCTTTCAATTCGTTCTTTGTGTGTGGATTTCGGGATTACGCTGATGCCTCGCTGAACCAGATAGCGCAGCCCGATCTGAGCGGGTGTTTTTTCATATTTAGCTGCCAGCTTTTGAATGATCTCCCGCTTGAGATACAAACCTCTGGCAAGAGGAGCATAAGCCTGAACTGCGATCTGGTGTTCCTGACAATAGGAGACAAGTCCTTTTCGAATCCACAGGGGGTGGCACTCGATCTGATTCACAGCAGGAACAACACCGGAAAATTCAAAAAGCTGTGTGAGATGAGTTTCTTCAAAATTACTGACCCCAATGGATCTGGCACGTCCGGAAGCTGCAAGCTTTTCCAGAACTTTCCAGGTCTGCGGATAACAGCCGGGCACGGGCCAGTGAATCAGATACAGATCCACATAATCCAGTTTCATGCGATCCAGGCTGCGATGAAAAGCCCCTTCGATATCGCCGACACGTTGGGCGGTGTTCCAGATCTTGGTGGTAATGAACAATTCGCTGCGTGGAACACCGCAGCTGCGGATTCCCCGTCCGACACCTTCTTCATTTTTATATACGGATGCAGTATCAATCATACGATAACCCGTCAAAACAGCATCTCTGATCGCCTGTTCAACTTCATTTTCACCGGTTGCTTTATAGACACCAAGACCGAGCAGCGGCATTTTATTTCCGTCATTAAGTGTAATTTTGGGAATATTTACTGCCATATGTGGGATACCTCCTAAAAATAACGCTTTTTCATGTATTTTACCGATTTTACCACAAAAATATAAAGAAATCACCGCAATTATATTAAGAAAATATAAAATGTGTTACGGTTCTGAGTTCGCACGAAACATCTGTGCAAAATAGCATCTCGTAAGCAAACTTGAAAACGCCGATCCTTAATAAATCATGCTGCTTTTGCCTGGCGAATTTAGTACCGCTGCGTTTTGAAGGAGGGAGGGCGAGTCTGCGTCGGGTTTTATTTTCTCCACAGCGTCCGTTGTGGTCTGAACAGCAACACAAGATACAAAATGTACGAGGAAATTTGTGGCACTCGTATTGATTTTGTGCAGAAAATAGAGTATAATACAATCAATTTGATAGAAATTTATCATTCCCTGTGCAGAATGTATCATATGATGCCGGAAAACAGGCATAAAATGCGCGTTCAGATCAGATGATTCATTGACCATGAGGAGAATACAGAGGAGGTTTAAATATGCATTTATTATATGATGAGAATGGGAATCCGATTCCGCACGGTACACACGAGCATGAACACACACACGAGCATCATTGTGAGAATTCCTGCGGGAGCTGTGAGGGGTCGACATGCAAGGATGAGAATCTGGCACTGCTGACATATATGCTGCAGCATAATGAACACCACGCTGCAGAACTTGATGAGATGGCAGATAAGCTGGAAAAATCAGGGATGGCAGATGCTGCCAGACAGATTCGGGAAGGCGTATCCGATTTTCAGAAGGGAAATATGCGTCTTTCTCTTGCACTGACTTTGGTAAAGGAACACTTGAAGGAGGCGTGAAAGAATGTGTCTGGCTACGGTATATAAAGAACCGGAAAATACGATAGTCTGCAGAAATGTCAGCAGAATTGATGTGGATGGTGAATTTGTGGTGATCCGCGATATCATGGGGGAAGAAATCAAAGTCCAGGGCAGGATCAAAATGGTGGATCTGGCAAACAGCATTGTTGAGCTGGATTGCGAGTAAATGATTTTAAGGACCTGAACGTGCAGAAATGGAAATGTCATGCAAATGCGGGGCCTTAGAATAAAGCAGCGGACAACAAAAACGAAACGGGGGTGATTCCTTCTGTATATGCTCTGAACAAAGGAAGATCTCAGAGCTTATTGACAGATCAGGACTTCGTACTCTGGTATAAGATAAAGATTTTGTTTTACTACACAATTAGGAGGCATCTGGTTTTATGGCACATGTAATTGCTGTCGCAGGGAAAGGCGGCGTCGGAAAGACAACACTGTGTGGATTGCTGATTCAGTATCTGTGTGAGACGGGCAAGGGCCCCGTGCTTGCTGTTGATGCTGACGCAAATTCAAACTTGAATGAAGTCCTGGGTGTTGAAGTTGAAGCAACGTTGGGTGACATCCGGGAAGAAATTGCTCAGGCAGAGATGGCAAAGAAAAGTCCGATTCCTGCAGGAATGAGTAAAGCAGATTATGCTGAATTTAAATTCAGCAATGCGTTGATTGAGGATGACGATTTTGACCTTCTTGTTATGGGAAGAACACAGGGAAAGGGATGTTACTGCTACGTAAATGGATTGCTCCAGAATCAGCTGGCGAAGTTATATCCGAATTATCCCTATATGGTTGTGGATAACGAAGCCGGAATGGAACATATCAGCCGCGGCATTCTGCCGGGAATGGATACAGCAATTCTGGTCAGTGACTGTTCACGGAGAGGAGTACAGGCAGCAGCGCGAATTGCGGAACTGATCCATGAATGTGACATGAAGCCCAAGAACATCGGACTGATTGTAAATCGTGCACCGGGCGGTGTTCTCAATGAAGGCACAAAAGAAGAAATTGAAAGACAGGGACTGCGGCTTCTCGGTGTGGTTCCGCATGATGAGATGGTTTATGAATATGATTGCGATGGGAAACCCACGGTAACGCTTCCGGAAAATTCTCCGGTACGGGAAGCCCTGAAAAACATTATTGCAAATCTGGGCCTGTAATGGCTAAACTTCCCTCCATCAGAGATTTACCAAGTGGAGGGCTCTCTTAGCATTAAAATATCCCCCCTGGGAGGATATTTTAAAAATACTATATACTATAATAATTATTAGATAATCTTGAGGAGGACAAGATGAGCGAATTCAAATTGACAAGCGTAGAAGAATTCGAGGAAGCTACCAACCGGCTCCTGGAGACAGGCGCGAAGGTAGGCGCTGATGCATGGCAGTTCCGTGTAAAGAATCAGACGCCGCATTGTAAATTTGGCGAGCAGGGTACCTGCTGCCGTATCTGTACCATGGGACCTTGCAGGATCACCCCAAAGGCACCAAGAGGAATCTGCGGATGTGATGTTCACGGTATTGTAGGCCGTAATTTCCTGCGCTTTACAGCAGGCGGATCCGCAACACATTCTGATCATGGACGTGAAATCTGTCATACCCTTCATGAAGCAGATCCTAACGGAAACTATAAGGTAAAGGATCCGGAGAAACTGATTCGTATTGCAAAAGAATGGGGTGTTGAGACAGAAGGTAAAGATATCTATGATCTGGCACATGAAATGTCTGAACTGGCCCTTCTGGAATACGGAAAACCTTTCGGAACACAGCGTTTCCTGAAAAGGGCTCCCGAACACACACAGGAAATCTGGGAGCGTGAAGAGATTGCACCGCGTGCAATTGACCGTGAAGTATCATGTTCTATGCATATGACCCATATGGGATGTTCATCGAAACCGGAAGCACTGATTCGTCAGTCTCTTCGTTCCGGTCTGTCCGATGGATGGGGCGGTTCCATGATGGGAACCGAGTTTTCTGACGTTTTGTTCGGAACTCCAAAGCCGATTGATACGGAAGCGAACCTTGGCGTTATGAAAGAAGACGAAGTAAATATCATTGTTCACGGACATGATCCGTCACTGTCTGAGATGATTTGTGAATATGCTGATGATCCTGAAATGATCGCATATGCAAAACAGATGGGAGCAAAGGGAATTAATGTGGCAGGTGTCTGCTGTACTTCCAACGAGGTTGCAATGCGCCGCGGTATTCCGATGGCAGGTAACTTCCTGCAGCAGGAAAATGTTGTACTGACCGGAGCATGTGAGGCAATCGTTGTGGATGTACAGTGTATCTTCCCGGCGCTTGGTCCGTTAAGCAAATGTTTCCACACAAAATTCGTTACAACCAGCCCGATCGCGCAGATGCCGGATTCTGAGTATATCCGTTTCAATGCGAAAACCGCTGGTGAAAATGCAAAAGCAATCGTAAAGATGGCTGTAGAGAACTTCAGGAATCGTAAACCGGAGCTTGTACATATTCCGAACATGAAACAGAAAGCAACGGTGGGATATTCTGTAGAAGCAATTATCAAGACTCTGGACGGCGTTACCAACTCTCAGGTTGACAAGACCGGTACACTGATGCCGCTGTGGCAGTGTGTAGCATCCGGTGTTATTCGCGGTGCGGTTGCAATGGTTGGATGTAACAACCCGAAGGTTCGCCCGGATACTGCTCATGTCGAGCTGATGAAGAAACTGATTGCTCACGATATTATCATTGTAGCATCCGGATGTTCTGCACAGGCTGCTGCAAAGGCAGGTCTGATGGACAAACGTGCCAAAGATCTTTGCGGTGCAGGTCTGAAGCGTGTCTGCGAGCTGGCTGATATTCCGCCGGTGCTCCATATGGGATCCTGTGTGGATATTTCCCGTATGATGGTTCTGGTTGCAGAACTGGCAAAGACTGGTGGTGTAAACATTTCTCAGCTTCCGGTTGTTGGATGTGCTCCTGAGTGGATGTCCGAAAAAGCAGTTTCCATCGGTAACTATGTTGTAGCTACCGGTATTGATACCTTCCTTGGCGTTGAACCTTATGTATCCGGTTCTTCTGAGGTTACAGAACTTCTGACAAACGGTGTTCGTGACTGGGTAGAAGCTTCTTACACAGTAGAAAAAGATATCAATAAACTTGGTGATGCGATGATTGCACGCATCGAAGAGAAACGGGCAGCTCTTGGTGTTTAATGTAAGTGACCCAATGCAGGGCGGAGTTTTTTGCCGCCCTGCGTAGTATGTTTTTGAAAAGGATTTTAGTAAAATGAAGATAGCAGTGACAGGCAAAGGCGGCGTAGGAAAGACAACCATAGCTGCCACTCTGGCAAGATTGTACGCGGATGAAGGACATCCGGTGCTGGCGGCAGATGTGGATCCGGATGCTAATCTGGGTCTTGCGCTGGGATTTCCGGAGGACATTCTGGATACCATCGTTCCGATTACCAAGATGAGAAAACTGGTGGAGGAGCGTACCGAGGCCAGTGCGGATAACCGATTTTACAAAATTAATCCGAAAGTTGATGATATTCCTGACAAATATGGTAAAGAGTACAACGGAGTGAAACTCCTGACACTCGGAACGGTGGAGACTGCCGGCAGCGGCTGCGTCTGCCCGGAACATGTGATGTTGAAGAGAATCATCAATAACCTGGTGCTTCGAAGAAACGATGTTGTGATTCTTGATATGGAGGCGGGCCTTGAACATCTGGGAAGAGGAACCACCGAGGGAATGGATCAGTTTATCGTTGTGATTGAACCGGGCGCCAGAAGTATTCAGACCTATAAGAATGTGAAACGTCTGGCAGAAGAGCTGGGCGTTCATCAGGTTCGTGTCGTGGCCAATAAGGTGCGGGACGAAAAAGATGAGGCATTCATAAAGGCACGTATCCCTTTCTGTGACCTTTTGGGAATGGTGCACTATAACCCGGAGATTATGGAGGCAGACAGGGAAGGAGCTTCTCCATATGACTACAGTGCAAGTGCAGCCGAAGAGATACGAAAAATAAAAGCAAAAATCGATGAGTCAAACATGCCAGGCATGGAAAACGTGTGATAGGAGGAAAAACACATGACATTATTCGAGAGAGTTTTCAGTGGAAACGACGCCGTATATGGCTTGACAGAAGCTGCTGTTGATGCAGCGATCGCAGCCAACGGCGAAGACAAAGCGGTAAGCTTCCCTGATACCGCATACGCATTGCCCTGCTACTATGCAGTGACAGGTGTAAAGGTTACTAATTTAAAAGAGATGAAAGAGGCTCTTGGTGTAGTAAAATCTCTGATGACCAGAGAAAATCAACTGAATGATGTATTTATGTCCGGTGTTGCTACTGCACTTTGCGCAGAGTTTATCGAGGCTATCAAATATATCGATGGTGCGAAACCGTACACAGAGCCCTGCTATGGACATCTCAGCGATGCGATTATCCGTGAACTGGGTGTTCCGCTTGTAACAGGAGATATCCCTGGTGTAGCAGTTATTCTTGGATCCGCTCCGACTGCACAGGAAGGTGTTGATCTGGTGAAGAGCTATCAGGCTCAGGGTATTCTGGTTACATTGGTTGGCGGAATCATTGATCAGTGTCAGGAACTGGGATATAAGACTGGTGCAAATGTACGTGTTATCCCGCTTGGCAAGGATGTGACAGCTGTTATCCATGTTGTATCCGTTGCAATTCGTGCAGCGCTGATCTTTGGTAATGTTACAGCAGGAGATGCAGGCGCTCTCATGACTTATACCAAGGATCGTGTTCCGGCATTCGTAAATGCGTTTGGACCGCTTGATGATGTGATCGTTGCATGCGGAGCAGGTGCGATTGCACTTGGATTCCCGGTTGTTACCGACGATGATAAAGATGTTCCGGCAATCCCGAAGAGTCTGATTATCCAGAAAGAGATTGCGAAATTCAATCCGACTTCTCTTGAAGCACGTGATATTAAGATCAAAATTACGAATATTGATATTCCGGTTGCATTTGCATCTGCTTTTGAAGGTGAGATTATCCGTCGCGGCGATATGCAGATCGAGTTTGACGGTTCCCGCGTTGACTGCTGTGAGCTTGTTCAGACCAAGGATGCTTCTGAAGTGGAAGATCATAAAATTGAAGTTATCGGACCTGAAATTGATGCATTTGAAGTTGGAACCAAACACAGCATTGCTTATGTGGTTGAAGTTGCAGGAAAGAACATGCAGGCTGATTTTGAGCCGGTATTTGAGCGTAAATTCCACAGCTATCTGAACTGCATCGAAGGTGTAATGCATACCGGACAGCGTGATATGATTCGTGTACGTATCAGCAAGGATGCATTTAATGCAGGATTCCGCGCAAAACACATTGGAGAAGTTCTCTATGCACAGGTAAAAAATGAGTTTGAAGCTGTTGTTGACAAATGTCAGGTTAAGATCTACACCAATCCGGAAGATTGTACCAGAATTCGTCATGAGGTGGCAACACCGGTATTTGAAAAACGTGATGAGCGTCTCTCCACTATGACAGATGAGTCCGTACCGGTATATTACAGCTGTATTATGTGCCAGGCATTCTCACCGTCACATGTATGTGTGGTAACACCGGAGCGTCTTGGACTTTGCGGTGCCGTATCATGGCTGGATGCAAAAGCTACCAACGAGCTGGATCCGAACGGACCGTGCCAGGTTATTACAAAAGAGCGCGTAATTGATGAGAGAATTGGTGAATATGAGGACGTTAACGAAGCAGTCCGCAAATTCTCTCAGGGTGCGCTGGACGATGTATCTCTGTACTCCATTATGGAGAAACCGATGACTTCCTGCGGATGCTTCGAATGTATCTGTGGTATCGAGCCATTCTCCAATGGTGTATGTATTGCAAACCGTGAGTACGCTGGAATGACTCCTCTTGGAATGACATTCTCAGAGCTTGCTTCTATGACAGGAGGCGGTGTTCAGACACCTGGATTCATGGGACACGGCAAACACTTCATTGCTTCCAAGAAATTCATGAAAGCAGAAGGCGGTGTGGCGCGTATCGTATGGATGCCGAAAGAACTGAAAGATCAGGTTGCTGACAGACTGAATGAAACTGCAAAAGAGCTGTATGGTATTGAGAACTTTGCTGATATGATCGGTGATGAGACAATCGCAGAAGATCCGGAGACTCTGGTAGCATTCCTGACTGAGAAAGGTCATCCGGCTCTTGGCATGGATCCGATGATGTAATTCATAAGCGAGAAAAATACGCAGGCAGAAAAAGCAGTATGAGCGGAGAATAGATCCGGAAAAGGATGGACAGCTTGACGGAATGATAACGGATAAACAAATGGAAAACTGTGAAAAGACTTTCCGGAGGATGCTGTAATGCTTGCAAATTTGCAGAAAAAACGATAAAATAAAGTGGGTGTGTCCGATGCATAAGAATCGGACACACGCGCGAAATTAATCTTTAAGGAGGCTACACAAAATGCCGTTTAATCGCAAACCACAAAAGTTTAATGCAGCAATTAAAACCGTTGAAATCGGCAGCGGAGACAAGACAGTTACTCTTGGCGGAGAAAACGTATTACCATTTTATTCCTTTGACGGCGAAATCAAAAACGGACCAAAGGTAGGTGTTGAGATTACAGACCTTGGACTGGATCATGAGATCGCTGGTGTAAAGGCTTATTATGAAGGAGCAGCTACCATCGGCGAGATCGCAAAGAAAGCATCTGAGATGGAAGGTGCTGATTTTGTATGTCTGCGTCTGATTGGCGGAGATCCCAATGGTGAGAACAAACCGGTAGAAGATCTGGTAGCAGTTGCAAAAGAAGTAGCAGATGCAATTGATACTCCACTTGTTGTTGAGGGATGCAAAAATGTTGAAAAAGATTCCGAACTGCTGAATAAAGTAGCAGAAGCTCTTCAGGGAAAGAATGTGCTTGTGATGTCTGCAAGAGAAGAAAACTACAAGGCAGTTGGAGCAGCTGCAGGTCTGGCGTACAATCAGAAAGTCGGAGCAGAGTCTGCAGTAGATATCAACCTTGCAAAACAGCTGAATGTTGTAATGACACAGCTTGGAGTGAAACCGGAGAGCATCGTGATGAATGTTGGTTCCGCTGCAGTGGGATATGGTTATGAATACGTTGTATCTACACTGGATCGTATCAAAGCTGCTGCATTGTCACAGGATGACAAGATGCTGCAGATGCCGATCATTACTCCCGTCGCTTCTGAAACCTGGTCGGTAAAAGAAGCTATGGCAACTGAGGAAGATTCTCCGGAATGGGGCAATCAGGAAGTACGTGGAATCTCCATGGAGATTCAGACAGCAGCAGCTTCTCTTGCTGCAGGTTCCGATGCCGTTATTCTGAAACATCCTCAGTCTGTTGCAACCATTTCCAAAATGATCAAAGAGTTAATCTGATTTAGGAACATAGGAAGAGATTAGGAGGATAAAAGATCATGGCATTATCAGGTATTCAAATTTTTAAAATGACACCAAAGAAAAACTGTAAAGAGTGCGGATGCCCGACCTGTATGGCATTTTCCATGAAGGTTGCTCAGGGCGCTCTGGATATCTCTGCCTGCCCTCATATGTCAGAGGATGCACTGGCTCAGCTGTCTGAAGCTACCGCACCGCCGATGAAGACGATCAAAGTCGGAACCGGAAGCAGTGAGTATTCTCTTGGCGGAGAGACTGTTCTCTATCGTCATGAGAAAACCTTTGTCAGCAAAACACGTTATGCAGTTTCTCTGTGTAGCTGCATGTCTGATGAAGAGATCGATGCAAAAATCGAGGAAGATAAGAAAGTTGATTATGACCGTATCGGTGAGCGTATGTGTGCTGAGATGCTCTATGTAAACTATGCTCCGACAAGCGGCGCAGATAAATACGTATCTCTTGTGACAAAAGCTGCAGCTACCGGAAAAGTTCTGGTTCTCGGATGTGAGGATGCAGAAGCTGCAAAAGCAGCTCTGGCTGTATGCAAGGATGCAAAACCGATCCTCAATGGAGCAAACGCTTCCAATTATGAGGAGATGAGCAAGATTGCTACAGAAGCTGGTGTGGTTCTCGGCGTTCACGGAGCATCGATCGATGAGCTGTATAATACGGTTGCTGCTCTTGAAAAACTTGGCAACAAGAATCTGATTCTGGATACAACGGGCGCTACCATTAAAGAAACTTTTGCGACAACAGTTCAGGTAAGACGTGCCGCTCTGAAGGATTCTGACCGTACTTTCGGATATCCGTCCATCGTAAATCTTTCCAAAATTGCAGGCGGTGACAGATATATGCAGCAGGCGCTGGTATCTCTGTTTACCATGAAATATGGTTCTATCATCGTTCTTGATGAGATGGGATATGCGGAAGCACTTCCTCTGTTCGGACTGCGTCAGAATGTGTTTACTGATCCTCAGAAACCGATGAAGGTTGAGCCGGGCATTTATCCGCTGAATGGTGCAGATGAGAACTCGATTTGTCTGACCACCGTTGATTTTGCTCTTACATATTTCCTGGTATCCGGCGAGCTGGAGCGCTCCGGTGTTCCGGTGAACCTGGTAATTAACGATGCAGGCGGACTTTCCGTTCTGACATCCTGGGCTGCCGGTAAATTCTCCGGTAACTCAATTTCCAAGTTCTTCATCGAGAATGTTCAGGATAAAGTGAAGACCAGAAAAGTGATTATTCCCGGAAAAGTAGCAGTTCTCAAAGGTGACATTGAGTCTAAACTGCCTGGTTGGGAAGTAATCGTAGCTCCTCTGGAAGCAGTTCAGCTTGTGAAGTTCCTGAAAGATATGCAGGCAAATGGTGAACTGTAAAAAACAGTAAATGGATGTGACTGCTGATGCAGACATCAATGTGAAAGAATTGATTGTCCGGCTGTTCCTGTTTAAAAAGGAGGAGCAGCCGGGCTGATCAAAAGTAATTCTGGGGGTACCCATAAGAAAAGGAGAAGAGATATGGCAAAATTTGTTACAATCGGCGAGAGACTTTCCGTTACTGCTCCTACCGTAAACAGAGCTTTCGCAGCAAGAGATCCGGAACCGATTTTAAAGAGAGCAAAACAGCAGCTGGATGCAGGTGCAGTTTACCTTGATGTAAACATCGGACCTGCAGAAAACGATGGCGAAGAGCTGATGAAATGGGCAGTAGAACTGCTTCAGAGCAATTTCGACAATGTTCCGCTTGCACTGGATACTTCCAACAAAAAAGCGATCGAGGCTGGTATCTCTGTATACAATCGATCCAAAGGAAAACCGATCGTAAACTCCGCAGACGCTGCCGGAAGAATCGAGTATGTTGACCTTGCAGCTGCAAATGATGCAATTGTTATCGCTCTTTGCAATGGCGAAGGAATCGCAAAAGACAATGATGAGCGTATGATGTACTGCCAGACCCTTCTTGAGAGAGGTATGGAGCACGGCATGGAGCCGACAGATCTTTGGTTTGACCCGCTGTTCCTGGTTGTAAAGGGAATGCAGGACAAACAGATGGAAGTTCTTGAGGCAATCAAGATGTTTAGTGACATGGGACTGAATTCTACCGGTGGCCTTTCCAATAACTCTAATGGTATGCCGAAGAATATTCGTCCGATCATGGATTCCGCACTGGTTGCAATGGCTATGATGCAGGGTCTTACAAGTGCAATTGTTAACCCGAATGACCTCAGACTGATGGAAACCATCAAGTCCTGTGATGTATTTAAGGGAAATACTCTGTACGCAGATTCTTATCTGGAACTGTAATAACTGCGGGAGACGATCTGTAAACAGATCGTTTGAAAAAGATACAGTTCATGCAAGATAACAGCAGTGCGGGCTGCGTTGATCCGCCTGTTGCAGGTTCCCCCTGCCGGTGCCGCGGATTTTTGGAAATAGCGGTATCTGCCAGGGGGAATTTTATTACGGCAGGAAACGAAATATGATAGAAATCCTGACCGGATGAGGATGCACAGTTGGTGGAAATGTGAAAGCGGAAAAATATCATAAGCGGAATAAAAAGTAAAAGAAACGTTTGGGGAGATTTTTGTATGTCTAAAATAACATTTCAATTTGAACAGGGAGATCCCGTTGTTGCTTATGCAGCTGATGGAGAACGTCTCCTGGAAGTGGCGCAGAAAAGCAATGTGGCAATCGATGCGCCTTGCTCCGGAAATGCATCCTGCGGAAAATGTCG
This sequence comes from Fusicatenibacter sp., assembly GCA_022766945.1. GTDB lineage: Bacteria > Bacillota > Clostridia > Lachnospirales > Lachnospiraceae > Fusicatenibacter. The sequence goes on along the minus strand of JALEOU010000044.1, from coordinate 81,148 downwards.
TGTACGTCTGATCAGCGGTGAACTGGAATCAAAGAAAACCCGTCATATCAGTGAGGAAGAGTATGAAAACGGATGGCGTCTGTCCTGCGTCAGCACAGTAAAAGGAGATGCAGTGATTGCTGTTCCGGATATTGCTTCTGCCTACCAAAGCCGAATGAAAGTGGCTGACCTGAGTTCTGCAGGAGAAATTGCAATTTTTGAACATGCGAAAGAGCAGATCATGGAAGCGGGACTGGAACTGAAAAACAGCATGCGTGTTGTACAGATAAAAATGTCACAGCCCACGCTGGATGATACGATGCCGGACAATGAACGACTGACCAGAGCAGTGCAGAAAGCCACAGGCATAGAAAGAGTTAAGATTCCCTATTCTGTGTTGAAAAAGCTTCCGGATGTTTTGCGCGAAGCCGGATTTCATGTGCAGTGTATCATCAGGATAACATCCATAGATGTCTTTTTATATGATGTGCTGCCTGCAAATCAAAAGGCGACTGTGGGAGGACTTGCGGTGGATATTGGAACCACCACAGTTTCAGCTTTGATTATCGATATGCTTTCCGGTGAGGTTCTGGCAAAGGCTTCTGCCGGAAACGGACAGATTCGATATGGAGCGGATGTCATCAACCGAATCATTGAATCCGTAAAACCAGGAGGAAAGAAACGCCTTCAGGATGCGGTGATTAAAGAGACGATGAATCCGATGATTGCCAATATGTGCCAAGCAGCAGGGATCAAAAGTCATCAGATCTACCGGGCAGCGATTGCAGGAAATACAACAATGGAACACTTGCTGATGGGAATCAATGCGGATCCGCTTCGCATGGAGCCGTATATTCCTGCGTTTTTTAAAACGAATTCTCTGTTTGCACAGGATATTGGTCTGGCTATTCACCCGGATGCCCACATTATCGTAGCTCCAAACATTGGCAGTTATGTGGGAGGAGATATAACGGCCGGAACTTTGGTAAGTATGATCTGGAATCGACCGGAAATGAGTCTGTTTATTGATCTTGGTACGAATGGTGAGCTGGTATTCGGAAATTTTGATTTTATGGTGAGCTGTGCCTGCTCTGCAGGACCTGCTTTTGAAGGAGGCGACATCAGTTGCGGAATGCGTGCTACCGATGGTGCGATTGAGGCATGTACCATTGATCCCGAGACAATGGAACCGTCTTACCATGTGATTGGCGAGGAAGGCACCAAACCAATCGGTCTTTGCGGGTCCGGTATTATTGATGTGATCAGTGCTTTGTTCCGCGGAAATCTGATTAATCCGAAAGGAAAATTTGTTCGCGAAGGACGCAGAATCCGTCATGACAAATATGGAATGGGAAGCTATGTTCTGGCATTTGAGGAAGAAGCAGGAAGTGTCAGGGATGTAGAAATCACGGAAGTGGATATTGACAATTTTATCCGCGCGAAAGGTGCCATTTTTTCAGCAATTCGTACCATGATGAATTATCTGGATATGGATATTTCCATGATTGAGGAGGTCTATGTCGCTGGCGGAATCGGAAGCGGCATTAATATGAAAAATGCAGTTACCATTGGTATGTTTCCTGATATTCCGCTGGAGAAATTTCATTACATCGGAAATTCATCTCTGACTGGAGCCTATACGATGCTTCTGTCAACAGAAGCGGAAAAGAAGACTTATGAGATGGCGCGAAATATGACTTATCTGGAACTCTCCACGGTTCCTACTTATATGGATGAATTTGTTGCGGCCTGCTTCCTTCCACATACAGATACGACGATGTTCCCGTCTGTAAGTGAAGAATTAGTCTGATAGAATGATGCAGCGATATAGTTTTATCACTGCAAACTATGATTGCATTTAATGAAACACAAAAGGTCTTGAACCTTACGATCAGTTTCCCGGATAAGAATGCTTGTGATCCGGGAACGAAAGAGAGGAACAGTTACAGTATGGCAGTAGAGTTTAGTTATGAGAAAGACAGTAAGGAACGGATTCCCTTTGAGCATTACCTGGAGCTGTACCAAAATGAAGATCCCAAGGAAATTGCAGTGCGATGTGCAGTACCTTATGATCCCGAAACACAGACTTTCACTTTGCGACTGATGGGGGTGACCTATCAGATTACCTGGCCAGGGTACGAGGTCAGGCATACAAAGGATCTGGGAGGAGACGGCAGACAGATTGTATGGTATCCTCTGGAAGATAAGGCAAATGCCAGAATCCTGATCCTAAGATATCTGACGGAAGGTGGAGCTGCACCGACTACGGGTAAATTTCTTACCTATCGTCAGGTACCATGGGGGGAAGTTTATTTTAAACAATTTCAGGGAAGATGTCTGTTCCGTCTGGCTTTCGGATTCGGCAGCAAACTGGAACAGTTCAAAAAAGTGATGGAGCGCGTCGGAGCGAAGCCGCTGCAAAGCGGTGATGCAGGATATGAGCTGGAGTTCATGGATCATCTGTATGTGCAGTTGATTTTATGGGCTCCTGACGAGGAGTTTCCTCCGTCTGCACAGATTCTTTTCTCCGATAATTTTCCTGTTGCGTTTACGCAGGGAGAAGATATGGCAGTGGTCGGTGATGTGACTATTGACATGATAAAAGCGCTTTCCGGAAAAGTCTGAATCGAAAATCATCACGAATGCGGAGGTAAGAAATATGGGATTTTCAACAGTACCATGTAATGAATTTGTAGAAGTTCTCGGATCCAAATCTCCTGTACCTGGAGGCGGCGGTGCGTCAGCGCTGGTTGGCGCTGTTGGTACAGCGCTTGGAAATATGGTGGGTTCACTCACAGTTGGTAAGAAAAAATATGCCGATGTCGAGGAAGAAATGAAGGAACTCATGGCAAAGGCAACGGTTCTTCAGGAGGAACTGCTTCATCTGATTGAGAGAGATGCGGAAGTGTTCGAGCCACTGTCCAAGGCATACGGTATGCCAAGAGAAACCGAGGAGGAAAAGGCAGAAAAAGCCAGAGTCATGGAAATCGTGTTAAAGGATGCCTGCTCAGTTCCCATGGAAATCATGGAGAAATGCTGCGAAGCGATCGATCTGATTGTTGAGTTTGCTGCAAAAGGTTCGGCTCTTGCGATCAGTGATGCCGGTGTCGGCGCTGCGTTTTGTAAAGCAGCCCTGGAAGGTGCATCTTTGAATGTTTACATCAATACAAAATCAATGAAAGACCGGGCATATGCGGAAGAATTGAATAAAAAATGTGACGATATGCTGGAAAAGTATACAAAGATTGCAGATGAAGTATTTCAGAAAGTGCTCGCAAGACTGAAGGGCTGAAAGTAAATGTGGTAGCAACCGAATACGGTTCTATAGATCAAATTATATGGGCAGGTTGGCATTCGAGAAATAAAAGCCTGACCGGATGAGCGGAGGATAAGCAATTATGGCAAAACAGTTATTGGGAAAAGAAGTAACAGCAGCTTTGAATGCGCGTATCAAAGCGAATGTGGCAGCATTGGCAGAGAAAGGCATTCAGCCTACACTGGGAATCATCCGTGTAGGTGAGAGAGAAGATGATCTCTCCTATGAAAGAGGTGCTACAAAACGGTGTGAAACCCTTGGTGTTGCATACGAAAAATTCCTTCTTCCTGCAGATGTTTCTCAGGAAGAACTGATGGCAACGATCGACAAAGTAAACAAGGATGACAGAATTCATGGTGTACTCATTTTCCGTCCGCTGCCGAAGCATCTGGATGAGGCAGCAGTAATCAAAGCGCTTTCTCCGGAGAAAGACGTGGATGGCATTACAGACGGTTCCATGGTCGGTGTATTTGCAGGCACAAATCAGGGATTCCCGCCCTGCACACCTTCCGCATGTATGGAGATTCTCGATCATTACGGAATTGACTGCACAGGAAAAAAGGCAGTGGTTGTAGGAAGAAGTCTGGTAGTTGGAAAACCAGCAGCAATGATGCTTCTGAAGAAAAATGCTACAGTTACGGTTTGCCATACCAGAACAAAAGACATGCCTTCTGTCGTAAAAGAGGCTGATATTGTTATAGTGGCAGCAGGCCGTGCAGGTGTTGTAGATGACACATATCTGAGAGCAGGTCAGACAGTCATCGATGTAGGAATTAATGTCAATGCAGAGGGAAAACTGTGCGGAGATGTAGACTATGCAAAAGCAGAGCCGGTTGTGGATGCAATTACACCGGTTCCAGGCGGTGTCGGATCCGTTACTACTTCTGTTCTGGTTGGACATGTAGTGGAAGCCGCTATGAGAAAATACCTGTAAGAAAAAGTAAGTTGTGTACGAAAGGGAAAGGATGCGTAATGCATCCTTTTCTTTTTCTCAATGACTTTCCGTGGGTTTTGTCATAACCACATTCCGGAAAACGTATACTATAACAGTACATATCTTAGGACAAGGGGGATTTTGCAAATGGATGCGTTTTCCGTTTATAAAGACATACAGACACGCACCAAAGGACAGTTTCTGATTGGCGTGGTTGGACCGGTGCGCACCGGAAAGTCTACATTCATTCGACGATTTATGGAAGTGCTGGCGCTTCCAAAGCTGGAAGAAAAGCAGCAGGCGGAAGTGAGGGATGCGCTTCCTCTGAGCGGTTCGGGAAAAATGATCACTACGGTAGAGCCCAAATTTATACCAAAAGAAGCACTTTCCATTCAGTTGGGAGAAGGAGAACCGGTAAAACTGCGGTTGATCGACTGTGTTGGATTTCTTGTACCGGATGCTGCGGGCAACATGGAAAACGGAAAAGAACGGCTGGTCAAGACACCCTGGTTTGAAGAAGAGATTCCTTTTCATCAGGCTGCAGAGATTGGAACGAAAAAAGTAATTGCGGAGCACTCAACAATCGGCCTGCTGGTCACCTGTGACGGATCTTTTGGAGAATTACCCAGGGATCACTTCCGGGATGCGGAGGAACGCACCGTAAAGGAATTGCAGAAACAGGGAAAACCGTTTCTGATTCTTGTGAATTCCCAAAAACCGTATCGTGAGGAAACACAGAGACTTGTGCGGGAACTGGAACAGAAATATCACGTCTGCACGATGGCTGTGAACTGTGATCAGCTGCGCAAAGATGACATTATTCATATTCTCGAGAAAATTCTCTATGAATTTCCCTTGCGTCAGATTGCATTTTACATACCCAAATGGGTGGAACTGATGCCGCTGGAGTCTCCTTTAAAATCAGAACTTGTTGAAAAAATACGTGAAATGTGCCAGAAGTTTCACTATGTTCGCGATATCCAAAAGGAAACGATACAGATCTCCAGTGACTATATACAGCAGATTTCTCTTTGGGAGATGGATCTGTCCACTGGAATTGCAAAAATCCGAATTGATCTGAAAGAACAGTACTATTATGAAATGTTAAGTGAGATGACAGGGGTTACGATGACCGGGGAATATGATCTCATTCAGACGCTCAAAGAACTGTCTTTGCACAGAGAAGAATATGAAAAAGTACAGGATGCCATCACTGCCGTACGCGGCTGTGGTTACGGTGTTGTGATTCCGGGAAAAGAGGAAATCACCCTGGAAGATCCGGTGGTTATCCGGCAGGGAAATAAATATGGCGTAAAAATAAAGTCTACAAGTCCGTCGATTCATATGATTAAGGCAAATATTGAGACTGAAATTGCTCCAATTGTGGGAAATGAGCAGCAGGCAAAGGATCTGATCGCCTACATCCGGGAAAGCGCAAAACAGGAATCTGGTATCTGGAATACCAATATTTTCGGAAAATCGATTGAACAGCTGGTGGAAGATGGAATTCGAAGTAAGATTGCTCAAATTACAGAGGACAGCCAGGTAAAACTGCAGGATTCAATGCAGAAAATAGTCAATGACAGCAAAGGCGGAATGGTCTGCATTATCATTTGATAAATGGAGGGTTACTGTCCAGACGACAACGAACGCTGTGCAGATAATAGATCTTGACGCAGACTCTATTTTTACACAGCTGTTTCGTATAACCTCTGAACAGTAACAATGGATGAATTTACCGGGGGAAAAAAGGAGAATACTACTTGAAATGAAAGATAAAGTAGCGTATAATCCAAGATAAAGAAAAGGTAACTTTCCTGGGATGTTCGACACTCCCATTATTTTGAACCTACATTTACTTTAAACGGGAGGCCTACGATTGTCCTGCCTATGTCAAGCCACCCTGGAAACAGATGTCAGTGGAAGGCAGAAGCTGTGATTGCGGTTACCCACCTAGCTGGTTGCTAGGAGTCAAAGTATGGGAAACGGCATTCTGGGGTTACCAAAGAGAAAAGGAGAGTCATGTAAATGACTCTCTTGTTGTGTAAGGAGAAGATTGGAATGAAAATACGGGGATTTGGCGCAACAGAAGATGGAAGAGAAGCAAATCTATATACGCTGGAGAATAAAAATGGGATGGAAATCGCCCTTTGCGATTACGGCGCACACCTTGTGTCTGTTTTGGTGCCGGTTGGCGGTAAAGAGAAGAAAGATCTGGTACTTGGATTTGATGACGTCAGCGGTTATGTAACGGATGGATGTCATTTTGGAGCTACGATTGGACGGAATGGAAACCGGATTGCAGAAGCTTCATTTGAACTGAACGGAAGCCATTATCAGCTGTCAGCAAATGAAAATGAAAATAATCTGCACAGCGGCCCTGATGGATATGAGTATCGCTACTGGGAAGTGAAAGAAGCGGCGGATACATATGTTACATTCCACCTTGTGAGCCCCGACAAAGATCAGGGATTCCCTGGTAATTTTGATATTTGTGTAACATACACGCTGACAGATGAGAATGCAATTGAGATTCACTATGAGGGAACCTGTGATGCAGATACAGTAGCCAATATGACTAATCACACCTATTTCAATCTCGGAGGTCATGATTCCGGAGATATCCTGAATCAGACACTCAAGCTGAAGGCAGAGTATTACAGCCCGGTGATTGATTCCAAATCAATTCCTACAGGAGAGCATGCTGCTGTAACTGGTACACCAATGGATTTTACGAAAGAAAAGGCGATTGGCCAGGAAATCAACGCAGATTTTGAACAGTTGATTTTTACCGGCGGCTATGACCATAATTATATTCTGGATAAAGCTATTTGCGGCAGTGTGGAACTGATGGCTGTTGCTTCCTGCAAAGAGACGGGCATTGTTATGGAGGCCTATACGGATCTCCCGGCCGTGCAGTTTTATGCTGGAAACTTTATTAAAGATGTAGCAGGAAAGGGCGGCATTACTTACGGAAAAAGAAATGGTTTCTGTCTGGAGTCTCAGTATATTCCAAACGCAATCAATGAGGAGTCAGAAGAAAAGCCAATCCTTGCCAAAGGAGATACATACGACACGACAACGGTTTATAAATTTATTTTTTGATGATAATTAGGAATCAACAGAATGCCTTTGACATCGCAATTTTGTCCCCTGAATGGGGAGAATGAAGGAATTGAGATGCCAAAGGCATTTTACTTTTTAGATTGATATAATGTTCCGAAAAAGGCATATACTGAATTATGAAGAAAAAATCAGATCTGTCAGAATTGATTTTACTGATGAGTATGATTCTTCTGCTGTTGTTATTTGGGTATGTGAAACGTGGCATGGATCAGGAGGAAGCTTTGAGAAAACAGACAGTAATTTCCAAAGAGCAGAAAAATCTTGTTGCGGATGAAGCATTTGCACAAAAGATTTCTACGGAAAATGAAATTATCAGGGATAGTAAAGATGCAGAATCGGATGAGAAAGAACCGGATACGGAAGCACAAACTACGGGTATTCAAAGTATCACCGAGACAGCAGAAAGTACAGCCAGGATTCGGGTTCTGATAAAGACAAATCAGTTTGAGAGTTATTACCATAAACAGGTGATACTGTCCGGCAATACAACGCTGCATCTCAATGATACCATATATGAGGCAAAAAGCGGGGAAACACTTACCATAGAGAGTGATTCCGAATGGTTCTGTGAGGACCAGATCCATGTGGAACCCACGGATCAGGAGGCAGGAACCGCAGTTTTAAGTCTGGAACGTGCGTCCGGCACGCCGGTTTATGAGGGGACGCTTGATATTTATCGAACTGAAAATGGAATGATTCTGGTAAATGAACTTGATCTGGAAACCTATCTGCGCTATGTGGTGCCAAGCGAAATGCCAGCTTCCTATGAGGAGGAAGCTCTAAAGGCGCAGGCGGTCTGCGCACGAACTTATGCATGGAAACAAATACTGGAGGAAGATCTATCAAAGTATCATGCGCATGTAGATGACAGTGTATCCTATCAGGTTTATCATAATCTCGATCCAAAACCATCAACAGACGAGGCGGTAAAAGCCACAGAAGGTGAGATTATGACCTGCGATGGCGAGCCGATTACCGCCTATTTTTTTTCAACCTCCTGTGGATTTACAAGTACGGATGAAGTCTGGAACGGGAAGGCTGGCGAGTCCTTCTTAAAAAGTGTATATGTAGGAGACGGTGATGAAGAGCAAGATCAGGCAGACAAAACAGAAGAAGCTTTTGCTTCTTTCATCAAATCAAAGGATGAGAATAATCTGGAGGTGGAAGATGCCTGGTATCGCTGGAATGTAACACTTCCTTCCGATGTGATCCGGGAACGGCTCTTGGATCAGACGATCGGTGAGATAACAGGAATGAGTATTCAAAAACGTTCTGACGGCGGAGCAGTTGAACAATTAAGAATCACAGGAACAAACGGAACAACTGTGATTGAAAATGAATACCAGATCCGACAGCTGCTTTCCGTAAAAGGATATGCGGTAGCCAAAAATGATGGAAATGTTACAAAAGAGATGAATCTTCTTCCAAGTGCTTATTTTCTCGTAACGCCGGTGGAAAAGGATGGAAAGATCAGTGCCTTTACCTTTTGGGGAGGCGGTTATGGACACGGTGTCGGCATGTCGCAAAACGGAGCAAATCATCTGGCAGCGCAGGGGTATTCCTACCGGGAAATCCTGAGTTATTTCTACCAGAATATCGAGCTGACAAAATGGAATGATGCTTGCAGTGGATGAAAAAGTATGATATGCTGTGTTAACGAAAAATAGAAGGCGGACATTACGATATGAAGATGATTCGAGGTTTTATGAAGAGGCTGAATGAAGACCATGTCGGTGCTTATGCTGCACAGAGTGCTTACTTTATTCTGCTTTCCTTTATTCCGTTTGTACTGTTGCTGGTAACGACAGTGAAGTATACACCGCTTACACGGGATGATGTCTATAATGTATTTGTTAATATGGTTCCGGCTGAATTTCAGACATTTGTTGGCAGTGTGGTGAATGAAATTTTTTATAAATCATTTGCTTATTTGCCGATTACGCTGATCACTGCGCTGTGGTCTGCCGGAAAGGGAATTACAGCACTGACCAATGGATTGAATACGATTTATCATGTAAAAGAAACCAGAAATTATATCCTGACCAGACTTCGGGCTATGTTGTATACCCTGGTTTTTCTCGTCGCATTGGTAATGACTCTGGTACTGATGGTGTTTGGCAATACCATTCAGGCGAAACTTGCCAGGCATTTTCCGATGATTGCCAAAATGACATCGTCCATTATCAGTATGCGTACGTTGATCACGATGGGAGTGCTGGCTTTGGTGTTCCTTATTGTGTACAAATTTATTCCGAACCGGAAAGCCAGCTGGAAAAGCCAGTGTCCGGGAGCTTTGATTTCCTCTGTAGCCTGGGCAATCTTTTCACTGTTCTTTTCCCTGTATCTGGAGATAAACTCCGGCTTTTCCAACATGTATGGAAGTCTGACCAGTATTGTGTTGATTATGCTCTGGCTCTATTTTTGTATGTGGATCCTCCTGATCGGTGCAGAAATCAATTCCTATTTTGAGGATAAACTGCGCAAACTGCAAAACGCTGCGATCGAGCATTTCCTGGAAAAACAGTCATCACAGTAAATGGCGTACATGTGCGTTTTGAAGATTTTTCTTGACATTCGACAGATGCACGGTTACAATAAATAACGATATGAGAAATGCAGTGAAGGTGTCAGTAGAGATATTTCTTCTGTCAGAGAGAGAGGGTCACCGGCTGAAAGCCCTTTTAAGTTCAGAGATATCTTGAGATTCGCACCGGAGCATATGTCCTGAACACTCCGCTAAGTAGGGACAGACGATTTGCGTCCGTTACAACGCAGCATGAGTGCCCGAAGCAGAATTACTTTGGGAATCAGGGTGGTACCGCGATACGTATGTCTCGTCCCTTTTTGGGACGGGATTTTTTTTATCATGATCAGTACACATTTCACTGCCAAAAAATAAAAGGAGAGAAAAGAATGAGTGAGGTAAGCATCAAAGAAAAACTCCAGGCGATTCTTGCGGATGCATGCAGCAAGATCGATAATTCCGATGCTCTGGATAAGTTAAATGAAGTTCGTGTCAGTGTTCTTGGAAAGAAAGGAGAGCTGACCACAGTTTTAAAAGGTATGAAAGATGTTGCACCCGAAGATCGTCCGAAAGTAGGACAGATGGTGAATGAAGCCAGAAGTGAGATTGAGGCCAGACTGGATGCTGCAAAGAAACGTATGGAGGAAGAGGAGCGTGCGAAAAAGCTTCAGGAGGAAGTGATCGATGTCACACTTCCTGCAAGAAAAGCGAATGTAGGTCATCGCCATCCAAATACCATTGCACTTGAGGAAGTGGAACGAATTTTCGTGGGAATGGGATATGAGGTTGTGGAAGGACCGGAAGTGGAATATGATCTTTACAATTTCGAAAAACTGAACATTCCGAAAAATCATCCGGCAAAAGATGAGCAGGATACTTTCTATATTAATAATGAAATTGTGCTTCGTACACAGACTTCTCCGGTACAGGCACGTGTGATGGAACAGGGAAAACTGCCGATTCGTATGATTGCACCAGGGCGGGTATTCCGTTCTGATGAGGTTGATGCAACGCATTCACCTTCCTTCCATCAGATCGAGGGTCTGGTTGTTGACAAGCATATTACATTTTCTGATCTGAAGGGGACACTGGCAGAATTTGCAAGGGAATTGTTCGGACCTGATACCAAAACCAAATTCCGCCCGCATCATTTCCCGTTCACAGAGCCAAGCGCCGAGATGGATGTGAGCTGTTTCAAGTGCGGTGGAAAAGGCTGTCGTTTCTGCAAGGGTTCCGGCTGGATCGAAATTCTTGGTTGTGGTATGGTTCATCCTCACGTGTTTGAAATGTGTGGTATTGACCCGGATGAATATACCGGATTTGCATTTGGTGTTGGTTTGGAGCGAATTGCTCTTCTCAAGTATGAAATCGATGACATGCGTCTCTTATATGAGAATGATGACCGGTTCTTAAGACAGTTCTAAGGGAGGAAGACGATGAATACTTCATTATCATGGATTAAAAGATATGTGCCGGATCTGGATGTAACGGCACAGGAATATACGGATGCGATGACTTTATCCGGAACGAAAGTGGAGAATTACGAGAAACTGGATGAACATCTGGAGAAAATCGTAATCGGGCAGATTGAAAAGATTGAGAAACATCCTGATGCAGACAAACTGATCATCTGCCAGGTAAATGTAGGCACAGAGACAATTCAGATTGTGACCGGTGCACCCAATGTTAAGGCAGGCGATAAGGTTCCGGTTGTCCTTGACGGAGGTATGGTTGCGGGGGACCATGACGGACATCTCTCGGAAAATGGTACCAGAATTAAGTGCGGAAAGCTGCGCGGTGTAGAATCACACGGTATGATGTGCTCAATTGAAGAGCTGGGAAGCAGTCGTGAATTCTACCCGGAAGCACCGGAATTTGGTATTTACATTTTTCCGGAGGATGCTGTGGTGGGAGCAGATGCCATCCATGCGCTCGGGCTTGATGATACAGTCGTGGAATATGAGATTACCTCGAACCGTGTGGACTGCTATAGCGTTATCGGTATTGCAAGAGAGGCAGCGGCTACTTTTGGAAAAGAGTTTCATCCACCGGTAGTAACTGTTACCGGAAACGAGGAAGACGCGCATGACTATATCAGAGTTTCAGTGGAAGATACAGAGCTCTGCCCGCGCTATTGTGCAAGAGTGGTTAAGAATGTAAAGCTTGGTCCGTCTCCCAAATGGATGCAGAGATGTCTGGCTGCCAATGGCATTCGTCCGATCAACAACCTGGTAGATATCACAAACTATGTTATGGAAGAATACGGCCAGCCGATGCACGCTTATGATCTTGACACGATCGCAGATCATCAGATTATTGTGCGTCGAGCAGCTCAGGATGAGAAATTTGTGACCCTGGATGGACAGGAACGCCAGATGGATGAGAACGTTCTGATGATCTGTGATGCAGAAAAAGCAGTTGGTATTGCAGGTATCATGGGCGGAGAAAATTCTATGATTACCGATCAGGTAAAAACAGTTCTGTTTGAAGCAGCATGCTTTGACGGAACTAATATCCGTCTCTCTGCCAAGAGAATCGGTCTTCGTACGGATGCTTCCGGAAAATTTGAAAAAGGACTTGATCCCAACAATGCAGAGGCAGCAATCAATCGTGCCTGCCAGCTGATGGAAGAACTTGGCGCCGGAGAAGTGATAGGCCAGATGGTCGATGTCTACCCGGAAAAGAGAGAACCGGTTCGTGTGAAATTTGAGCCGGACAAAATCAATGATCTTCTTGGAACGAATCTGACAAAAGAAGAGATGCTGGGATATTTAAATAAAGTGGAACTTGCTTATGAGGAGGAGACGAATGAAATTGTAGCTCCGACTTTCCGCCAGGATATTTTCCGGACAGCAGATCTTGCGGAGGAGGTCGCCAGATTCTTTGGTTATGATAATATTCCGACAACACTTCCAAGCGGTGAAGCTACCACAGGAAAGATGCCTTTCAAGGTAAGAGTGGAGGCTGTTGCAAGGGATGTGGCGGAATACTGTGGATTTTCACAGGGAATGTGCTACTCTTTCGAAAGTCCGAAAGTATTTGATAAGCTGTTGATTCCGCAGGACGATGTGCTTCGAAGAGCAATCCCGATTCGTAATCCGCTCGGAGAGGACTTCTCGATCATGAGAACAATTTCTCTCAATGGAATGCTCACATCGCTGGCTACGAATTATAATCGCAGAAATAAAAATGTTCGACTGTATGAACTGGGAAATATTTATCTGCCAAAAGCTTTGCCGCTTGAGGAGCTTCCGGACGAGAGAATGATTCTGACCCTTGGCATGTATGGCGAAGGCGATTTCTACGATATGAAGGGCGTTGTGGAAGAGCTGATGGATAAACTGGGTATGAAAGAGCTGCCGGAATATAATCCGAAAGCAGGAAAACCATTCCTGCATCCGGGACGTCAGGCTGAAATCTTCTATCACGGTACAGTCCTTGGATATCTGGGTGAGATTCATCCGCAGGTGGCAGATAATTATAACATCGGTCAGAAGACCTATGTAGCGGTGATCGATGTGCCGAGCCTGCTTCCGTACGCTACCTTTGACCGCAAGTTTGTGGGAATCGCAAAATATCCGGCTGTATCGCGTGACCTTTCTATGGTTGTTCCGAAACAGATCCTTGCAGGTGATATCGAGCGGGTACTTCGTCAGAGAGGCGGAAAGATTCTTGAGAGCTGCAGACTGTTTGATATCTACGAAGGAGCACAAATCAAAGAAGGTTATAAGTCAATGGCATATACGGTTGTATTCCGTTCCAAAGACAAGACACTGGAGGAATCGGAAATTACAGCAGCAATGAAGAAAATTTTAAATGGTCTTATGAACCTTGGCATAGAACTGCGTCAGTAAAAAGCAATCCCTGTCAGTGTTCAGGATGACAGTTGGAAAACTAATCCGGAGTATTTTTCATCAGTCGGAATGGAACAAAAAGATGAAAGATGCTCCGGATCTGTTCTGACGGGGCGGTTTTTCAATGACGCGTGGGGAGAATAATCATGAGGATATATATAATACGGCATGGTGAGACGGATTGGAATGTAAAAGGACGTCTTCAGGGTCAGTCAGATACCAAATTGAATGAAAATGGAATCCGACTGGCAAAAGTAACTGCAAAAGGCATGAAAGAAATTTCTTTTGATCTCGCAATATCCAGTCCGCTAAAAAGAGCGCTGGATACAGCAAAGATAGTTCTTGGAGACCGGAACATTCCTCTTCTTACAGATGATCGTCTGATGGAGTTATCTTTTGGTTCGTGGGAAGGACTCGGATGTCGAAAAGATAATTTTGAAATTCCAAGTAAAGACTTTATCAGGTTTTATGAGGATCCGCTGCATTTTCAGCCAGCCTGTGATGGGGAAAGTGTAGTACAGCTTTGTGAGCGGACAGAAGCATTTTATAAAGAACTGATCGCAAAACCGGAATATCAGGATAAGACAATTCTCATTGCAACGCACGGATGCTGTATGAGAGCTTTGCTGCGCAATGTTTACCAGGATAAAACGGATTTCTGGCATGGAGGAGTTCCCTTAAACTGTGCGGTAAATATCATTGAGGTGGAAAAGGGAAATTCGGTATTGCTGGAAGAAGATAAAGTGTACTATGGGAAAGAGGATTGTATCGATTTTTACAGTACAGAAAAATAGAACTCCAAAGCTATGAAATGAATACGGGGGATTTTCATGTTACGAAAGAATTCGGAAAACTATAGTAAAGTAAGGAAAGAGGAAGTTGCGACAGTTGTGCGCATGGCATGGCCATCGATCATGGAATCTTTTTTTGTGGCTCTGGCAGGCATGATTGATACCATGATGGTAAGTTCTATCGGTGCTGAGGCAGTTGCCGCGGTTGGTCTTACGACCCAGCCGAAATTCATTGGTCTGGCGCTTTTTATTGCATCAAATGTGGCGATCTCATCCATCATAGCAAGACGAAGGGGAGAGGAGCGTCGTGACAGCGCCAACCAGACACTCATGCTGGCATTGGCTTTTACAGCAGTGATGTCTCTTGTGATCGGCTTTCTTTGTGTGACTCTGGCAGATCCACTGATGAGACTGTGCGGATCCGAGCCGGAAACGCATGAGCTGGCCGTGGAATATTTCCGGATTATCATGGGATGCATGTTTTTTAATGTAATTACGATGGTAATTAATGCAGCGCAAAGAGGCTCCGGAAATACAAAAATTGCGATGCGCACAAATGTGGTATCGAATTGCTGCAATATTGTTTTCAATTACTTGCTGATCGGCGGACACCTGGGCTTTCCGAAAATGGGAGTTCGCGGAGCAGCAATTGCAACTGTGCTTGGTACGGTAGTAGCCTGTATCATGAGTATTCAGTCTTTATTTGTAAAGGAAAGCTTTGTCAACATCCCTTATTGTATCAGGAATCGGTTGAAATTCACGCTGGATCCGCTCAGAATTATGGCGAAACTGGGTTCCAGCGTAATGATTGAGCAGATTCTGCTTCGGATCGGCTTCCTTGCGACTGCCCTGATGGCGGCTGATATGGGAACAGCTGATATGGCAGCCCACCAGATTGGTATGAATGCCCTGTCTCTGTCTTTCTCCTTTGGTGATGGATTGCAGTCGGCAGCTGTGGCACTGATTGGACAAAGTCTCGGAAGGAAAGACCCTGCCCAGGCAAAACAGTATGGTCATATCTGTCAGAGAGTGGGAAATGTGATATCCATTGTTCTGTCTCTTTTCTTTTTCTTCGGAGGAAGAACGTTTTACGGATTGTTTTTTGAAGATCAGGCAATTGTTGAGACAGGTGTTACGATCATGCGGATCATTGTCGTAATTGTGCTTTTCCAGGTGCCTCAGGTGGTTTATACGGGATGCCTGCGGGGAGCAGGAGATGTGTTTTTCACCATGATTTCATCGACGATCAGCGTGACGTTTGTTCGCTCAATCGTTTCCTGGATTATGTGCTATCCGATGGGACTGGGAATCGCAGGTATTTGGCTTGGTATCGTAGCTGATCAGGGCTGTCGCTTGTTGTTCTCTTCTTATCGGTTCGCCAGTGAAAAATGGATGAAGATTGTTGTATAACAGGTAATTCAAAAAAGGCTTCTCCGATCAGGAAGGAGCCTTTTTCGAAATCAGCTTTTGATTTGACCAAGAGATGATACCATACGGTGCATTTCTTCCCGCGAGCGCATCTGATAAGACTGTCTGATGACTTTCTCCTGTTCCTTTGAATCAAGTGATGAAAAATAGCGGAATGCCTCAGGATTTTCTGCGAGTGCCATGCCAAGTCCTATGGGAATACCACGGTCATCCAGAATACTCATACAATTCACCTCCCATCCGTGCCTTTGGTATTGGTTTGCAGCTTTCTTTGCTGACATAAATCAGTATGTTCGAAAAGGACGAAAAAATGTATCCCGAAGGATCATTTTCTCCTTTTCGTTGCCGGTATTCTGTGTTAAAATATTGCTTACTATAAACGGAAATACGGAAAAAGAAGGTGAGTTATGGAGCTGTGGGATATCTATGACGGGGAAAGAAAGAAAACAGGTCGCCTTGCGGTCAGAGGAAATGCACTTGGTGTCAATGAGTTTCATCTGGTAGCAGATGTCTGGACGATCAATGATGATGGGAGAATCCTGATTACACAGCGTCATCCCAAAAAGGTCTACGGCATGCTCTGGGAGTGTACCGGAGGTTCGGTGCTGTCAGGGGAAACCAGCAGAGAAGGTGCTGTGCGGGAAGTACGTGAAGAGACAGGCTTACATTGTCAGGAAGAAGAACTGATCCCGATTCACACAATCCGGCTGCAGGATCGGTTTGTGGATACCTACCTCGTACAGAAATCAGTGGAACCATCAGCCCTGGTACTGCAGAAAGAGGAAGTAGTCAGAGCGAAGCTGGTTACTTTTGATGATCTGATGGACCTTTGGGAGCAGGGACAGATCGTGCCCAGAAAACGTTTTGGAATGTATTATGAAGTAATCAGAGACTTTGCAAGAAAACTGGAGGATGAGAGAATATGTCAGAAGTAGTACTTGGAAGCACCGGCATTCGGGTGAATAAAAACGGGTTTGGCGCGCTGCCGGTTCAGCGTGTTACGAAAGAGGAAGCGGTTTTTTTGCTTCGGAAAGCGTATGAGGGAGGCATTCGTTTCTTTGATACAGCGAGAGCTTACAGTGACAGTGAAGAGAAACTTGGCGCTGCTTTTGAAGGTATTAGGGAGAAAGTTTTTATTTCAACTAAGACAGCAGCGAAAACAGCCAAAGAGTTTTGGGAGGATCTGGAGACGAGCCTTCGGCTTCTCCGGACGGATTACATAGATATCTATCAGTTCCATAATCCCTCGTTTTGTCCGCACCCGGGTGATGGTACCGGCTTGTATGAGGCTATGGTGGAGGCGAAAGCGCAGGGAAAAATTCGTCACATTGGAATAACAAATCACCGGCTTAACGTAGCAGAAGAAATCATCGGGTCCGGTCTGTATGAAACACTGCAGTTCCCCTTCTGCTATCTTGCGACGCCGGCAGAGATTTCTCTGGTGGAGAAATGCAAAGAGAAGAATATGGGATTTATTGCAATGAAAGCACTGTCCGGCGGTCTGATCACCAATTCGGCTGCTGCTTATGCATTTGAGGATCAGTATGAGAACGTTTTGCCGATCTGGGGTGTACAAAGAGAACGTGAGCTGGACGAGTTTCTCGGATATATCCAGTGTCCTCCGGCAATGGATGAAACGATAGAAGAGATCATTCGAAGAGATAAAGAGCAGCTCTCCGGTAACTTCTGCCGTGGATGCGGATACTGTATGCCGTGTCCTGCAGGAATTGAAATCAATACCTGTGCCCGTATGAGTCTTCTTTTACGGCGCTCACCCTCAGCAAATTGGCTTACACCGAAGGCCCAGGAGATGATGAAAAAGATTGAGGGATGCCTGCACTGCGGAGCATGCAGGAAGAAGTGTC
The DNA here is from genome assembly GCA_022766945.1 of Fusicatenibacter sp. Lineage (GTDB taxonomy): Bacteria > Bacillota > Clostridia > Lachnospirales > Lachnospiraceae > Fusicatenibacter. The sequence continues at coordinate 63,331 of JALEOU010000044.1, read as the reverse complement.
CCTACGGTCTAAATACACCGAAACTTCTGGAAGAGAACTACAAGGATTACCAGGAAGTCCTTGCAGGGAAGCCGATGTAATGGAAAATCTGATTTTCAGTCTGAATGCCACGATGCCCATTTTCCTGACTATGCTCCTGGGACTTCTGTTTCGGAAGGTGGGTATTCTGGACGAGACATTTACGGAAAAGCTGAATCGATTTGTATTCAAAATTGCGCTTCCGGTACTGCTCTTTTCGGATCTTTCAGATTCTGATTTCTTTACGGTATGGGATACGCGTTTTGTCCTCTTTTGCTTTGTGGCGACGATGCTGTCCATCCTGGCGGTCTGGGCATTATCCTTTTGCCTGAAAGACAGGACACTTCAGGGTGAATTTATTCAGGCATCCTACCGAAGCAGTGCAGCGATTCTCGGAATTGCATTTATTCAGAATATTTATGGAAACTCCGGGATGGCTCCGCTGATGATTATCAGCAGTGTACCTCTCTACAATGTAATGGCGGTCGTGGTGCTCTCTGTGTTCAGCCCGAAAAGAGAACCTATCGATGGAAAATTTGTGAAAAAAACCCTCAAAGGAATTGTGACGAATCCGATTATCCTTGGAATAGTGATCGGCCTGATCTGGTCGGTACTTCGGATACCAAAGCCGCCGATTCTGGCAAAAACGGTTCAGAATCTTGCAGTTCTGGCCACTCCTTTGGGGCTGATCGCAATGGGAGCCTCCTTTCAGGCGAAAAGTGCAGCAAAGAATCTGAAACCGGGGATTGCAGCTGCTTTGATTAAGCTGGTTGGACTTGCTGCGGTATTTCTTCCCATCGCGATTGCTCTTGGATTCAGGGAGGAAAAACTGATCGCGATTCTTGTGATGTTAGGGTCCGCAACGACGGTCACTTGTTTTGTGATGGCAAAAAATATGGGACATGAAGGCTCTCTGACAGCAAACACGGTAATGCTGACCACCTGCGGGAGTGCTTTTACTCTGACGTTTTGGCTGTATCTTTTAAAAACGTTTGCATTGATTTGAAAAAAGGCGTTGACACTTGATGACAGAACTGTTTATAATAAAAAAGATAAAAGGGAGTAGCTGCCAGAAGAGATGGTTTAGGCGATCGAATGGATTTTCATGCGACAGACCCGGTTATGGCTTTTGATGCCATGATCCGCAGGAGATTGAAATAGCGAGACTTTTATTGCATCAGGACAAATCTTTCGATGCAATAAAAGTCTTTTTTTTCATTCATCGTGATAGCTCTGTCAGCGGTCATGCAAAAGCATGAATACTCCGAAAACCAAGAAAACAATGGAGGAACTGTGAAATGGAATTTTTAGTGGAAGGCATTATGGCCCTTACCTGGAAACAGCTGGTCATGTATGCAGTAGGCATTGCCCTCATCTATCTGGCGATTAAAAAAGAGTATGAACCGTCTCTTCTTCTGCCGATGGGTTTTGGTGCAATCCTTGTAAACCTGCCGTATTCCGGAGTGCTGGATCAGGTACTTCAGGGTGGGATTGAGTCTCATGGTATCATCTCCTGGCTCTTCGAAGTGGGAATCAATGCATCGGAGGCGATGCCGATTCTGCTGTTTATCGGAATCGGAGCCATGATTGATTTTGGACCGTTGCTGTCGAACCCGGTCATGTTCCTGTTTGGAGCCGGAGCTCAGTTTGGTATCTTTGCAGCGATTCTGCTTGCAGCAGTCTGTGGTTTTCCACTCAAAGACTGTGCATCGATCGGAATTATCGGTGCGGCAGATGGACCGACTTCAATTCTTGTCTCTCAGGTGTTGAAATCCAATTACATCGGGCCGATTGCTGTAGCGGCATATTCGTATATGGCACTGGTTCCGATCATTCAGCCGTTTGCTATTCGACTGGTAACGACAAAAAAAGAACGCCGTATTCATATGGAATATAACCCGAAGAGCGTCAGCAAAACAATGCGGATTGCATTCCCGATCATCGTTACCGTTATTGTCGGTCTGATTGCACCGCAGTCTGTTGCATTGGTAGGATTTCTGATGTTTGGAAACCTGATTCGTGAGTGTGGAGTGCTTGGAACACTTTCTGATACAGCTCAGAATAATCTGGCAAATCTGATCACTCTGTTGCTTGGTATTTCCATTTCCTTCAGTATTCAGGCGGAAAACTTTGTTCGTGTGGATACGCTCCTGATTATGCTGATCGGTCTCTTTGCATTTGTCATGGATACCATCGGAGGCGTGCTGCTTGCAAAATTCATCAACCTTTTCCTGAAAAAGAAGATCAATCCGATGATAGGAGGAGCAGGTATTTCTGCATTTCCAATGTCTTCCAGAGTGGTACAGAAGATGGCAATGGAAGAGGATCCCGGCAATGTAATCCTGATGCATGCAGCAGGTGCCAATGTTTCCGGACAGATTGCTTCTGTCATCGCCGGAGGTATGGTAATCAACCTGGTAACCAGTATGCTCTGATAAGGGAGGTAGAAAATGAATACAACGACAATTATTCAGGCCCTGGAAATTATGGGGAAAGGAATGGCGGGCATTTTTGTCACCATTTTGATTATTATGGTCTGTGTGCTGATCATGGGCAAGATCGGCAGCGGAAAAAAGGACGATCCGAAGGATAAAGAATCTTAAAGAAATGAATCAAACTGCTGTTTTTGTAATAAAAGTAATTGCAAAAGCAGCAGTTTTTCTATTGTCCTGACAGATATTTCGTGCTAGACTTGTATCAGCCTTTAAAATGGGAGGAATTACATATGCCAGTGTTTGATTTTAGCAATTCACCGGAAAAAACAAAGGTATCCGAGTGTACTTATACAATTTTTCGTACCAATGAATCAGTGACATCACCGGAACAGCCGATTTTGGTTTTGGATAATCAGGGGGGAAAACTGAAACACCATTCCCTTGGAGTGTTTACCAATCCATCGAAACGGACTGCATTTGAATGCAAAGAGGAAAACGGAACGGTCAGTGCGGATATTTTAAAGATCGATGCCAGATTTGTGAGTCTTTTGAAGTGGCTTGGAGAAAATCATATTCATGTACGTCTCTCAGGATGTGACCGCGAAGATGGGTATGCTGTATATAAGATTCGCGAAACTGCCTTTGGCGGGGGAGTCAAGCTTTCAGCCGAGGATGGTTTTCTGCAGTTTATGATTGAACGTCTTCTTTCAAGTGATGCACCGGAAGAGGAGCTGGAAGATGAGGACCGGGAAGAGACCGGTGACAGTATGAAACTTACCAGCATTCAGAGCATCACAGATTTTATGAACTGCGCCGGAAGAACGCTGCCGGACAATATTCGACTGTGGGCAAGAAGAAATCTGGCGGTTGCACGTTCTCACGAAGTCTCACCGGAAGAACGACGCCATGCGCAGCGTGCACTCTCCATAATGATGAATATCCAGTGGAAGAGTAATTATTTTGAAGCGATTGATCCGAAAGAAGCTCGGCGTATTCTGGATGAGGAACTTTACGGTATGGAGCGTGTGAAACAGAGGATTATAGAGACAATCATTCAGATCAATCGTACACATACACTTCCGGCTTATGGTCTTTTGCTGATCGGTCCTGCCGGAACAGGAAAATCACAGATTGCCTATGCAGTAGCCAGAATTTTGAAACTGCCCTGGACGACGCTGGATATGAGTTCTATCAATGATCCCGAGCAGCTCACGGGTAGTTCGAGAATCTATGCGAATGCAAAGCCAGGTATTATTATGGAAGCATTTTCCATGGCGGGCGAATCCAATCTTGTTTTTATCATTAATGAGCTGGATAAAGCTGCGTCCGGTAAGGGAAACGGAAATCCTGCCGATGTTCTTCTGACTTTGCTGGATAATCTTGGATTCACAGATAACTATATGGAATGCATGATACCGACGGTGGGCGTTTATCCGATTGCCACAGCAAACGACAAAAGTCAGATCAGTGCCCCGCTGATGTCCAGATTCGCCGTGATCGAGATACCGGATTATACGCCGGAAGAGAAGAAAGTCATCTTTTCCAGATATGCGCTCCCAAAAGTTCTGAAACGCATCGGAATGCGGGAAGAAGAATGTATTCTGAGCCCGGATGGCCTGGATGCGGTAATCAAGCTGCATGAAAACACCAGCGGAATCCGTGACCTCGAGCAGGCAGCAGAGCATATAGCGGCAAATGCACTGTATCAGATTGAAGTAAATCAGGTAGAATCCGTGACCTTTGATGCCAAAATGGTCAGAGAACTCCTTTCCTGACGAAGCAGTAACCGCAGGAAGGCTTGTATGGAATTTTGTACACTTTCGTGCTTGTGTAGATTGGATTGTTCCTGATATAATGAATGAAATGGATCCATGTTTTGAAAGCGGGAAAGAACAGGATCGGCAAGCTGCGGGGAAAGGAGCTTTCATTATGAGAAGTGTAAACACACCTGTAAAAGAAATTCGAAGAAAGGTTTTTACTGAAATTGCAAAGGTTGCCTTTGAATCCAATAAGGATAATTTCAACGATGAGATTGAAGCGATTCCTTATCACATTGTGAAGGAAAAAGCGACTTATCGGGAAAGTATCTATCGTGAGAGAGCAGTTGCATCAGAGCGTGTAAGGCTGGCGATGGGAATGAGCCTGCGTCCGGAAAACGAAGCGGTTCATATTACGGCCGGAATGGAAAAGAGTAATATTGATGAAAAGTATTATGAACCGCCGCTGATGCAGGTGATTCCTTCTGCGTGTGATGCCTGTCTTGAGAAAGGATATGTAGTAAGCAATATGTGCCGTGGCTGTGTGGCACATCCCTGCCGACAGGTATGTCCAAAAGGCGCGATTGAAATTGTGGATGGAAAATCCCATATTAATCAGGAGAAATGTATTAAATGCGGTAAATGTAAGGCAATTTGTCCCTATGACGCAATTTCGAAACTGGAACGTCCCTGTGCGAGAGCCTGTGGAGTTGGAGCAATCGGAAGTGATGAACAGGGAAGAGCGAAAATTGATCCGGAGAAATGTGTTTCCTGCGGTATGTGCATGGTAAGCTGTCCGTTTGGTGCAATTTCTGATAAATCTCAGATTTTCCAGCTATGCCGTGCGTTAAGAGAAGGAAAGAATATTATTGCAGAAGTGGCACCGGCTTTTGTTGCACAGTTTGGAGATGATGTGACACCGGGCAGACTGATCGCAGCGTTGAAAAAGCTGGGATTTGCGGACGTGTATGAGGTGGCGATGGGTGCGGACATCGGTGCTGTAGCAGAGGCACATCATTATGCAAATAAAGTTGCCACAGGAGAACTGCCATTCCTTTTGACTTCCTGTTGCCCTTCCTGGTCAATGCTTGCTAAAAAGTATTTTCCAACGCTGATTGACAGTGTTTCGCAGGAACTGACACCTATGGTGGCAACCGCGAGAAGTATCAAGAAAGAACATCCGGAAGCATCGGTTGTGTTTATTGGTCCCTGTGCGGCAAAGAAACTCGAGGCATCGAGACGTCATGTGAGAAGTGATGTGGATTTTGTCATTACCTTTGAAGAATTGCTTGGCATGTTTGACGCGAAAGGAATTGTGCCGGCGGAAGTTGAGGAGGAGGCACAATCACACAATGCGACTGCTGCCGGAAGAGGATATGCGGTTGCCGGTGGTGTGGCTGATGCCATTACCAGATGCCTTAAGGAGTATTATCCGGACGTTCCGGTAAATATTCAGCATGCGGAGGGACTTGCGGATTGTAAAAAAATACTTACACTTGCAAAAGCAGGAAAAATGAAAGGCTGTCTGATCGAAGGAATGGGATGTCCTGGCGGATGTATGGCAGGAGCCGGAACCAACGTATCCCTGAAAAAGGCGCAGTCAGAGCTGAAGAAATATCAGGCAGCTTCGGAAAAGAAACTTCCTCCTGAGGATTATCTGGAAATTGAACTGGACTGATTAACATAAAAACCTTCAAATAATCTTCCCGGAAGCACTATTTAGGGCAAAGTTTTCTGCAAAACGGGAAATTTCCTTGCGAAATTTCATTGACAAAGTGCAAGGTAGTTGCTAATATATTGGATAAGGTGCTCGGAAGAGACAAGATCGGGAAGAAAGTGGGTTTTTATCATGGAACAGAAAAGAACATTATCTTTGCTTGTTGACAATACAGCAGGTGTGCTAAGTCGTGTGGCTGGATTATTCAGCCGTCGTGCATTCAATATTGACAGCATCACAGCGGGTGTAACCGCTGATCCGAGATTTACCCGGATGACGGTTGTCTGCAGTGGAGATGATTTAATTCTGGAGCAGATCACGAAACAGCTGGAGAAGCTGGTTGATGTCCGTGACATAAAGGTACTCGAGAAAGAAGACAGTGTACATAGGGAACTGATTCTTGTTAAGATTCGTGTAAACGAGGCAGAGCGCCGTAATATCATCGCAATTGCGGATGTTTTCCGCGGAAGAATTGTCGATGTGGGACAGGAGAGCGTGATCGTGGAACTGACAGGAAGTCAGTCAAAGCTGGAGGGATTTTTGAATCTGGTTCAGGGCTATGAAATCCTGGAGCTGGCAAGAACGGGTGTTACCGGACTTTCAAGAGGAGCACATGACGTGCGTTATCTGGATTGAGAATGGAGGAGACCTAACCTGCGCAATGACGCGCCGGGCAGAACGGACAGGTCTGCCGTAGTATAGGCGCGGTATCGACATTGTTTGCTGGCGGAGAACTTTCTTTAAGAAAGATCTCCCTGACAATATATGGAACGGATCTTTGTAATTGCAGAGAGCAGTTCCGGCCTGATTACGTATCTGCTGGCTGCAAGGGTGGACGGAATCGGGTGCCCGATGACGGGAGTTATCGCGGCGATATTACAATAGATTTGGAGGAAAGTAAAAATGGCAGCAAGAATTTTTTACCAGGAAGACTGTAATCTTTCTTTACTGGAGGGAAAGACAATCGCAATTATCGGCTACGGTAGCCAGGGTCACGCACATGCACTGAACCTGAGAGATTCCGGATGCAATGTTATTATTGGACTTTATGAGGGCAGCAAATCCTGGGCAAAAGCAGAGGCTCAGGGATTCAAGGTATACACTGCAGCTGAGGCGGCAAAACAGGCTGATATTATCATGATCCTGATCAATGATGAGAAACAGGCAGCTATGTATAAGAAAGACATTGAGCCAAACCTGGAAGAGGGCAATATGCTGATGTTTGCTCATGGTTTCTCTATCCACTTTGGACAGATTGTACCGCCGAAGTATGTGGATGTTACCATGATCGCACCGAAGGGACCAGGACACACAGTAAGAAGTGAGTATCAGGCTGGAAAAGGTGTTCCGTGTCTGGTAGCAGTTGAGCAGGATTATACTGGAAAAGCGCAGGATCTGGCTCTGGCATATGCACTGGGTATCGGCGGAGCAAGAGCAGGTGTTCTTGAGACCACGTTCAGAACTGAGACAGAGACTGACCTGTTTGGTGAGCAGGCTGTTCTTTGCGGTGGTGTATGTGCTCTGATGCAGGCTGGTTTCGAAACGCTCTGCGAGGCTGGCTATGATCCGAGAAATGCTTACTTTGAATGTATCCACGAGATGAAGCTGATCGTTGATCTGATTTATCAGTCCGGTTTTGCTGGAATGAGATATTCGATTTCCAATACTGCTGAGTACGGCGACTATATTACCGGACCGAAACTGATTACAGAAGAGACAAAGAAGACCATGAAGAAGATCCTTTCCGATATTCAGGATGGTACATTCGCAAAAGATTTCCTTCTGGATATGTCCCAGGCAGGCGGACAGGCTCATTTCAGAGCTATGAGAAGAAAAGCTGCTGAGCATCCGTCAGAGAAAGTTGGCGAAGAAGTTAGAAAGCTGTATAGCTGGAGCAACGAAGACAAACTGATCAATAACTAAAAAGTTTCAGGGTTTTATCAGCCTCAGAATTGACTGATAAAACCCTTTTTTATTCCGGGATCATAAAGCTGAAAATGATTTGCTAATTATGGATTTGAAATTTTTCCAGAAATTCGGAAACAGCCGTTTCCTGCCTGTCTTCCTCATTACAGATGAGTCCGATTCTCCTTCTTTCCAATTCCAGTCCCATGTTGACTTCAATGAGTGTTCCCTCGTTTAGTTCTCTCTCCACAAATTCCCGGATGACACAGGCGATTCCAAGACCGATTTTTGCAAATTCAATAAGCAGATCCATGGTCGAGACTTCCAGGATATTTTGCAGTTCGATATGGTGTTCCTGCAGTGACTGGCTGATCCATTGTCTTGTGATATTTTCTTCATCGAGCATCATAAAAGCAGCGGAGGAAAAAATGGTTGCATCTTCGCTTCGTATTTTCAGATTTTCCAGATAAGCTTTGGTGGAGACAAAAGTATCCTGAATATAACGGATTGGATAGAAGTATAAAGATTCTTTCCGGCTGGTCTCACCGATGAGCCCGACATCAATTTTGCGCTCCTTTAAAAGTTCGAGGGTTTTATAAGTAGACTGGCAGCTAATGGTTACTTTGACATGAGGATGTTCGGCAATGTATTCTTTGAGATATGGGAGCAGTATATATTTGCATAGGGTTGTGCTGACACCAATGCGCATTCTGGTAATCCCTAGGCGATGCTTTCGGTTCAATAATTCTTCACCGGTTTCCAGAGAAGAGAATGCGTCCTTTACATGGCGGTACAGCAAAAGACCGTCTTCTGTAAGTGTGACCCCCCGGGAAGTACGGTGAAACAGAATGGTATTCAGACTGTCTTCCAGTTTCTGAAGTGATTTGCTTACGGCAGGCTGGCTGATATATAGTCTTTCTGAGGCACGTGAAATATTTCCGCACTCAGCGGTTATATAAAAAATGTGATATAAAGACAAATGATCGATCATGATATCCTCTCTTTCCTGAAAGTATGGTCCGCAACATATTAAGTGGCGGCAATAAAATATAACGAGAGATTATAATAAATATTCTTTTTATGTATTAGTATTATATCATGAAATGTGCTAAGATAAAAGCATCAAAACTCTATGACACACCGTCAAAGAGAAATCAGTGTTACTGTTCAGAATGCAACTGACGCCGTGCGTTGCCTGAACAGTAAAAGAAATCGATCAGGAGGAAATACATATCATGGGAATGACAATGACACAGAAGATTCTCGCGCATGCAGCGGGACTGGATCATGTAGAAGCCGGACAGCTGATAGAAGCAAATCTGGATCTGGTACTGGGCAATGATATTACATCCCCGGTAGCTATTCATGAGATGGACAAATTTACGAAGAAAACAGTTTTTGACAAAGATAAGATTGCACTGGTAATGGATCACTTTATCCCAAACAAGGATATCAAGTCGGCCGAACATTGCAAATGCGTTCGTGAGTTTGCCTGCCGTCATGAAATCACGAATTATTTTGATGTAGGAGAGATGGGAATTGAACATGCGCTCCTTCCGGAAAAAGGACTGACTGTGGCAGGAGATGTGATTATCGGAGCAGATTCACACACCTGTACTTATGGTGCTCTGGGTGCTTTTTCTACGGGGGTTGGAAGTACGGATATGGCAGCCGGTATGGCTACCGGTAAGGCATGGTTTAAAGTACCCTCCGCGATAAAATTCAATCTGATTGGAAAACCATCCAAATGGGTGAGTGGGAAAGATGTGATTTTGCACATTATCGGTATGATCGGAGTGGATGGTGCACTTTATAAATCTATGGAATTTACCGGTGAAGGAGTTGCAAACCTTTCGATGGATGATCGTTTTACAATTGCTAATATGGCGATCGAAGCCGGCGGAAAGAACGGAATTTTCCCGGTAGATGAAAAAGCGATTACTTACATGGAGAAACATTCCAAACGTCCTTATCAGATCTTTGAGGCAGATCCGGATGCAGAGTATGATGAAGAGTATACCATTGACTTAAGTCAGCTGAGACCTACGATTGCGTTCCCTCATCTTCCGGAGAACACGAAGACAATCGATGAGATTACAGAAGAGGTAACCATAGATCAGGCTGTGATTGGATCCTGTACAAATGGACGAATTCAGGATCTGCGCCAGGCTGCAGAGATCCTGAAGGGACGAAAGGTGAAGAAAGGAGTTCGATGTATCGTGATTCCTGCAACCCAGTCCATCTATCTTCAGGCAATGGAAGAAGGTCTTTTGAAAATCTTTATCGAAGCGGGCGCTGTCGTATCAACTCCGACCTGTGGCCCCTGCCTTGGCGGATATATGGGAATACTTGCAGCGAAAGAGCGCTGTATTTCCACGACAAACCGTAACTTTGTAGGACGTATGGGACATGTGGAGTCTGAAGTATACCTGGCAAGTCCTGCTGTAGCAGCAGCCAGTGCAGTAACCGGCAAAATCTCCGCACCGGAAGAACTGGGATTATAAGGAGGAAGATAACATGAAAGTACAGGGAACAGTATTTAAATACGGAGACAATGTAGATACCGATGTCATCATTCCGGCACGGTACCTGAATTCCTCAGATCCTGCAGAGCTGGCAACGCACTGTATGGAAGATATTGACAGCGAATTTGTTAAGAAAGTGCAGAAAGGTGATTTAATTGTGGCAAACAAGAATTTTGGCTGCGGCTCATCCAGAGAGCATGCACCGATTGCAATTAAGGCAGCCGGTGTGTCTTGTGTAATTGCAGAGACGTTCGCCAGAATCTTTTATCGAAACGCAATCAATATCGGTTTGCCGATCATCGAATGCCCGGAGGCAGCCAAAGCGATTGAAGCAGGAGATGATGTGGAAGTTGACTTTGATTCCGGTATGATCTATGACAAAACCAAAGGAACAAGTTACAAAGGGCAGGCATTTCCGGAATTTATGCAGAAAATTATCAGTGCTGAAGGGCTGGTAAATTATATTAATAGTCAGAAATAAGCAAAACAGGCAAAAAAAGAACCCTCGGAACGAGAAATCGATGTTCCGGGGGTTTTCTCATTGTCAGGAAGAAAAGGAAAAAGTTCCGATGGACCTTTTTATGATAAAGTATTCCCCAAATAAGCAGCTCAGGAAAAGGTCGAACGGCATTTCAGGTAACTTGTGACAATATCCAGAAACTCTGAATTGGTTGGTTTTATTTCCAGCGGATACATTGATATATGAAGAAGAAGCTCCCGATTGCCATGTTCCCAACAAACATTGATTGCCGTGCGGATATTTCTTTCTACACAACTGGTGCTGACATGATAGGTACGCGCAATTTTAGGATACAAGGTTTTACTGATCCGAAGCAACTGATCTTCGTCTTCCAAACAAAGAGAAATCGCCAATACCAGATATTTGTATCCACGGTAATTGGCCCCAATCCCTAAAGAATGTAAAAGACGCTGGATTTCGTTCATAATCTTTTTCTCCTTTGTTAGGTAATGCATATTATTATAACGCGAAAGAGAACCTTTCTGGAAAAAACGACATATTTAGACATTTTTCAACAAAAAAAGACTTTACATGGTAATAAAAAGGAACTTTCGGAAAAAAGCGCAATACCCCTATATTATACGCAGGAAAACAGGAAATATTACACTTTTTATAGAAAAAAATTTCATTTTTGTTCCATTTTTTTTAACTGCTGCAGTTGGCCTGTAAAGGAACGCTGCCGTGGATCAATATCTCTGGTTGTTACTGTTCAGACTGGAATGAATACTGTGCAGAAAATAGATCGCGACGCAGACGAGTTCCCGCTCCTTCAAAACGCAGCGGTACTAAATTCGCAGGATAGAAACAATCCTGCTCATTAAGTGCCGGCGTTTTTCAGGGGCCTGCTTACGAGATCCTATTTTTGCACAGCTGTTTCATGTGACCTCTGAACAGTAACCCCTGATTTCAGATTTTAGAGAAAATTTTAATTATGCTATTGATTTTCTCATTCTTTGCTGTTATAATGTATTTTGCAGTTGCGGGGTATGGCGTAGCTTGGTAGCGCGCACGGCTGGGGGCCGTGAGGTCGCAGGTTCAAATCCTGTTGCCCCGATCAGATAAGCACGATAGTTTTGCATAAGCTATCGTGTTTTTTTTATTAAAAAATATTAATTAGGATTGCATAATCATCTCGAGAAATATATAGATATACTTTTAAAATCCGGAGGGTTCATTCATGGGTGTAATAAAAATCGTGCATGGAGAGAAAGACAGAAATTCTTTTTATGTTGAGTCAAATTATGGTTGATTGCTATTTGATACTGAACAGCCACTTCACAGCCGCTTCAATCTAATTTCCTTACATGGAATATCCAATTGCTGCAATCATTGGTGCTACCACATTATCTTGCAAGAAGTTTTCATTTAATCCAATCGATGGTTATTTAAGAATTGAGGATTAAAACAAATAATGGCAATCGACACCTGAAAACACAAGGAATTCCTGGAAAAACAGTTGACAGAAAGACGGAAAGATGGTAACATAAGTCACAAGTCAGGAGAAAAGCGAAGAAGAGGAATACTACATGGGATGCCGGTTTCAGAAAGCTGCTGGGTGATGCGAAGCAGCAGATGGGTCCAATGGAACTGACCTCAGAGCAGCTGCCCCAAATCTGTTTGAAGGAGAGTAGGCGCAGACGGAGTCCCACCGTTACTGGGGAAGGATATGAAGATTCCGCTGATCGATCAGGTCCGAATCCGTATCTGCAGAGTGTGCGAAGCATGTGAACAATTCGCAAATCAAGAGTGGTACCGCGTAAGATAGGAGTATCTTTCGTCTCTTGTGTCCGGGCAGGATGCAGAAGATGGAAGATTTTTTTTTTACTCTGGAGATCCACAAAAGCTGGAAGTCGTTAATTTTCTCGTTGACCTTAGAATAGAATAAATACAGTGAGTTCAGGAGGAATGAATCAGATGATGAATGTAAAGAAGTATCAGAGACAGTATTATATGCCGCCGGTTCCGTGCATGGATTGGGCAGAAAAGGACCACATCGAAAAGGCCCCTGTATGGTGCAGTGTTGACCTTCGGGATGGAAACCAGGCATTGGTGATTCCAATGAGCCTGGAACAGAAAATCGAGTTTTTTAAGCTTCTTGTGAAAGTGGGTTTCAAGGAGATTGAGGTTGGATTTCCGGCTGCTTCCGAGACAGAATATGAGTTTCTTCGTACACTGATTGATCAGAATTTGATTCCGGATGATGTGACGGTTCAGGTACTGACACAGGCAAGAGAGCATATTATCCGAAAGACATTTGAGGCATTGAAAGGCTGTAAAAACGCCATTGTTCATGTGTACAATTCTACTTCCTATGCACAGCGCCAGCAGGTATTCAAAAAATCCAGAGAGGACATTCTCAGGATTGCAGTGGAAGGTGCAAAGCTGCTGAAAGAGCTTACCGAAGAAGCAGGAGAATCCTACCGTTTTGAGTACAGTCCGGAAAGTTTTACCGGTACAGAACCGGAATATGCATTGGAAGTCTGCAATGCCGTTCTTGATGTATGGCAGCCAACAGCAGACCGAAAAGCGATTATCAATCTTCCGAGCACAGTGGAACTTTCCATGCCGCATGTTTATGCGAGCCAGGTAGAATACATAAGCAAGAATCTGAAATACCGTGAGAATGTGGTCCTCTCTCTTCATCCGCACAACGACCGTGGATGCGGCGTATCAGATGCGGAGATGGGTATTCTTGCCGGTGCAGATCGAATTGAAGGTACCTTGTTTGGAAATGGAGAGCGTACCGGAAACGTCGATGTGATTACGGTCGGTATGAACATGTATATGCAGGGCGTGGACCCGGAACTTGACTTTTCGGATATGCCGGGACTGTGCGAATCATATGAGTCCTATACCGGCATGAGGATTAATGAGAGATGTCCTTACTGTGGTGCTCTGGTGTTCGCTGCTTTTTCCGGTTCCCACCAGGACGCAATTGCCAAAGGTATGCACTGGATCGAAGAGAAGAACCCGGATAAATGGACGGTTCCTTATCTGCCGATCGATCCTACCGATATCGGAAGAAATTACGATGCGGATGTCATCCGTATCAACAGCCAGTCCGGAAAGGGCGGTGTAGGCTATATACTGGAAACAAAATATGGTCTGAATCTGCCGGCAAAGATGAGAGAAGCAATGAGTTATACTGCAAAATCGGTTTCCGATCATCTGCATAAAGAACTGCGTCCGGAGGAAATTTTCGAACTGTTTAAAGATACTTTTGAGAATGTGACTACGCCATACAATATCAATGGAGTTCATTTCAGACAGCTTGCGGAGGGACGAATTGAGACGCAGGTGACTTCTAATTATGAAGGAGGAGAATATACAACGGTTACTGCAGAAGGAAACGGACGTCTAAATGCGGTGAGCAATGCATTAAAGAAAGCATACAGCCTTCAGTATGATCTGGTCAGCTATACAGAGCATGCACTGGAGCAGAGTTCCAGTTCGAGAGCGATCGCTTATGTAGGAATCCGTAAACCGGACGGCAAGCTTGCATGGGGAGCCGGTGTTGATCCAGATATCATCAGGGCATCCATCGATGCTTTAGTCACTGCTATCAATAACCGATAAATTGCGCAGTGGAAAAAAATCAAACAAAGAGTGTCTTAACGCAGCAAAGATATCCGGCAATAGATATCTTTGCTGCAATAAAAATTTACTTTCCAAAATACAGAACAAGTCAGTTTATGACATTCGTTATGCTAATATTTTTTTGAAATATGCCCGGGTCTGTCTGACTGAGCATTTTATTATGTGCAAAAGGAAGGAGAATGGTCTTTCGTCTGTATGATAAAGGGGACTGGATATGCAGTTATCTGTAAGAGATAAGAAGTTCTATCAGACCCTGGCCGCATTTGCACTGCCAATTGCTACACAGCAGTTGATTACCGTTGGTGTGAATACGGCAGATAAATATTATGTTAAGAATCGATCAGTTTATCAAGGCAATCTAGTGCCTGTTCCGACTGAAAAGAGGAAAATGGATAAAAAGAATAAAGAGTGCGTAAGGAGCGACAACTGAGAAGAATTATATTGCAGAAAATAAAACCACTCTGCCACAGGCTGAGTGGCTGTTTATAAAACGTGGGTGTTTTGCTGACAGATGGCAACTTTTTATTGCAAATATTTCCGGAAAGGGTTATTATAATGCATATCTGCGACAAACAAAACGGTTTATCCGCCGAGCTGTCTGCGGCAGAGATGATATATTTAGTAAGTAAGCCGGGAGGAAAAGAAAGATGCTGTTTCGTAATCGAGTTGAGTATACGAAAAGGATGTTTATTGAAATCTATCGTTTTGAACTGAAAAAGATTCTTTTGGTTCTTCGCATTTTGACAGGGCTTGGTACCACAGCTGCACTGGTGTTGCTAATCCGTAATGTAGTGTCGGGATTTGTCCGCCCGGGTGACTGTCTCAATCTGTTTTTGTCTGCGGCACTTCTTCTGATGAGCCTGGGACTTCCCAATTTCATGGCACGTTCTCAGATGAAAAAATGCAAAAAGGGCGGCCTTCTGGGAGAAAGAGTTCTCCGTTTTACAGACCGCGTTCTGACCATGACATATGAAAAAGAGGGCAGAAGCGTTGATATCCCCCTGGATTCCTTGGTTGGAATTAACGAGTTTGAAAATTATTTTCGATTAAAGATCGGTGGAAAAAGTACATTTCTTGCAAAAAATGGATTTGAGCTCGGTGATGCGGCATCTTTTTTGGCCTGGGCCAAAGAAAAAATCGAAGAGAATCTGAAGGCGATGGAAGAGGCAGAAGAGGAAGACGAAGATGGAACGTATCTGGAGGGAGAAGAAGTTCCGGCACTCGAAGAACAGCCGGAAGATGAAAGCGATGAAATAGAAGAAGCGCAGGAGGAAATGAAAGAAAATTCCGATCCGGATTCTGACATGTAAAATCCGTGAAATTTTATACACTGCCGTGATAAAGTTTATGAGTTTCTGTGCCTTTTTACGGGTTGTTTTTTCCTATGTTATCCAGTATAATAAGACTGCTTGTCAGAAAATAGAAAAACTCTGTGGATGTGACAGTTACATAAGGTGCTGGTGATGAATCCATCCGAATGAGTATATAAGGAGAGAGTGATCATGGAAGTATTATACAGAAGTACAAGAGGCAAGGGCGAGACAGTGACAGCTTCCCAGGCAATTTTGCAGGGTCTGGCAAAAGACGGAGGGTTATTTGTACCAAACCGTATTCCGGAACTGGATGTACCGATGGAAAAGCTGTCAGCCATGAGCTATCAGGAAATGGCATATGAGGTGATGAGCCGTTTCTTCACAGATTTTACGGAAGAAGAATTAAAGAACTGCATTGCGAAAGCATATGATAATAAATTTGATACAGAGGAAATTGCTCCGTTGACGAAAGCGGGCGGAGCTTATTATCTGGAACTGTTTCATGGTGCTACCATCGCATTTAAGGATATGGCATTATCAATTCTTCCTCATCTGATGACTGTCTCTGCCAGAAAGAATGGAGTAAAGAATGAGATTGTTATCCTGACGGCAACTTCCGGGGATACCGGAAAGGCAGCTTTGTCAGGTTTTGCCGATGTACCTGGTACACGTATCATTGTATTTTATCCACAGCATGGTGTCAGCCCGATTCAGGAGAAACAGATGGTCACACAAAAGGGGAAGAATACACATGTAGTGGCAATTCATGGTAATTTTGACGATGCACAGACCGGCGTAAAGAAGATCTTTAATGATACAGAGCTTGCAAAAGAACTCGAGGAGGAAGGATTCCAGTTCAGTTCCGCAAATTCGATCAATATTGGCCGTCTTGTTCCTCAGGTCGTTTATTATGTATACGCATATGCAAATCTCGTGAAAAATGGGGAGATCACAGATGGGGAGAAAATCAATGTGACTGTTCCCACAGGCAATTTTGGAAATATTCTTGCTGCTTTTTACGCGAAACAGATGGGTCTTCCCATTGCAAAACTGATTTGTGCGTCCAAAGAGAATAAAGTTCTCTATGATTTCTTCCGGACCGGTGTTTATGACAGAAATCGGGAATTTATTCTGACTACTTCTCCGTCGATGGATATTTTGATTTCCAGCAATCTGGAACGGCTGATTTATCGTATTGCAGGAGAAAATCCGGAAAAGAACCGTGAATTAATGGCTTCTCTTTCTGCCGGTGGAAAGTATGAGATCACGGAAGAGATGCGTTTTTCCCTGGAAGATTTCTATGGAAATTATGCGTCTGAGAAAGAGACAGCTGCAGCAATATCAAAAATGTATGGTGACACGGGATATGTGATTGACACACATACAGCAGTGGCATCTGCGGTGTACGAGAAATATAAAGAGGAAACAAAAGATCTGGAAACGAAAACAGTGATTGCATCCACTGCAAGTCCTTATAAATTCACACGCAGTGTTCTTGCAGCGATCGATTCATCCTATGATAAGCTTTCTGATTTCGATCAGATTGATGAGCTGTCGCGCATCTCAAATACAGCGATTCCCAGAGCAATTGAAGAGATTCGTACAGCGCCGGTACTGCATACGACAGAGTGCGATGTCGATGAGATGGATGGCATTGTGAAGAGATTTCTGGGTATCTGATACGGAATCAGGAAAAGAATAAAATCCAGATTACTGTTCTGAGTTCAGACGAAACAGCAGGGCAAAAATAGCATCTATAGCATCTCGTAAGCAGACTATTGAAAAACGCAGCGAGAGCGCGTCTGCATCAAGACCTATTTTCTGCAAAGCGTTCGTTTCTGTCTGAACAGCAGCAAATCTAGGCAGGCAAGGCACGGAAAGTGCTTTGCCTGTTTGACTTTTACCAGGGGAGTATGGTATTCTTACTTCTAGCAAGATGATTACATAAGGAGATCTGGGATGAGCAGAAAACGAGTAGAAGCTGTGTTGGTCATGACACTTGCAGCAGCAATGTTTTTTCAGACGCCGGAAACTTTGGTCGCTTCGGGAATGACAGATCAGAACGGAATCAGCAGTGACGCAGGTATAGTGGAGACCGGGGATAAGGCCGAGACGCTTTTGACAACGACAAATGGCTGGAAAAAGGAAAACGGCAATTGGTATTATTATAAAAACGGAAAACGTGTGACTGGCTGGCTTCAATATGATGGGTGCTGGTATTACCTGGACAGTGATGGCGTCATGTGCACCGGATGGAAAAAGATTGATGGAAACTGGTATTATTTCCGAAGTTGGGGCGGCGCCTATCAGAATACATTTTTTGAATATGACGGCAGTACCTATTACGCGGATGATCAGTGTGTTATGGCTGTCGGATGGAAGAGAATCGATGGAAACTGGTATTATTTTCGCAGCTGGGGCGGAATGTACCGGGACACTCTTTTTGAGTACGATCATGAGCTGTACTATGTGAACAGTGATGGAGTGATGCAGACCGGATGGGTGAAACGGGATGGCAACTGGTATTATTTTCAGAACTGGGGTGGTGCTTATCGAAGCACATTTTTTGAATATGATAACTGTACCTATTATGCAGATGGTCAGGGAGTGATGCAGACAGACTGGCTGGAACTGGATGGAAATTGGTATTATTTCCGCAGCTGGGGCGGAATGTATCAGAGTACTTTTTTTGAATATGATGGCTGCACCTATTATGCAGATGATCAGGGAGTGATGCAGACAGGCTGGCTGGAACTGGACGGAAAAAAGTACTATTTCCGCAGCTGGGGCGGAATGTACCGGGATCAGTTTTTTACCTGTGATGGGGAGAACTATTATGCTGACCGTGACGGATGCATTGCAATCGGATGGAATGATATTCAGGGAGAAGAGTATTACTTTGGTGAAACAGGAATACTGGTAAAAGAACAGTGGTTTGATACGGAACGAAAACCAACGGATGAAAAACCAACAGAAGGGTTTTATTACACGGACGGTGACGGGGTGCTGCGAAAAGACAGTTATGTGAAGCAGCCGGATGAAAACGGAACGGAGATATACTACAGCTTTGACAGTAACGGAGAATGTATCTACAGTTCAGATACTTATGTGAAAGCGAAAGATCCTGTAAACGGCACCTATTATATTCTGGAACATCAGTATTATACAGATCCCAGGGTGGATGACAGAGACTTAATGACAGCAATCTGTTATGCGGAGGCAAATGATCAGAAAAAAACGGGTATGACGGCGGTAGCAATGGTAATCCGTAATCGAATGGATGCGGACCAATGCTCCCTTCGCACTGTAATCTATAAAAAGCAGCAGTTTGAACCGGCAAGAAGCGGTGTTCTGACGAAACTTCTGGAGGAGATCAATGAGGGAGAGACCACAAAGTTTTCCAAATGCGGAGCATACGATGCCGTTGAGGAGTCTGATCAAATTATGACGCAGTATCTGACAGAAGGAACGAATCGCGTCATTGATAATTTCGGAGATGAAAGGGAAGACTTTGATTACCTTTATTTTATGACTCCGGAAGCGTTCGAAAAACAGGATTTGGATCCTGAAAAATGTATTACATACACCTATACCTATCGCTGGACAGTAAACGGAGAGGAAAAGTCAAGCTCTCATGTTTTTTTTGTGAAATGGGTGAAAAAGTCTTAAAGTCAACAGGGAAAGGCGGAAAAATCAAATGACATTGGAAGAGACAAAAGAGGCGATCGTACAGCCGGATGAGAATGCGATCGCTCTGGCAAAAAGGCATTGGGATAATATTGCAAAACCACTGCACAGTCTTGGAAAGCTGGAGGATGTGCTGGTTCAGATTGCAGGAATTACCGGGAAAGAAAAGATTAATCTTGAGAAAAAGGCACTCCTCGTCTTCTGCGCAGATAACGGTGTAGTGGAAGAGGGTGTCACACAGAGCGGCAAGGATGTTACAAAGATAGTGTCGGAAAATTTTCTGCAGACAAGAGCGACTGCCAGTATTCTGTGCAAAGAAGCGAAAGCGGATATTTTTCCAATCGATATTGGCATTGCTGATGAGACCATACTGCCCAATTATAAGATTGCCTACGGAACAAAAAATATGACAAAAGGACCTGCGATGACAAGGCAGGAAGCTATTCAGGCACTGGAAACCGGGATTGCTGTGGCGGAGGAGCGTATCCGAGAAGGATACACCATACTTGCAACCGGAGAGATGGGAATCGGCAATACAACTACCAGCAGTGCAATTGCCTCTGTGCTTCTGGGAAAATCTGCTGCGGAGGTAACCGGACGGGGAGCCGGACTTTCCAGTGAAGGCCTTATAAGGAAAATTGCAGCAATCGAAAAGGCGATTGAAGTGAATCAGCCGGATTCTACAGATGCGATTGATGTCCTTTCTAAGGTTGGCGGATTTGATATCGCGGGTATGGCCGGAACCTTTCTTGCAGGCGCAGCACACCACGTTCCCGTAGTGATGGATGGTTTTATTTCCTGCGTGGCAGCACTTGTGGCTGTCCGTATTGCGCCGGAGACGGAAGGATATATCATAGCATCTCATGTGTCAAAGGAACCCGCAGTTCGCATGCTTCTGGAAGCTTTGCATAAAGAGCCTGCGCTGAACTGTGACATGTGTCTTGGTGAAGGTACAGGTGCGGTCATGCTGTTTCCGATTCTGGATATGGCAAATGCTGTTTACGAAGGAATGACAACCTTTGAGGGAAACAACATGGACGCCTATGTGCCGCTGACTTAAGAAAGCCGGGGTGAGTGTTGTTGTATGATGCATCTTGTGACAGGAGGGAGCGGAAGCGGAAAGTCTTCTTTTGCAGAAGAACAGATTCTGCGGTTTGGTGAGGGGAGAAGAATTTATATTGCGACGATGCATCCTTATGATCAGGAGAGTTTTGCGAGGATTGACCGGCACCGGGCGATGCGGAGCAAAAAGAGTTTTGAAACCGTGGAATGTTACACAAACCTGGAAAAGGTACAGATTCCTCCAAAAGCCAATGTGCTTTTGGAGTGTATGTCCAATCTGACTGCAAATGAAATCTTTGAACCTTCCGGTGCGGGACCAAAACGTGCGGCCGAAACAATCCTTTGCGGGATTTCCAGACTGATGGACCTTTCGGAAAATCTGGTGATTGTGACAAATGAAATTTTTTCGGACGGATATACTTATGACAAGGAGACAAGGGAATACCAGGAGATTCTGGGGAGCATTAATGTCAGAATTGCCTCATGGGCAGACCGTGTGACGGAAGTCGTTTATGGTATCCCGCTGGAGATAAAAACGAATGAAAAAATTGTGGAATAACTGTAAAGTGGCTTTTGCTATGTATTCAAAAATACCGATGCCGAAAGCAGACTGGGCAAAAGAAAATATGAAATATGCGTTATGCTTTTTTCCGTGGATCGGTCTGGTCATTGGGGTGCTTGAAGCAGCGGCTTTTAAGATACTTGGCATTCTTAACGCGGGGCCTGTTTTTTTCTGTGCGATTCTTACATTTCTGCCTGTGCTGATCACGGGTGGAATTCATCTGGATGGCTATCTGGATACGATGGATGCCCTAAGCTCCTGGAGAGAGAAAGAACGTCGCCTCGAGATACTGAAAGACCCGCATGCAGGAGCTTTTGCTGTGATTATGGGGTGTTCTTATTTTTTACTTTATGCAGGAGCAGCATCGGAATTGTGTTCGGAAATATTTCCTGCCTATTCTATGGGTTTTGCGGTCTCAAGAGCTTTGAGCGGATTGTCTTTGCTTTTCTTTCCGAATGCAAATCCAAAAGGGACAGCGGCAGCTTTTTCAAACAATGCTGAAAAAAAACGTACAGCAGCAGTGCTTGTGCTTACCCTTGTTATTGTAACTTCAGCAGCGATAATTCTTTCCGGATGGTATGGAATTCTTACTCTTATGACTTCCTTAGGGGTCTTTGGATTTTATTATTACAAAAGCAAAAAATATTTTGGAGGCATTACCGGAGATCTGGCGGGATACTTTCTGTCTCTGTGCGAGCTGCTGCAGTTGATTGTCCTGGTATTGGCTCATCTGGGAATGGAGTGTTGGTTATGAATTTAGTCATCGGAGGAGCTTTCCAGGGAAAAGTTGCCTATGCGAAAGAAACTTTCCGGATTATGGATGGATGGGTGGACGGTGCTGTCTGTACTGAGAAGGAGCTGGAGAACTGCAGAGGCGTTTTTCAGTTTCAGGAAGTGATCCGCAGATGGATGAAGAAAGAACAGAATCCGGTCCAAAAGGCGGAGGAGTTGCTTTTGAAAAATCCAGAGATCTGTATTGTGACAAATGAACAAGGCTATGGTGTCGTGCCTGTGGATGCGTTTGACAGAAGATGGAGAGAGACAACAGGACGTACCTGTACTCTTCTGGCTACTAAAGCGGATGAGGTTCACCGTGTGGTATGCGGTATTGGAATGGTTCTGAAAGGTGGAAAGTAATAATGATCAGAATGGCAATGATTCGTCATGGAAAAACACATGGCAATCTGCAGGGACGTTATATTGGTGTGACGGATGAGCCGCTTTGCGAAGAAGGAATCAGTGAATTAAAAGAGATGGAGACGGATACGGTGGAACTGCTTTTTGTAAGTCCGATGCTGCGCTGCATTGAGACGGCGGAGTTGTTGTATCCTTATGCGAAAAAAATACAGATTCCGGAACTTGCAGAATGTAATTTCGGAGAATTTGAGAATAAAAATTATCAGGAACTTCAGGACAACCAAAAGTATCAGGATTGGGTGGACTCGATGGCCACGCTTGCATTTCCGGGCGGAGAAAGCCTGCAGGAATTTAAAAATCGGTGCATCCGAGGTTTTGATAAAGTGGTGGATACCTGTATTCGCCGCCATTATAAAAACGTGGCACTGATTGTTCACGGCGGAACTATCATGAGTATCATGGAAGCTTATGGAGTGCCAAAGAGAGAATATTATGACTGGCATGTGGATAACGGACGCGGTTATCATATCTGTCTGTCCGAACAAAACTGGAAGATGGGACGCAGGGAAGCTGTTGTAGAATCGGAAATGAGGCGTTTGTGATGTTTGGAGAATGTCATGCACACATTTTTATGGATGGCGTTGATTATAAAAAAGCAGCGCAGGCGCATTGTGATTGTCCGGATGAAAAGCTGATTCGTCAGCATCTGAAGCAATATCAGGAAAAAGGTGTATCCTTTGTAAGAGATGGCGGAGACCGATATGGCGC
This sequence comes from Fusicatenibacter sp., assembly GCA_022766945.1. Taxonomy (GTDB): domain Bacteria; phylum Bacillota; class Clostridia; order Lachnospirales; family Lachnospiraceae; genus Fusicatenibacter. The sequence continues at coordinate 40,328 of JALEOU010000044.1, read as the reverse complement.
AGGAGTGCTGGCAAGAAGTATTGCAGGTGAATATGGAATCACGTACCGTACACCGGTTTATGCAATACACAAAAAAGGACACTATGGACAGATTGTCGGGAAGGAATTTGAGACGATCAAAGAGTATGCAGATCTGGTACGTGGGGTAAGACAGAACAGGGGAGATTTTGTTAAGATTATGACCTCTGGAATTCTTGATTTCAATGATCACGGAACAGTGACAGGTAAGGCTTTGGAACGGAAAGAAGTCTTTTCTATGGTGAAGATTGCCCATGAAGAGGGATTCCATGTGATGGTTCATGTTAACGGACCCCAGGCGGTAATAGATGCTGTGGAAGCAGGGGCGGATTCCATCGAACACGGCAATTATCAGAACGAAGAGAGTCTGAGCTGCATGGCTGAACATAAAGCTGTGTGGGTTCCCACTGTAGTAACGGTAACAAATCTGATTGGCAGCAAACGGTATGAGGATGAAGTCCTTTACAAAATCATGGAGACCCAGGAGGAAAGCCTGCATTGCGGATATGAAAAAGGAGTTTTGATGGCGCTTGGCAGTGATGCGGGAGCGTATCGTGTGCTGCACGGGCAAGGAATTGTGGATGAGTATACACAGTTTCACCGTATTCTTGGAGAATGCCCGGATCTGGATGAGCAGCTGAAAGCAGGGGAAGAGCGAATCAGAAACCTGTTTCAAAGGGATTATCCGCTGCAGGAACAAAAAGCGGTTTATTGAAAACCGGTTTTTTCCAGGGAAACAGCAGCATCTGGTTTTGAATTTAGAAAAAATTTATAAAATGGATCTTGAAATTAGAGCCTGCCTGTGGTAGGCTTTAATTACTTTTTACAGAATCATTTTTACCCTAAGGGTAATTTCCCATGAGCCGGTATTCTCCGGCTGATTTCCAGGATGATTGAAAGTATGTCGTGCAGGACATACTGGTGGAAATGTCATATTTATGCTGATGGTACGGAGGAATGAGAGAGATCCTCTTATTTTTGTGTTCTTTTGCTTCCCATAAGAATCATTTGTTTGACCCTGTTTACGGGAGAACGAACAGGCATTTAGAATAAAACAGTGAAAGAGTACAAAAGGAGAACATAACTATGAGAAAATTTTGGAATAGCAAAAAAGAGAACCTGGTGATAGCAGCAGCACTCGTGGCGGCATGTGCCATCGGAATTTCAGGAGGAACACTTGCTTATCTTACTGATCACGAGGAAGTGCAGAATAAATTTGTGGTTGGAAAAGTGGATATAGAAGAGACAGAACCGGATTATCAACCGGATGAAGAAGGAAAAACACCGGATATCGTGCCCGGACAGGAAATTCCCAAAAACCCTCTGCTGACTAACGTGGGGAAAAATGACGCATTTGTTTATATGGATGTCTCAATTCCCATGGCAAATGTTGTGACTGCTGCAGAGGATGGAACAAGAGAGAACAATGGTGCTGCAGCAGAAACGGAGCTTTTTTCTCTGGAGGGCGTTCAGCTGTCGGCCCAGGATCAGATGGATGGCTGGAATCTGATGTATCAGAAAAAGACAGGAGATTATATGGTTTATGTGTATAATTATGATTCCATATTAAGTCCGGGAGAATCCACAAAACCGCTCTTTACCAGTGTACGATTTGCGAACATCGTGGAAGGGCAGATGGATGAAGTACAGTTGGAGATACCGGTACGTTCTTATGCAATTCAGACAGTGAACACTTCTGATGGAACCGGAAGCGTTCGTGATCAGGCCATTTCAGCGTGGGAAAAATACTACATGCAGAACGAAGGATTAGAAGGAGCAGTAACTGCAGGAATTGACTGAAAGGAGTACAGAGATTGAAAAAGGCAGGAAAAGCCTTGATTGCAGCAGCCGGACTGATGCTCATGTCAGCTTTGTTCACTGTGAATATGACAGGTGCTTTTTTCACGGATTCCGAGAAACTGCAGAACCGTTTTACTGTGGGCTGCATTACAACAGAGATCGAAGAAGAATTTCCAACTCCTGATCCGTTGGATCCGGAAAAACCATCTGATATCTTAAAATCTGCTTCTGTAAGGAACCAGACCGGGGTAATTTGTTATGTCCGAATGGCAGTTGTGTTTGAGGGCAGTGACGCAGGAGAGGGATTTACACTCACAGATGTGGATCTGGAGCACTGGGTGGATGGTCAGGATGGATTTTTCTATTATCTAACTCCGCTGTCGTCCGGGGAAGCAACAACGCCTTTGTTTTCCGGTATTCATTATGACGGTGAAGGGATGAAAAACAGCTCGCAGGACACGCGGAAAGTGATCTGCTATGAAGAGTCGGTGCAGGCAGAACACGAGGGAATTCCTTTTGAAAATTATCAGGCAGCCTGGAATTTTTATGAGGGAAAAGAAAAAAGTGAGGTGATGCCTGATGAGACATAAAGGAATCGTAAGTTTGATGTTGCTTGTTTTCCTACTTTTTAGTGGAACAATTGCAGTTTTTGCATACCGGAATACCAGCGTGGAAGTACAGAACCATCTGTCAATTGGAGATGTGAATATTTCTCTGGAAGAATTGACAAGAGCTGGTACGACCTATGGGGAATCGGAGAGAATTGTGCTGCCGTCAGAAACGATTTCGAAAATACCCAGGATCACCAATCTTGCAATGCCGTGTTATGTGCGAGTGAAGGTTGCGCTTGACCAAAGTGAAATAACCTCCCATTCTGAAGTGGAATGTGATATCAATACTGCAATCTGGATTTTACAGGGAGAGTATTATTACTATAGGAAGCCGCTGGAAGAAGGAGAATCAATTGATCTTTTCCGTGAGGTAAAGATTCCTTCTGACTGGACGGAAACAGAAGCTGAGAAAAGATTTTTACTCAATATCACGGCTGAGGCAATTCAGTCTGCTAATTTCACACCGGATTTTGATAGCTCAGATCCGTGGGGCAGCTATGAACCGGAGGTTTGTATTCATAAATCGGGAGAATCGGTGACGATCAACAGGAACTATCAGAATCTGAATGTGGAACTGAAAGAAGATGCCTCGGAACTGGTGGCATTACCGGAAGATTTTTTCGCAAATTTTGGTCTGTTGATGCCGGGTGATCTGGTCAGCGATACCGTTCGGATACAGAATCCATCAAAAACAGAGACGGAACTCTTTTTTTCGACCAAAGCAGGTGAAAATTCCGGAGATTTATCGCAGAAGATACAGCTTATCATTGAACTGGATGGAAAACAGGTATATCAGGGAAGCTTAAGATCAGCGGAATTACAACAGGAAATCAGCCTTGGTGTCTTTGAACCCGGTTGCGATAAGAGCATGAAATTTATTCTTTTGGTACCTGAGGACATGAAAAATGAATATGCCATGGCCCAGACGGATGAAAAATGGATTTTCTCTGCCAGATTTGAAGAACTTCCATCGAAAGTCTTTGGACCTGTGACGGGAGACGGACAGAATGTAGTTCTGTGGCTGCTCACAGCAGTTGGTGCTGTTTTCCTTTTCGCTGTACTGGGTGAGAAGGGAAACCGGAAGAGGAGGAAATAAGATGACAGATTTTTTGAAAAGGCTTTGGAAAATAGTTCCCCTGGCAATCATTCTTATCCTGATCCGTCTGCTTTTCGCGCAGGCTGTAGTTGCAGCTGCAAACTATGATTCTCTGGATAGTATGTCAAATGGGATTCTTGTTTCGGAAACAGATATGATCGACGGGTATTACCAGTTTAGTCCGATTATTACGAGTCAGACAGAAATATGTTTTTCCGAGAACTGGGATAATGATTTTTGTGTATACGGACAACAGGAGGCGCAGATTATATCCACCTGGTGGAAGCAGGCGGATATCACAGCGTGGAGTAACACCCGTTCTTTTATTGCGGCTGATGAACGTAAAGGGAAGATGTATGTTGACTATACGAATGTAGGGGTTTATCAGGGAAAACAGATCAATCTTCGGATTACGCTTCTGGACTGGGAGAAACATCAGAACCTTCCCGATGATTCTTACACCAGTGTGATTGTCTCTGTGGATGACAATAAACCGGTTATTGATATCAAGGGTCTTTTGTCTGTTACCGTACGCTTTTCCTATTTTGATGATCGTATGCAGCCCGTATCGTTGGAAGGCCATTTTACGCTTTCGGATCTGGATTTTTATCAGGGATTTCAGGTTCATGATCAGATTGAAAATATCTATTTCAATCAGGCTGCCATGGCAAGAATGGGATATGAGGAGAAAACCGGAATTATCTGGTCAGACGGAAGCGAAACTTCACCGAAGAATCCCAATGGCTGGGTTACTTATACATACAAAGGAGAAAGCCAGACCCTCACATTTGTCAACGGCGATAAAAACCCGGAAGGCATCTATTATCATCGGATCGACTATAATAATTGGGAAAATGATAATGAGATGAAAAGATGGAAAGGAATTTATGACACAAAAGGCGGAGACGTCCTGGCGTGGATGACCTGTGAGTTTGGTTATACTTCTGAGATTATGTGCCAGTTTACGAAAAAGGCAGACCTGATCATCGAAAAGACAGATGCCAAAAGCGGTCTGCTCCTTCGAAATGTTAAGTTTGAGCTTTATGAGTGGAACGGTTCTGCCTGGGATTTTGCTGGTTTTCTGGACTGGGAAGAAGAGACTGGGAGATATTGCAGATATAATCTGGAATATACAGAACAGAATCAGGGAAAATTTAAAGTCGAAGAGGAAGTTCCGACAGGGTATGTGGGAAACTGGACACAGGAATTTGTTGTTGATGAGCCAGGAACCGAAACGATCCTTTTCCGGGTAACAAATCAGCGCGGAAAGGGCAAGATCACGGTAAAAAAGACGGATGCAGATACGAAGGAACCTCTTTCAGGAACTGTCTTTCAGATAATTGCAGGCGAGGATATCAGCACTCCGGACGGACAGCAAATCTATAAGAAAGGTGATGTTGCAGACACAATCACCACCCAAAATGGTGTGGCGGTTTCATCGGAACTGGATTATGGAACGTATATGGTCCAGGAGATACGGCCATCCAACGGTTATCTTTTGAATGACGAGAGAAAAGAAGTGACACTTTCGTGGAAAGATGCAGATACCCTGCTTGTGACAAAAGAGGTTTCTTTTGAGGATCAGAAAAATCAGATTATCATCCATAAGACAGGAAAAAAGGCAGAAGGTGAAGAAGCAACTCTGAGTCTTTCCGGTGCTGTGTTTTTGTACTGGAATCAGGAATATCCGGAAGAACAGATTCGTATTGTTACGGGATCCGATGGAAGAGCCGTACTCACTGGCCTGGCAACGGGAACTTATTGCTACAAGGAAATTCAGGCGCCATCCGGTTATGTGACCGATACAACGGTCAGACAATTTACTGTTGATCAATATGGAGTGTGTGCGGAAGCAACAGACGGAGTCATTGAGGTGGAAAATGATTTTATAAAGCTCGCAATCTCAAAAAAGAACAGCGTTTCTCAAAAGCTGTTATCCGGCGCACAGCTCCGTCTGACAGATGAGGACGGCAATCTGATTTGCGAATGGATCAGCGATGAGGAACCGTTGCGTTTCAACCATATTGCTGCCGGAAGATATCTGCTGGAAGAGATCAGTGCTCCGGAGGGTTATATGAAAGCAGAACCGATGAAATTCGAAGTTCTGGAAACGGGTGAGTTACAGAGCATCTGCATGGAAGATCCTCCTTTGGCGGAGATTACACTGGCCAAGAAAATCATGACAGACGAAATTGTCTGGTCGCATGGCAATCCCACATTTATTTTGACGGTTAAAGGTAAGGACCTCTGGGGGAATGATCATGAATATCAAATGGTTTTTCTGTTTGACGCGCAATATGTAAATAGCCATACAGAAAAAGATGGTTCCGTGATAATGGAAAAAACACTCCAGGGAATTCCATTTGGAACTTCTTATGAAATATCAGAATGGAATGTTAACCGATACGGTGTCATCAGCGTGACAGGAACGGAGAATGTAAGCATACAAAACATGGAAGTACCGGAATATGGAAAAAATGCAGAAGACATATTTCTTGTCACAGCGGATTTAAGCATAAACGCGAAAGGGACCAGAGTTCTGTTTGAAAACCACAGGTATCGGTATGACGATTATTCTCACAATGATATTGTGATTAATGAAATCCCTGTTTCGGATAATTCAGGTAGCAGTTAAGATACCATGTGTGCTATAATACATCCATCGACTCCCTGCGAGAAATAATACAGCAGGAAAGATCCAAAAGGAGTACAGAATATGGATACAGGATATCAGGAAATACTGCCAGTTGCGGTTCTGATCGCAGCAGCTATGGTTCTGATGATAAGAGAAAACCACAGTCAAAAGAAGCGTCGTCGCAAACGAATCGTTGACCTGTGGGGTACGATACCCCACAGGGAGTATCAGGCAGAAGAGCTTGCCTGTATGGCGGATTATGCGAGACGAAAATATGGGGAAAGCCTGAGTATAGATGACATTACATGGAATGATTTGAATATGGATCTGGTTTATCAAAAAATAAACCACAGTATGTCAGCGTGTGGAGATGAATACCTCTATTGTGCTCTCCGAATGCCAGAGCTTGACGAAACCGTATTAAACGAACGAGAACGCCTGATCTCCTATTTTGACTGTCATGAAAAAGAACGTGTTTTGGTACAGGAAGCACTGGATGGGATTGGAAGAATTTATGGCTATTCGATCTCTGATTATATCGATGCGATTCGAAATGTTCCGAAAAGAAGCAGAAAGAAATACTTTTTTCTGTCTGCATCCGCGCTTGTTGGAATTGCATTTCTTTTTGTCTGGCCTGCTATTGGAATGATGGTGTTTATAAGCTTTCTGACGATCAATGTGATTGTGCACAGCAGGGAATCCGGCAGGATTGATGCCTGTTTGAAGAGTCTTATGTGTGTTCTGAGGATTTTGCGGACAGCCGGGAAACTTGGAAAAATGGAAATACCGGAACTATCTGATTATCTTTTGCGTCTTCAAGTAGAAAGTAGAAAAATGCGCGGAATCAGGAAAAAATGCATTACTTTGATTCATACAAGAGGAATGGATGGGGATCTTGCCAGTATGCTTTCTTCTTACTTTAATACATTTTTCCTTTTCGATTTTATTTCCTTTTATTCTGTGATCCGGGATCTGAAGCAGAACAGCAATACTTTAACGCAGATGATCAGCGATATCGGAGTGCTTGATTTTGCCATATCCGTTGCCTCGTATCGAAAATCTCTTCCTTTTTATTGCATACCGGAATATGTTTCAAATGGCAGAATAGAAGAATTTGTGATGGATCTGGAGGATCTGTATCATCCGCTGCTTATGGAACCTGTAGCGAACAGTATCTGTGCGAAAAGAGGAATCCTGATTACCGGTTCCAATGCTTCTGGAAAATCGACCTTTTTGAAGAGTGTGGCATTAAACGCGATTCTTGCGCAATCCATTGATACCAGTCTGTCCCATTCTTACCAAAGCGTGATGTGCAGGGTAATGACATCTATGGCTCTTCGCGATGATATTGAAAATGGAGAAAGTTACTACATTGTGGAAATACGATCAGTGAAAAGAATCCTTGATCAAAGCAGGAAAAAAGAACCGCTGCTTTGTGTAATCGATGAAGTCTTCCGCGGTACCAATACCGTAGAACGAATCGCTGCATCCTCACAGGTACTTTTCAGCCTTCGCAAACCACAGGTACTCTGTTTCGCGGCCACGCATGATATTGAGCTGACCTATATTCTGGAAGAACTGTACACAAATTACCATTTTGAAGAAAAGGTAACGGATCAGGATGTGGAGTTCGACTATCTTTTGAAAGAAGGCAGAGCAGTGGGAAGAAATGCAATCGCACTGCTTTCTGTCATGGGATACGAAAGAGAAATTGTAGAAGGAGCAAAAAAAGCGGCAGCCAGATTTGAAGAAAACGGGATCTGGGAACAACTGAATGAATGAAAAGTTTTACGTGGGATGCCACACTCTTGTATGCAGAGTGTGGCATCTTATTTATGAATTGACATGCATGTAATTAAAAAGTCCGGAAGATTTAATAACTGTAAATCAGCTCAAATATTTTTATGAAAAACTGTTCAGAATTCTGACATTCTGTGGTATGATAGGTTGGAATATGGAAAAAGGAGCATAGTTAAGATGAGTATCCGGATGATTGGAATAGATCACAGTCTTGCGGATGTGGATCTGCGTGCCAGATTTTCATTTACGCAAAAAGCTGCTGCGGAGGCTGAGAGACAATTCAAAAACCTGGAAGGAATCAGGGGATGTGTTCTTTTGTCTACCTGTAACCGTATGGAATTGTGGGTGAGTACGGATCAGGAGTGGCGGGAGGATCTACTCGCACTGCTTTGCGCGCAAAAGAATCTGGATCCGGCGCAATACAGAGACTGTTTTATTATAAGAGAGGAGCATGAGGCGGTAGAGCATCTTTTTCATCTCACCTGTGGACTGAAATCGATGATATTGGCGGAGGATCAGATTATCTCTCAGGTAAAAGATGCACTTTCTCTTTCCAGAGAGAATTATTGTACGGACAATGTACTTGAGGTGCTTTTTCGCGGCGCAGTGACAGCAGCAAAACGAGTTAAGACAGAGGTGACATTTACGCATGCAAATGCAACTGCTATGGATCGTGCGATTGCCATGCTTGCAGATGATGGAGTTGATCTGCACGGGAAAACCTGTATGGTAATCGGAAATGGTGAAATGGGAAAACTTGCTGCTATCACACTGAAAAGGGCAGGTGCGGATGTCACTGTGACGGTTCGTCAGTATCGAAGCGGGGTAGTTGCGATTCCGCCTGGATGTAAAAGAATTCATTATGGAGAACGGATGGAATTGTTTCCGCAGTGTGATATTGTAGTCAGTGCTACTTCGAGTCCAAATTGTACAATCCGACAGGAATTGCTGGATAACCTTGAGATTTCTCACCCAATGTATTTGATAGATTTGGCTGTTCCGCGTGATATTGAGCCATCCATCGGAGAACTGGAGTTGATTACCTTATATGATATTGATGATTTTAGGCTGAATGGAGCGGAAGGAAATGAAAGCGCATTAAGAAAAGCAGAACAGATTCTGTCGGAAGAGATGGAGGAGTTTTATCGATGGTATAATGCGTTGGATCTGGTTCCTCGTATGAAGGAAATCGAGTCTGACGCGGTGGAGGATCTGAATCTTCGAATCCACAGAATACTTCGAAAACTCCCATTATCGGAAGGAGAACAGGAGACTCTGAAACGTCAGATCGATACAGCTGCGGGAAAAGTTGTGAACAAGATGATGTTTTATATGAAAGATTCCATGGAACGGGATCATTTTCTGGAATGCGTATCCAGCCTGGAACAGCTGTATGACAAGAAGAAGGAAGCAAAGGAGTGAGGCTAAAGTATGAAAATACGGATTGGAAGCCGTGAGAGCAGGCTGGCAGTGATCCAGTCTGAGATGGTACAGGAATACCTGATGAGTCATGTACCGGATGCAGAAGTATCTCTCGTAACGATGAAAACAACAGGAGACAAAATCCTTGATCGCCCTTTGGAAAATGTTGGTGGAAAAGGCTTGTTTGTGAAAGAGCTTGACCGGGCATTGCTGGAGGACAAAACAGATTTGTCTGTACATAGTTTGAAGGATATCCCGATGGAAGTTCCGGAAGAGCTGCCTCTGGTAGCATATTCCAAACGCGAGGATGAGAGAGATGTTTTAGTGCTTCCGAAAGGACAGGATACCATCGATTTTGCTAAACCCATCGGAACATCAAGCCTTCGGAGAATTCTGCAGCTGCAGAAACTTTATCCAAATGCCCGTTTTGAGAGTGTCCGCGGAAATCTGGTCACACGTCTAAAAAAGTTAGATGAAGGACAGTACGGAGCATTGATATTGGCTGCGGCAGGAATGAAAAGAATGGGGTATGAAAAAAGAATCAGCCGTTATTTTTCAACGGAGGAAGTAATTCCCGCAGCAGGACAGGGAATTCTTGCAGTTCAGGGAAAAAAGGGAAGAGATTATTCATATCTACAGGAATTTGACTGCCAGATGAGCAGATCTGCGGCTCTTGCTGAACGTGCTTTTGTTCGGACGTTAAACGGAGGATGTTCTTCACCGGTAGCGGCTCATGCCAAAATTGATGGCAATATTCTGAAACTCCGGGGACTTTTCTATCTGGATGATGAAGAAGGGATTCGGATTGATGAAATAGAGGGAAATATCCAGGATGCGGAACAGCTTGGAAAGAAGCTTGCGCTTCGTTTTCTTTCGAAAACAGAAAGTCCATCAGAAGTAGGGACAGAGAAGAGCGAAGAAACACAGGCAGCAAAAATGGGAAAAGTATACCTTGTGGGAGCAGGACCCGGAGATGCAGGTTTGTTGACGATCAAAGGAAAGCGGGTTCTGGAAGAAGCACAGGTGGTTGTCTATGATCGTCTGGTGGGAGATAGTATTCTCGCAATGATTCCCAAAAGTGCCAGAATGATTGATGTAGGAAAACGTGCAGGGCATCATACGATGCCGCAGGAAGAGATTAACCTTTGCCTCCTTGGTGAAGCGAAAAAAGGGCTTCGGGTTGTAAGGCTAAAAGGTGGGGATCCTTTCTTGTTTGGAAGAGGCGGTGAAGAACTGGAGCTTCTCTCAGAAAACGGTGTTCCATACGAAGTGATACCTGGAGTAACCTCTCCGATTGCAGTACCCGCTTATAATGGAATTCCGGTAACCCACAGAGATTATTGTTCGTCGGTACATATTATTACCGGCCATCAGAAAAACGGGGAGCCGCTGCAGATTGCATTTGATGCGCTTGTGCGTACAAAGGGAACGCTCGTTTTTCTGATGGGCATTACTGCACTGGACGGCATCATGAAAGGTCTTCTTGACGCGGGAATGGATCCGCATATGCCGGCTGCAGTATTACAGAAAGGTACCACTGCCAGACAGAAGAGAATTGTAGCGGAAATTGGAACACTTTCCGAAGAAGTGAGGAAAATAGGAGTAGTGACGCCTGCCATCATCGTTGTCGGGAAAGTGTGTGCACTTGCGGACCAGTTTGCATGGTATGAGAAACTGCCGCTTTCCGGATACAAGATTGTAGTGACACGTCCGGCGGAGCGTTCCGGGAAAATGTCAGATCTTTTACGTAGGATGGGTGCGGAGGTACTGGAATTGCCAGCGATTGTGACAGAGCCGATTTCGGATAATTGCACTTTACAGGAAGCAATCAAAGAGATTTGCAGATATCAGTGGATTGCATTTACCAGTCCCTATGGAGTCCGGGTATTCTTTGATGCACTTCTTCAGGAAAAGAAAGATTTGAGAAGTCTGTCGGGCTGTCTGATCGCAGCGATTGGAGAAGGGACGAAAAAGGAACTGCAAAACAGAGGAATTCTGCCGGATCTGGTTCCGAAAACATATGACGGTGAAAGTCTTGGAAGAGCGTTAGCGTGGAAAATGAAAGAAGGTGACCGCATTCTTCTTCCGAGAGCGTCAATGGGCGGAACAGAAATTCTGGAGGAACTCGCAAAAGTCCCGGGGATCGTAATCGATGATGTGCCGATCTACGAGACCTCATACGAAACATCCGGAATCGGAATCGAACAAAAACTCTGCAGGGAAGAGGAAATTGACCTTGTTGTATTTACCAGCGCATCAACGGTTCGTGGCTTTGTACAAGCAGTTGGAACGACAGATCTGTCACATTTGAAAGCGGCATGTATCGGTCATAAGACCGCAGAGGCAGCATCGGAATACGGCATGAAGATCTATATCGCCAGGGAAGCTACACTGGAGAGTCTGGCGGATCTTGCAGTGCAGATAAAAACGGAACAGCAGGAAAAGGAGTAATGCAAAATGAAAGCAAAGAAATCGGAAGAATTGTTTCAGGAGGCCGTTGAATATATACCGGGTGGTGTGAATTCGCCTGTCCGTGCTTATAAAGCAGTGGGAATGACACCGCGATTCATTCACGAAGCAGCAGGTCCTTACGTTTTCGATGAAGACGGAAACCAGTATATAGATTATATCGGGTCCTGGGGGCCTATGATTCTTGGGCATAATCATCCTGAGGTACAGGAAGCAGTCGTACGTGCCTGTGCAAATGGACTTAGTTTTGGTGCCGATACAAAGATTGAAGTGGAAATGGCAAAACTGATCTGTGAATCCGTTCCGTCGATTGAGATGATCCGCATGGTAAATTCCGGTACGGAAGCAGTGATGAGTGCAGTGCGCGCTGCGAGAGGTTTTACCGGAAGAAGTAAAATTATCAAATTTGAAGGATGTTACCACGGGCATTCTGACTGTATGCTGGTCAAGGCGGGATCCGGAGTTATGACAGCGGGTATTCCAGACAGCGCCGGTGTACCAGCGGGATGTACGATGGATACACTGACAGCAATTTACAATGATCTTTCCAGTGTCGAACAGCTATTGGATGCCAATCCGGAGCAGGTAGCTGCCATTGTTGTGGAGCCTCTGGCGGCCAATATGGGTGTTGTTCTTCCGGAGGATGGATTCCTTTCCGGACTTCGTGCACTCTGTGATCGTCATGGTGCACTGTTGATCTTTGATGAAGTAATTACTGGTTTTCGGTTGGGTGGTTTTACCGGAGCGGCCGGTAAGTTTCAGGTGTGCCCTGATCTGACCACATATGGAAAAATTATCGGAGGCGGTATGCCGGTAGGCGCATATGGAGGAAGAAAAGAAGTAATGGAAATGGTCTCCCCGGTAGGTCCGGTATATCAGGCAGGAACCTTAAGCGGCAATCCGGTTGCGATGGCTGCCGGTATTACACAGCTTACTATTTTAAAAGACCATCCCGAAATCTACACCGGATTAGCAGAAAAAGGTGAGAAACTCTTTGGAGGGATGAAAAAAATTTTTGAACAGTATGAAGTTCCCTGCACAGTAAATTATCTTGATTCGCTTGGCTGTGTTTTCTTCCAGGAAGGGCCGGTACGGAATTATGCGCAGGCAAAGAAATCGGATACAGCGGCATTTGCAAAATACTTTGCATGGATGCTTGAACACGGATATCATCTGGCTTCTTCCCAGTTTGAAGCGATCTTTTTATCTGATGCACATACGGATCAAATCCTTACTGATACTCTGACCTGCCTAGAGGATTATCTGAAAATGGTGAGGAGATAATCATGGGGAAGATGGGGCTGGAAGATTGCTATGTAATGAAAGGCAATCGGAAACTTCGCTGCGGATACACGACAGGTTCCTGTGCAGCAGGTGCTGCGCGTGCGGCGGCATTTATGCTTCTGTCCGGAAAAGAGATTCACGAAATACAAATCCGCACTCCCAAAGGAATCCTTCTGAATCTGGAGATTCTTGAAACGAAAAAGGATTCGGATCGAGTATCCTGTGCCATCAGAAAGGATGCAGGAGATGATCCGGATGTGACGGATCAGGCACTGATCTTTGCATCCGTGGAGCGGATTCCGGGAAATGCCATTCTTGTTGATGGAGGAACAGGTGTCGGCAGAGTGACCAATCCGGGGCTGGATCAGCCTGTGGGAGAAGCAGCGATCAATCGTGTTCCGAGGAAAATGATCATCGAAAATATTGAGGAAATTCGGAGATTGCTGGATGAGCCAGGGGGATTGAAAGTGATCATTTCCGTGCCGCAGGGACAGGAACTTGCAAAACACACTTTTAATCCCAGGCTCGGTATTGAAGGAGGCATCTCAATATTGGGAACCAGCGGAATTGTTGTTCCGATGAGCGAGGAAGCACTGATTTCCACGATACGTGTGGAGATGGAGATGCGAAAAGCGCAGGGAGCCAGAATTCTTCTGGCAACTCCCGGAAATTATGGTCAGGATTTTTTAAAAGCATACCCCTGGATCCATGCGGATCAATCCATCAAATGCAGCAATTATGTCGGAAAGACACTGGAATTTGCAGCGGAACTCGAATTCGAAGGGCTGCTGTTTGTAGCGCATATCGGTAAGTTTGTCAAGGTTTCCGGGGGTATCATGAATACGCATTCTCATGAGGCGGACTGTCGTGTGGAACTTCTTGCAGCGGCTGCGGTCCGAGCAGGGGCTCCTTTACCGCTGATTCATCGTCTGTTGGAGACTGGAACGACGGAGGAGGCAATTCAGATACTGCATGAGGAGGGCCGTCTGGAGACAGTCATGCGCAAGGTGACAGATAAAATCTCGTATTATATGAATCATCACATTGAAGGAAAAATTCCGACAGAGGCAGTGATATTTTCAAGCAATGCAGGGTTGCTTGGCATGACAGAGGGAGCAGCATCCATGCTGGAAAAAATAAAAGAAGAACATAACAGCTAAAAGAAAGAGCGATGTGGAGGAATCATATGTCTGGTAGATTATTTGGAATCGGGATCGGACCGGGAGATCCGGAGCTGCTCACGTTAAAAGCAGTTCGTCTGATCCTCGAAAATGAAATCATTGCTGTTCCGGGAGAAAGCCCCAGGGACAGTGTGGCATATCAAATTACAGTTCAGGCAGTACCGGAACTGGAGAAGAAAACGCTGCTTGCACTTCCCATGCCAATGACAAAGAATCCGGTCATTTTGAAAGAGAACCATGACCGGGCGGCAAAACTTGTGGAAGACGTGCTTGAAAGCGGAAAAAATGTAGTGTTCTTAACTCTGGGAGATCCGACCATTTACTCGACCTATCTCTATGTACATAAACGAGTTTTGGCCGATGGCTATCATGCGGAGATTACAAGCGGAATTCCCTCGTTTTGCGCTGTCGCGGCAACGCTTTCTATGGGCCTTGTAGAGAAATCCAAAGAACTCCATGTAATTCCGGCATCCTATCAGATTGAAGAGGCACTAAAGCTTCCCGGAACAAAGGTGCTGATGAAAGCTGGAAAGAAAATGGATCAGGTAAAAGACCTGCTGATGAAGAAAAACAGTGAAGTATTCATGGTTGAAAACTGTGGCATGGAGGACCAGAAAATCTATCTTGGAGCGGATCAGATACCGGAAAACGCAGGCTATTATTCTCTGATTATTGTAAAAGAAAAGGAAGATTAACGATGGTACATTTTATTGGAGCGGGTCCGGGTGCGCCGGATCTGATTACAGTGCGCGGACAGAGACTGCTTATGGAAGCAGATGTAATTATTTATGCAGGATCCCTGGTGAATCCACAATTGCTGGAGATGAAAAAAGAGGGCTGCACAGTTTATAACAGTGCGGTGATGACACTGGAGCAGGTTCTGGAGGTTATGAAAGAAGCGGAGAGTAAAGGACTTACTACGGTGCGTCTTCATACAGGAGACCCATGTCTGTACGGCGCAATCCGGGAGCAGATGGATGCTCTGGATGAACTGGGGATTGTCTATGATGACTGTCCGGGTGTAAGTTCTTTTTCCGGGGCAGCGGCAGCGCTGAATCTGGAGTATACCCTTCCGGGCATCTCCCAGAGCGTGATTATTACACGTATGGCAGGAAGAACACCGGTGCCGGAACGGGAAAGTATTGCGTCCTTTGCGGCACATCAGGCTACTATGGTTTTGTTTCTGAGCACCGGATTGCTGGAAGCGCTTCAGCAGGAATTGATTGCAGGAGGATATTCAGAAGATACTCCGGCAGCGATTGTATATAAAGCAACCTGGCCGGAAGAAGAGACATATCGCTGTACGGTTGGAACACTATCAGATACCGCGAAAGAACATCACATTACCAAAACAGCTCTGATGATTATCGGTAATGCGGTGGCCCAGGGAAATTACAGGAGAAGTGATCTGTATAATCCGTCCTTTTCAACAGAATTCCGCGAGGCTGTAAAGACAGAATGAAAATTGCAATTGTAAGTTTTACAAGAAATGGCTGTGCGTTAAACCGTCTGCTGCAGAAGGAACTTGTCAATCATCAATGTGAAGGATATGGAACAGAGGCCTACGGAAAAGAATTTGGTCTGCTGCCGATCTGTCCATCACTCAAAGAGTGGACCGGACGGATGTTTGAGGAAAAAGAGGGAATTCTGTTTCTTGGAGCAGCAGGGATAGCGGTTCGCAGTATAGCGTCGTTTGTAAAAAGTAAGAAAACGGATCCGGCGGTCCTCGTTGCGGATGAACAGGGGAAATTTGTAATCTCCTTGCTTTCCGGTCATATCGGAGGCGCCAACGATCTGACAGAAGAAATTGCGGGTATTCTTGGAGCTGTGCCGGTGATTACGACAGCGACGGATGTTCAGGGAAAATTTGCAGTCGATGTTTTTGCCGTGAAAAACCATTGTCGGATTACGGATATGAAGCTTGCAAAAGAAGTATCCGCCAGAATTGTGGATGGAAAGGGAGTTGGGTTTTCCAGCGATTTTCCAATTGAGGGGGTAATTCCAGCGGAACTGACAGAGAAAGATGCTGATCTTGGAATCTGCATCAGCTTGTCAGACCAAAAAATGCCCTTTCCCAGGACATTGCATTTAATACCGGAGATCGTAACAGTTGGAATCGGATGCAGAAAAGGTACAAAAGAGGAGAAGCTGGAAATGGCACTGAACCGTGTACTGGACATGGCAGAAGTTTCTTCTCTTGCTGTGACAGGACTTGCCAGCATTGATTTAAAAGCGGCAGAACCGGGAATTCTGGCGATGGCAGAACACCATCAATGGAGATTTGATACTTATCCAAAAGAAGAACTGCAGAAAGCAGAAGGTGATTTTACAGTATCTGACTTTGTGCGCGAGATCACAGGCGTGGATAATGTCTGTGAGCGCAGCGCCCTGATGAAGGGCAGACATTTACTATGGAAAAAAGAAGCTGCCAATGGTGTAACCATTGCACTGGCAGCATCAGACTGGAGGGCTGTATTTTGAATACAATTTTTGTTGTTGGGATTGGTCCGGGAGCTTACGAGAAGATGACGATTGAGGCTGCCAGAGTATTAAGCGACTGTGATGTGATCATCGGATATACTGTATATGTGGATCTTGTAAGAGAACATTTTCCTGAAAAAGAATTTCTTACAACACCAATGCGAAAAGAAGTGGATCGCTGCCGTCTTGCCTTTGAGGAGGCTGCGAAAGGGAAAAGAGTTGCAATGATCTGCAGCGGTGATGCAGGGGTCTATGGAATGGCCGGTCTTATGTTTGAACTGTCCGATGCATGGCCGGAAACGGAAGTGAAAGTGATCCCAGGCGTTACTGCAGCAACCGGAGGTGCTGCAGTACTCGGTGCGCCGTTAATTCATGATTTTGCGCTGATCAGTCTCAGTGATTTGCTCACACCGTGGGAAAAAATAGAAAAACGTCTGTTGCTGGCTTCGGAGGCAGATTTTGTGATTTGCCTGTACAATCCTGGAAGTCACAAACGTTCAGACTATCTGGAAAAAGCCTGTACTCTGATGATGCAGCACAAATCTCCTTCTACCGTATGCGGCCTGGTAAGTCAGATCGGACGTGAAGGGGAAGAATATCAGGTAATAACACTTGCAGAGCTTGCAAAAACAAAAGTTGATATGTTTACTACCGTATTTATCGGGAACAGCCAGACAAAATGTATCAATGGCCGGATGGTAACTCCAAGAGGATACCGTTATGAGTGAAGTGATTGTATTTGCCGGGACGACAGAAGGACGAAGAATCTGCGAATTTCTGCGTAAGTATGAAATATCGGCAACCGCCTGCACAGCGACAGAATATGGGAAATGCCGGATCGAGGAAGGAAATCAGCTGCATGTTCTGGCAAAAAGACTGGATGAGAGGCAAATGGAAGAATTGTTTTGCAAGGAAGCTCCCAGGCTTGTCATTGATGCAACACATCCCTATGCAGATATTGTATCCAGAAACATCCGGTCTGCTTGTTTGCAGACTGGAGTTGAGTACTTTCGATTATTGCGCCCGGCACTTGATGCAGATCCTTCCTGTATATTAGTGGAATCTGTTGAGGAAGCTGTTTCCTATCTTGCCGAACATCCCGGGAAAGCTCTTGTGACAACAGGGAGCAAAGAATTAGTGAAGTTTACCGCACTTTCAGATTATAAGGAGCGTATTTACGCCAGAGTACTGCCTACAGCTTCTGTTATGTCTGCATGTCAGGAACTTGGCTTTGACGCAGCGCATCTGATCGGAATGCAGGGACCTTTTACTGTGGAGCTGAATGCGGCTATGCTGGAAATGACAGGTGCTGTTTACCTTGTGACAAAAGAATCCGGAAAAAACGGAGGATTTGAAGAAAAGATTGAGGCAGCAAAACGTACTGGTGCCGCAATTATTGTGATTGGTCGTCCGTTAAAAGAAACCGGACTTTCGGAAAACGAAGTGAAGCAGGAACTTGTCAGACGTTTTGAAATTCCTGTGAAGCGGGAAATAACGATCGCCGGAATTGGTATGGGGGAACCGTCTCAGATGACACTGGAAGTGGATCAGGCGTGTAAAGAGGCAGATCTCCTGATTGGTGCCAGGCGGATGCTGAATGCAGCGGGTTTCTACCACAAGGCAATGTTTTCCGCTTACCAGAGCAGTGAGATCAGGGATTACATTCTGCAGCATCCGGAATATGAAAAAATTGTACTTCTGCAGTCCGGTGATGTTGGATTTTACAGCGGAGCGAAACGCCTTCTTGAAGTTCTTTCCGGAGAAGAGGGAATGAATGTCAGGCTCCTGCCGGGAATCTCATCGGTTGTATCTCTCTGTGCGCATCTTGGAATTTCCTGGGAAGAAGTCAGGATGATCAGCCTTCACGGAAGGGAATGTAATTATATTGATGAGGTGAAACACCATCGTCTTGTATTTGCACTTACAGGAAATGAGAGTGGAATCAGAAGTATCTGCAAAAAGTTTTTATTATATGGAATGGAAGATCTCAGGATTACGGTGGCCGCCAATCTCTCTTATCCCGATGAGTGCATTGTCAGGGGAACACCATCGGAACTCCTTTCCATGGAATTTATGCCCTTATCTGTGATGCTGATTGAAAATCCGCATGCAGAAAGTGGAAGAAAACGGGGAATACCGGATGAAGAATTTCTCAGGGATAAAGTTCCCATGACAAAGCGGGAAGTGAGAAACGCGTCCCTGTCACATTTACAGCTGCAGCCGGATTCGGTTGTATATGATATCGGAGCGGGCACAGGATCCGTATCCGTGGAAATGGCACTTGAGGCCTGGCAGGGAAAAGTATATGCCGTAGAAAGAAATGCGGCAGCGGTAGAACTGCTTTGGAAAAACAAAATCCGTTTTGCAGTAGACAATCTGGAAATCATTGAAGGCACAGCTCCGGAAGCACTGGATGCGCTTCCGGTACCGACACATGCATTTATCGGTGGTTCCAAAGGAAATCTTCGGAGTATTCTGGAGCTTCTTCTTGCAAAAAATCCTCGCATTCGGGTTGTGCTGAATGCCATAACTCTGGAGACACAGGCTGAGGCTGCTGCTTGTTTCCGGGAATTGACTTTTTGTGATCCGGATGTGGTCTGCATCCAGACAGCAGTATCGAAACGTGCCGGAAATAGTCATCTGATGATGGGACAAAATCCGGTATACATTTTTACCGCATCGGGAGGTGAGCGCTGATGAAGGCTCCAAGGGTTATGATTGCTGCAGGAAAAAGCGGCAGCGGAAAGACAATGATTACCTGCGGAATCCTGCGTGCATTGCAAAAGCTTGGAAAAACACCGGTTGCTTTTAAGTGTGGACCGGATTATATTGACCCGATGTTTCATGAACGTGTGGTAAAAACAAGTTCAAGGAATCTGGATCCGTATTTTACCGGGGATGAGATGACCAGATACCTGTTTGCCAGAGGGGCCAGGGAAGGAGATATCTCGGTCTTTGAGGGCGTTATGGGATATTATGACGGACTTGGGGGCGTCTCAACGAAGGGCAGTGCTTATGATCTGGCCAGGATGACGAAAACGCCGGTGATTCTTGTGGTGGATGCCAGAGGAATGAGCTTGTCTGCACTTGCCTGGATACGTGGGATTATAGAGTTTCGGAGAGACAGTCATATAGCAGGTGTAATCTTCAATCGGATGTCCGGGATGCTGTATCAGGAATTAGCTCCCATCGCTGAGAAAGAACTTGGTATTTCCTGTATTGGTTATGTTCCCGAGATTCCGGAAGGAAAGCTTCAAAGCAGACACCTGGGATTGGTTTTGCCGGATGAAGTGGAGAACCTTTCTGCCCAGGTGGATCGGCTGTCAGAAATACTCCTTACCTCTTTGGACTTTGAGAAACTGCAAAAAATCGCATCTGGTGCGGAAGAATTGTCAGGAGAGGAACCGGAGGAATTAAAAAAAGTGCTGCAAAGCGAAAGGGCAGAAGCAGTACGCCTGGGTAAACCGGTACTGGCCGTTGCAAAAGATGAAGCGTTTTGTTTTATTTACCGGGATAATCTGCGTCTTCTGCAGGAACTCGGAGCAGCAATTGTATCTTTTTCTCCATTGCATGATCAAAAGATACCGGATCAGGCAGACGGTATTCTATTGTACGGCGGGTATCCGGAGCTTTACGCAAAGGAACTTTCAGAAAATACAATCATGAGAAATTCTGTGAAAAACGCGCTTCTTGACGGTGCCGCCTGCCTTGCAGAATGCGGAGGATATATGTATCTGTCAGAATCTATGGAGGATATGAACGGGGGAACCTATGAAATGGTGGGTGCTGTTCCTGGAAATGTATACCGCACGGATCATCTGCGCCGTTTTGGATACATCGAACTACATGCCAACGCCCGGGAGATCCTGGGCAGTCGGTGCGGTCCGATTCGCAGCCATGAATTTCATTATTTTGACAGCACTGACTGCGGAAGGGCTTATCATGCTGCAAAACCGCTTCGAAAAAGAACCTGGGAATGCATCCATGCCACAAAAAACAGGATGATGGGATTTCCGCATCTGTATTATTATGCGTGTCCTGAATTTGCATTGGAATTTCTGGAAGCGTGTATCAAAAGCCGAAAAGTGAAGAACGGGATCAATGACCTGTGTTAAGGAGGAAAAACCAGTATGAAATCAGCGTTGATCGCACTGGCAGTTGGGTATGTTCTTGATCTGCTGCTGGGAGATCCTGCATTTATCTATCATCCGATCCGTATGATCGGAAATTTGATTGCCTTTCTGGAAAAAAAAATAAGAAAAATTGTTCCTTCCGGTTCCAAAGGAGAGCTTCTTGGAGGTGTACTGCTGGTTATCCTGGTATGCTTTGTCTGTACCGGTATTCCCTGGATGCTGATCCGGGGAGCAGGAAAACTTCACATTGCAGCTGCTTTTGCACTGGAGGTGCTGTGGTCCTGGCAGATCCTGGCAACAAAATCACTGAAAACCGAGAGCATGAAGGTTTACCGGAAACTGGAGGAGAAAGACCTTGAGGGTGCACGTTATGCAGTCTCTATGATTGTGGGACGTGATACCAATGAGCTGGATGAGGCGGGAGTGACAAAAGCGGCAGTGGAGACGGTTGCAGAGAATACCTCGGATGGCATTATTGCTCCTTTACTGTTTCTGGCAATTGGAGGCCCTGTCGCCGGTTTCTTTTATAAAGCAGTCAATACAATGGATTCTATGGTGGGATATAAAAATGAAAAATATCTTTACTTTGGACGCTGCGCTGCAAGACTGGATGATCTGCTGAACTACCTGCCATCGAGAATCAGCGCATGGCTTATGATTGCTGCATCTGGTTTGCTTGGAATGAACTGGAAAAATGCAAAGAAGATATACAAAAGAGACCGCAGAAATCATGCAAGTCCCAATTCCGCACAGACGGAAGCTGTGATGGCTGGGGCATTGGAGGTCCGGCTGGCAGGTGATGCGAAGTATTTTGGTAAGGTAGTGAAAAAACCAACGATCGGAGACGCCATTCGTCCGGTTGTTCCGGAAGATATCAGACGGGCTAATCAATTGATGTACTTAACTTCTTTTTTGGGACTGCTGCTGTTTGGAGGAGCGAAACTGCTGTTTTTCGTTCTGATATAGAATCAGATTTCCTGGAACGCTGCGGCAAGAAATATATAGGATAGGAGAGCTGGATTACAAGTGATGAGATGGAATCCTCATGGAGGAGATATTTACTCCCAAACATACGACTATGACTTTTCTGTAAATGTGAATCCTTTAGGGGCGCCGGATTGTGTCAGACAGGCAGTGATCGACAGTGTTCAGTCAATCGAAGAGTATCCGGACAGCGGCTGCAGACGTCTGCTTTCAGCTGTGTCTCAAAAAGAACAGATACCAGAGGAAGAAATCATTTTCGGAAATGGCGCGGCGGAATTGATTTATGCGCTGGTGCGTGCGCTCAGACCAAGAAAGGCGCTTCTTTGTGCCCCTTCCTTTGCTGAATATGAGAGTGCACTTTCTTCTGCAGGCTGCTTCATCCGGTTTGCACCGCTAACGGAGGAACAGGGATTTTCTCTGACGGAAGATTTTCTGTCAAATTTGACAGAGGATTTGGATCTTGTGATTTTGTGCAATCCGAATAATCCGACTGGTATTGTGACAGAGCGGGAGCTGCTGCTTCAGATTGCAGAGGAATGCAGGAAGAAGAAGATTTTTCTGATGCTGGATGAGTGTTTTGCAGATCTAACCATGGAACCGGAAAAAATAACGATGAAAGGCTATCTGGAAGAGTTTCCTGGCATGTTTCTTTTGAAAGCTTTCACAAAGACCTATGCGATGCCTGGCTTGCGGCTTGGATACGGATTTTGTGGAGATGAGCAGTTGATCAGCAGGATGTATCAGATGCTTCCATCCTGGAACGTCTCAATCCCGGCACAGATGGCCGGAACTGCGGCACTTTTGGAAGATGCCTATGTAGAAAAAGCCAGGGAAGTCATAGCAAAGGAACGCCCTTTTATGAAAAGGGAACTGGAAAAGCTTGGACTGACGGTATGGGATTCCAGTGCGAACTTTTTGTTCTTTCGCGGTCCGAAAGGACTTGCAGATCGGCTGAAAAAAGGAAAAATTTTGATTCGCGACTGCAGCAATTATCCGGGGCTTTGTGAAGGATACTATCGGATTGCGATCCGTCGTCATCGGGAAAATGAAATTCTCCTGATGGCAATGCAGCAGATCATGCAATGGTACGATTGAAGAAAGGAAGAATACGGATGGCAAAAGCAATTATGATTCAGGGGACTATGTCGAATGCCGGAAAGAGCCTCATCTGTGCGGGACTGTGCCGCATTTTCCATCAGGACGGCTTTTCAGTAGCTCCTTTTAAATCACAGAATATGGCACTGAATTCATTTATTACCCGTGAAGGTCTGGAGATGGGGCGCGCTCAGGTAATGCAGGCAGAAGCAGCCGGTGTGGAACCTTCTGTACTTATGAACCCGATTCTGTTAAAGCCGACAAATGATACAGGCTCGCAGGTAATCGTAAACGGGGAAGTTCTGGGGAATATGAGCGCACGGGAGTATTTTGCTCATAAGAAATCTCTGATTCCGGATATTATGAAAGCGTACCATACTCTGGAAGAAACCCATGATATTATCGTCATTGAAGGTGCAGGAAGCCCTGCGGAGATTAATCTGAAAGCAGATGACATTGTTAATATGGGCATGGCAAAAATGGCAGATGCACCGGTACTGCTGGTAGGGGACATTGACCGTGGAGGCGTTTTTGCTCAGCTGTATGGAACGGTAGAGCTTCTGGAACCGGAAGAACGAAATCGAATCAAGGGATTGATTATCAATAAATTTCGCGGTGATAAAACGATTCTGGATCCTGGTGTTGCGATGCTTGAGGAGAAAACAAAGATACCCGTAGTTGGTGTTGCGCCATATCTGCAGATTGAAGTGGAGGACGAGGACAGTCTGACCGAGAGATTTGACAGAAAAGAGAAGATTGGTGTAATTGATCTTGCAGTGATACGTGTTCCGCGTATATCCAATTTCACAGATTTTAATCCGTTTGAAAGCATTGAAGGTGTATCCCTAAGATATGTACAGACGGTATCGGACCTCGAAAATCCGGATATGATCCTTTTGCCGGGGACGAAAAATACGATGGAGGATCTGCTGTGGATGCGTCAGAATGGTCTGGAAGCAGCGATTCTGAAAGCAGCTGCCAGTGGTACGGTGATTTTTGGAATCTGCGGCGGATACCAGATGCTTGGTGAGACACTGAACGATCCCCATGGAGTCGAAGCGGGTGGAAGCATCAAAGGTATGGGACTTCTTCCCATGGACACAGTATTTGCGGAACAGAAAACGCGCACACGAGTGGAAGGAATCTTTAGCCCAAGAGAGGGAATCCTAAAGGAAATGAACGGCACTGCTATTGAAGGCTATGAGATACACATGGGAGAGAGCCTTCTATCAGATTCTCTGCAGTCACTCACAAAGCTTGTGACAGATACTGTTGAAAGAAAAGAAACAGCATTTGATGTGAAAAAAACAGACGGGGCGCAGAGCGGAAATGTATACGGCACCTATGTTCACGGCATCTTTGACCGGGAGGAAGTTGCCGGAAAAGTTGTGGAAGCACTTGCAAAAGCCAAGGGAATCGCTATGGAGGAAATTCACAGTATGGATTATCAGGCTTTCAAAGAAAAACAGTATGATATTCTGGCAGATGCATTAAGAGAACATCTGGATATGAAAAAAATATATGAGATACTTGAAAAAGGAGCGTGACATCAATGAAAGTACAGCTGGAAAATGTAAGTCCTCACGAGATTGAAAAGAGGAGTTTTGAGATCATTACGGAGGAACTCAAAGGACGAAGGTTTCCGGAAGATCAGGAACTGATTATCAAACGCTGTATCCATACCAGTGCTGATTTTGACTACGCAGATCAGCTATGTTTTTCGGAAGGGGCTGTGGAAAAGGCACTGTGCGCAATACGAAAAGGTGCCTGCATAGTGACTGATACGCAGATGGCGCGGTCCGGAATTAACAAGAAAGTGCTGGCACGCCATGGCGGAGAAGTATATTGCTTTATGTCCGATGAGGATGTTGCAGAAAAGGCGAGAAAAAGCGGTACTACCAGGGCAGCAGCCTGTATGGAGAAAGCAGTCGGGCTGGATCGTGAAGTGATTATAGCGGTGGGGAATGCGCCGACGGCGCTGGTTCGTCTGTATGAGCTGATTGAGGAGGGAAAAATCCGTCCGGCTTTGATTATCGGTGTACCGGTTGGATTTGTCAATGTAGTACAGTCGAAAGAGCTGATTATGGAAACGGATGTTCCATATATTGTTGCCAGAGGCAGAAAAGGAGGAAGCAATATTGCAGCA
The DNA here is from genome assembly GCA_022766945.1 of Fusicatenibacter sp. Lineage (GTDB taxonomy): Bacteria > Bacillota > Clostridia > Lachnospirales > Lachnospiraceae > Fusicatenibacter. The sequence goes on along the minus strand of JALEOU010000044.1, from coordinate 15,173 downwards.
TGCATATGCAACGCACTTCTTTACATTCTCGATCAGGATCGCGGTTATTAATAGTGGTACAAAAGAGCTGCTCAAAAACAGCTCTTTTTTATTGTTTGTTTACAATATGTAAAAATTCATCCATGGCCCTGCTGACATACCTGCCTGCCTTCCAATAGAAGAAAAGCTTTCTGGTTCCGATTTTTTCGTCAAGTTTATAGTAAACTACATCAAGATTAGCCGTTACGCGGCTGATGAGCGTGTCACTGATAAATGAGATTCCCATTCCGGAACAGGTAACATTGTAGGATGTGAGCTGTTGATCAAGTTCAAATACGACCTTCGGGTGAAAACCATTCTGATGGCAAAGCTCGATCGCACGCTTTCCGGTATCGTTTTCCTGTTTGAGCAAAACAAAGGATTCTTCACGGAAAAGATTTAATGGAACATGCTTTATGGAACTGTCAAGATAATTATGACTGCGTATTTCATCTACTGATACCTGATATTCCATGAGTTTTTGATTGATAGGAAAACTGGCAGGCACCGCAAGTACCAGATGCTCTTCACCATAGGTACAATAATCAAAGATGTGCCTGTCCGGAATGCTGTTGTCAAGAACCAGATCCAATCTGCCGCAAAGAAGCATTTCCTGGAGCTTGGACGTGTTTTCTTCAATCAATGTAAGCTGAATTTTTGGGTATTGGGCAGCAAATTGTCCCATAAGAGACGGCAATACGAAAGAAGAAAAAAGACTGCTGCCGCCTAGGATCAGACTGCCTTTTTTTAAATTTCCCCAATCATTGATAAACTCAGTGAAATCGTTTTCAACTGCCAAGATTCGTTCAATGGATTTGATATATTCCACTCCGCATTCTGTCAATCCCAAAGGTTTCGTGTTGCGGTCAAAGATCGGATAACCAATTCGTTTTTCAATACGTCTGATATTTGCGCTTAATGATGGCTGCGAGATAAAAAGATTTCTTGCGGCTTTAGAAAAGCTCTTTTCACGATAAACTTCGTATACATATTCCATTCCTTGAAACATAGTAGACTCCTTAATTATAATTATGAAGCTATAATAACTATATTGTTATATGTATTTGCTTATAGTTTAGTGATTCTCTATAATAAAGTCAACAACCAGATACAAACATACCTTTGGGTAAGAATAAAAAATGGAGGATTTAAGTGATGGAAAGAAGTCAAAAAATAGATTATCGTGTGGAGCAGGATTCCATCGGTATCAAAGATGTTCCTGGGGACGTGTATTACGGTGTACAAACGATGCGGGCAGCCGAGAATTTCCATATTACCGGCTTAAATATGCATCCTGAGATCATCAATAGTCTTGCCTATATAAAAAAAGCAGCAGCGATTACAAACTGTGAAGTGGGATTGTTGGATAAAAAAAGAGCAACCGCTATTGTACAGGCCTGTGATGAGATTCTTGCGGGGAAATTCCATGAGGATTTTATTGTAGATCCTATTCAGGGCGGCGCAGGAACTTCACTGAATATGAATGCCAATGAAGTAATTGCTAACCGTGCTATAGAACTTCTCGGAGGTAAAAAAGGAGACTATTCCATTATCAATCCCAATGATCACGTAAACTGTGGTCAATCCACCAATGACGTCATTCCTACAGCCGGAAAGATGACATCTCTGCGTCTTTTGAAAAATCTGAAAAAAGAGCTGCTTCGGCTCCATGCAGCTCTGTCTGAAAAAGCTGTGGAATTTGATTCAGTCATAAAAATGGGCAGAACTCAGATGCAGGATGCGGTGCCAATTCGTTTGGGACAGGAATTTCATGCTTATTCGGTAGCGGTTATGCGTGATATTAACCGTATGGATAAAGCTATGGACGAGATGTGTACGTTGAATATGGGCGGAACAGCTGTTGGAACCGGTATCAATGCGGATGAAACCTATTTGAGAAGAATTGTGCCGAACCTGGTAGAGATCAGCGGTATGGAATTTGTTCAGGCATTTGATCTGATTGATGCCACACAGAATTTAGATCCGTTTGTTGCAGTGTCTGGAGCGATCAAAGCATGTGCTGTTACCCTCTCAAAGATTTCAAATGATCTAAGGCTAATGTCATCAGGCCCGAGAGCCGGTTTTGCTGAGATCAATCTTCCGGCCAAGCAGAACGGTTCATCCATCATGCCAGGCAAGGTCAATCCGGTTATTCCGGAAGTTGTGAATCAAGTTGCCTTTAATATTATTGGAAATGATGTAACTATAACTATGGCAGCAGAAGCCGGACAGCTGGAACTAAACGCTTTTGAGCCGATTATATTTTATTGTATGTTCCAATCCATTGATACTCTTGCATATGCAGTGCAGACTTTTGTAGACAATTGTGTCACCGGTATTACAGCAAATGAGACAAGATGCAGATATCTGGTGGAAAACAGTGTTGGAATCATTACAGCTATCTGTCCTCATGTGGGCTACCAGAAAGCCGCAGAGATTGCAAAAAAAGCGATGAAGACAGGTGAGTCTGTGCGTACATTGATACTCGAGGAAAAACTTTTGTCAGAGGAAGACCTTGAGAAGATACTGAATCCTGTACAGATGACAGAACCGGGAATCTCAGGGAAGGATTTGCTTTTAAAAAGAAATCCTATATCTGCACGGCGAAGAGAAATCTGATAACAGTTGTCACAGATGGCACCGCAGTACTTGGACTTGGTGCTATCGGACCAGAGATCGGATTCCGTATAACGGATGAGATGAGTATCATCTACGATGTCGGATGAACGAAATAGTTCCTCCGACATCGTAAAATATCAAACCGCTTTCAAACCGCTTCTTTCGCGTGACGCACAAAAAGAGTACGGATGCCTTCGTATTCACCAAGACCTTTCAAATAGCATTCAACTGAAAAACCAGCCTCTTCAAAAAGTGACTTCCAGGAATCAGGATTATCCCCGGACATATCGTTGATGGCATGATCTCCGGCTACGATCATAAAGGGAGCCAGGTGTATTTTTCCAGGCGAATAGTTTTGGATCTGACGCAGAAGATTTTGGAAAGAGGGATAAGCTTCCACTGTACCGATAAATACATTTTTATATCCCAGATCCTTAAACGTATAATCCAGTGCTGCATAGATTGAATTTGCATAATGGGTTGTCCCGTGCCCCATAAAAACAAGTGCCTCTTCTTCCGGAATCTGCCACTCATTCATCACAGCCCTGATTGCTTCCTCGTTATCCTGTGTGGATGTAAGTAAAGGCACGCCAATCGAGACAGAGGCAAAGGAGTCAGCGTATGACAGAATATCCTCTTTCATACGATCATTTTCGATACCATTTATTACGTGCGTAGGCTGTACAATCACATCGGTAATTCCATCATGAATCATCGCTTCCATCGCTTCTCGCACATTCATGACAAATATGTCCTTTTTCTGCAGTTTTCGGATGATCATGCCGCTGGTCCATGCTCTGTACAGTGTACGATCCGGAAAAGACATGGAAAGAGATTCCTCGATCCGGTCGATAGTCTTTTCACGGGTAAGCGGGAAACCGGTTCCAAAGCTCACAACGAGAAGAGCCTTTTTATCTGGGTGTTCGTTCGATTCAGACATCATGTAAGATTTCCTCCTAGTGTAAAATTCTCCGCAACAAATCCGCACAAAAAGACTATCATTTGGCGACGAAAAAGTCAATCGCCAGTAAAAAAAGAACTGAAATTTTCCGCGAAAACAGGTTTGGATATCAAAAAAGATTGAAAAAAAAAAATAACTGTGTTACTCTTGAATAGAATAAATTATCTATCAGAAATGATAATGGAATAACAGACAAAGTGTCCGTCCGTGCAGGTATGTGAAAAGGACGGGAAAGAGGGAATCAGGTGAAAATCCTGAGCGATCCGGTCACTGTAACAGAGTAGTCCATTTACAGAAAAGCAGCCATTGCGGGAGAAACCTGTGAGAAGGCAGTAAATGGATGATGATACTGAAGTCAGGAAACCTGCTTTGTTTAGGCGAGATGAAACTTCCGAGTAAAGGGACATCCGAAAATACAGTGCAAAGTTTGAATAGCTGCAGCTGTATGTTTTGGTATCTGCTTTTTGGGGTAGGTACTTTTTTAATGCCTGAGTTTCTCCATTGTCAGTGAAAGAAAGGAGAAAACATGAGAACAAAACAAATGACAAAAAAGGTGATATCAGCAGTGATATCAGCATCCTTGCTCCTTGGACTGGCAGCCTGTGGATCCAATCAAAACAGCAGCGGTGATTCACAGCGAAAAGATGCATCTGCGATCCGCGAGGAAAATCAACTCTCAGGGAGTGGGGATACACAACAGACAGAATCGGTTTCTGAAGATATTTCAGATGAAAGCATCGAAGAAGATTCTCAGGAAGAGGAAGCAGCAGCAAAGAAAACAGAGTATCCGGTGACAATCACCACCTATAATTCGGAAGGACAGGCCATGGAAACAACCTATGAGAAAGCTCCGGAAAGAGTTGTTGCGGTTTATCAGGGATGTATTGAGACGATGCTGTCTCTTGGCCTTTCTGATCACCTGATTGCGACGGCAGGTCTTGATAATGAAGTGCCGGATGATCAAAAAGAGGCATTTTCCAAAACAAACTATCTGGATGAGTTTACACCGTCACTTGAAACAATAACGATGCTGGAACCGGACATGATTTTTTCCTGGGGATCTCTGTTTGGCGAAAAGACACTGGGTGAGGCGAAAGGCTGGGTTGACAAAGGTGTGAATACATATATGAATTCGAACACACATCCAAGCGGCGGAACTGCTTATGCGAAAACACTGGAGAATGAATATACGGATATTCTGAACATTGGAGTGATCTTTGATGTTCAGGAGAAGGCTGAACAAATTGTCAATGATATGAAAGATACGGTTGAAGAAGTCGTTACGAAAACGGAAGGACTGGAAGAAAGGCCAAGTGTTCTGATCCTGGAGTCGGGTAAGGATAGCTTTACAAATTATGGGGCAAATTCTCTTGGCGGTGATATGGTGACAAAGCTTGGAGGAGAACTGCTTCTGCCGGATGTTTCGAATGTGGGAAAAGAAGATATCATCTCTGCGAATCCGGATGTGATTTTTGTAGTTTATATGCCATACAGCGGGGACGATCCGGAACAGATAAGAGAAGAGAAACTGAACGTGTTTTTGGAAGAGGAAGCATTTGCAAGCCTTAGTTCAGTACAGAATCAGAGAGTTGTTCCGATTATGCTAAGTGAAATGTATGCAAGTGCGACCCGCACGAAAGACGGTATTGTTACGTTTGCAAAGGGACTGTATCCGGATCTGGATCTTTAAATTCTGACACATGAAGAGGTAAGAACGTGAAGTTGACTGTTAGAAGAAAAGGGAAGAAAAAAACAGTGCCGATACCGGCATTTATCTCTGCGCTGGTGATATTGCTGTCTCTGCTGATTATTTCTGTTCTTGCAGCAATTACGTTCGGAAATGCGGAAATCTCGGTAAAGGAAGTATACAGTGTGATTGCGTGGGAAATATTTCGCGATGAGCGTTTTTCCTCGTATGCCTCCGGTGCCGTACATGATGTTGTCTGGCTGATTCGGTTCCCAAGAGTCCTTCTCGCTGTGGCGGTAGGAATGGGACTCTCTGTGTGCGGCGTCATTATGCAGGCTGTTGTAAAAAACCCGCTGGCGGATCCTTATGTGCTTGGAATCTCCTCCGGTGCCTCGCTTGGAGCAACACTGGCAATTCTGTTTGGTTTTGGAACTTTTTTGGGATCCAATTCTGTGGGAATTATGGCTTTTCTGGGTGCTGTTGCCACCTCTTTTGCTGTTTTGTTTTTGTCGAAGATAGGTGGAACATCAAATGCCGGAAGGCTGATTCTCGCCGGAATGGCGGTAAGCGCGGTATGTTCTGCGTTTTCGAACTTTGCGATCTATCTGGCGAATGATAAAAATGCAACATCGGAAATTATGTTCTGGACTATGGGGAGTTTGGCAAGTGCCAAGTGGGAGAATGTCAGAGTGATTCTGCCGATCATGATTCTGGGAACAGCCATTTTCTGGACGCAGTTCCGCAATCTGAACCTGATGCTTCTTGGGGATGAAACATCTGTCACGTTGGGAACAGATCTTCATAAAGTCCGGGGAAAATACATGATCCTGTCTTCACTGATGGTTGGATTCGCAGTATATGCAGCCGGAGTAATCGGATTTGTAGGTCTGGTCGTTCCTCACGCAGTCCGCATGATCTTTGGAACGGATCATAAACTGCTGATTCCAATTTCAGCGCTGGTCGGATCCATTTTTCTCATTTGGGCGGATGTACTCTGCCGCATCATCCTGAAGAATTCAGAATTGCCGATCGGCGTTTTGATTTCCCTGATCGGAGCCCCATGCTTTATTTATCTTATGGTACGGCGTTCCTATGGGTTTGGAGGTGAACGGACGTGAAAATTTCGGCGAAAGAAATTCAACTTTCTTACGGTGCTGCCAGAATTCTGAACGGACTGAACCTGACGACCAATACAAAAGAGTTTGTTGGACTGATCGGACCAAACGGCAGTGGAAAATCCACATTGCTCAAATGTATGTATCGTGTTTTAAAGCCGGATGAGGGCTATGTTGAAATTGATGATACTCCGATCGACGCTATGAGCTATAAAGAGTCCGCCAGAAAAATCGCTGTTGTTGCTCAGCATAACTATTATAATTTCGATTTTTCAGTGCGTGAAGTTGTCCTCATGGGGCGCTCTCCGCACAAAAAAGCGCTGGAGAGGGATAATGCCAAAGATTATGAGATTGTCCGTCAATCGCTGGAAAAAGTGGGAATGACAAAGTTTGCAGACCGCAGCTTTTCTACGCTGTCCGGAGGGGAACAGCAGAGGGTGATTCTTGCGAGGGCGCTGGCACAGCAAACACCATGCCTGATTTTGGATGAACCAACCAATCATCTGGATATTACACACCAGCTGCAGCTCCTGAAAATTGTAAAACAACTGGATGTCACTGTGATTTCCGCAATTCATGATCTTAACATTGCAGCAATGTTCTGCGACCGTCTGTACGTGCTAAAGGAAGGGCAAATTGTGGCGGAAGGAACTCCCAGGGAAGTTCTGACATCGAAATTAATCCGTGAGATTTACCAGGTAGACAGCGAAGTTGTAAATGACAGCAAGGGAAACCTTCATATTCTGTTTTATTAATATCCTAATCGCCGCTCAGCAAACGATGAACATTTGCGTGCGGCGATTTGTGTTGATAATTGTGAGGGTATATTTATGAAAGAAAAGATAGGAATATTAACTTGTCTTAATTCAAATGATGTCTGTACCAGAGCAGGTTGTCTTTCTGCTTTTTGGGAAAAAACAGATTTTTTTTGTGGATATCCGAAAGATACCGAACTGGCCGTTCTTATGACCTGCGGCGGATGTAAGGAGATGCAGCCAAAGGAACCGGAGGAAGATCCCGGAATGCAGGAAAAACTGGAACGTTTGCAGAAAGAACAGGTCACAACAATACACGTAGGAGTCTGTCGCATGAAAAAAGATGGGACCGAATGTGAGAGGATGATTAAAATCTGCAGAATAATTGAGAATGGAGGTATCCGCATTGTGAGGGGAACTCACAGAGAATAAATTCGCTTTTTAATCTTCTTTTCATCTTTTCAGTATAGGATAAAACCGTGAGATAACAGTACAGTGATTCACTGATCTGGATCGAATCATTTTTATAACTTGAGCATGACGAAATAATAGAGGAGAATGATGATGAAAAAAAGATTTCTTACGATTTTAGTTCTTACAGGAGGAGTCCTCCTTGCCGGCTGTGGTTCCAGGGAGGCAGGTCAAATGGATCAGACGCAGATTACAGTTTCGTCCGTATCTTATGCAGGCGAAGATCAGATGCAGGCGACTGCACCAAAAACTACAGCAGACAGCAATAAAGCAAAAGCAAACACAGAAACAACAGAGCAAACACAAGCGTACAGTGTAATTGATGAGACATCTGCAAAAGAGATTGCTTTTCGATATGCAGGAGTGGAAGAAGCAGATGCTTCCTATGTCACTGTCAAGAAAGAGTATGATGATGGAAAAGAAATTTATGAGATCGAGTTCTGTGTGCAGAACAGTAATTATGACTGTGACGTTGATGTCTCCACCGGCGAAGTGCGGAAAATGGAATGCAAATCGCAAAGCGATACGCACCATGAACATGAAGAGGAACACGATCATGCAGCGGTCCAGGTGATGGCATACGATGAGGCAGCGGAAATTGTTTTGAACCGTGTTCAGGGAGCCGGAAAAGAGCATTTGAAAATGAAACTGGAAGAAGAAGATGGCTGTTGGAGATATGAAGGTGAAATCCACTATAATGGGAGAGAATATGAATTTGAACTCAATGCAGCGGATGGCCAGTTGCTGGAATGGAAGGAAGAAGTGGACTGATTGATCGGAATCAGGTAATGGAGAAGAGCAGAAACCGGAAAAAATTGATATGGAAAGAGGCTTATCATATGCGGATATTGGTTGCAGAGGATGATCGGGATATGAATAAACTGATTGTCAGAAGACTTGCTGCGGAAAATTACAGTGTGGATTCCTGTCATAATGGACGGGAGGTGTTTGATTACCTTCTCTGTGCGGAATATGATGCGTTGATTCTGGATATTATGATGCCTGAAATAGATGGAATCACGGTTTTGAATAAGCTGCGCCAGGATGGAAATAAGGTCCCTGTATTGCTTCTGACCGCGCGGGATAGTATTGAGGACCGTGTTGCCGGGCTGGATGCCGGTGCGGATGATTATCTGATTAAACCCTTTGCTTTTGAGGAATTACTTGCAAGAATCCGCGTAATGCTTCGAAAGCCTGCCACGGAAAAAACAAGTGTTTACCGTCTTCTGGATCTGGAGTTGCATGTGGACACGCACAGAGTTCTGCGCGGTGGAAAAGAAATTCAATTGTCAGGAAAAGAATTTTCGCTGCTTCGCTATATGATTCAGAATCAGGGGATGGTGCTGTCAAGAGAAAAACTGGAGCAGCATCTCTGGAATTATGATTATCTGGGTGGATCGAACGTGATCGATGTTTATATTCGGTATCTGCGGAAAAAAATTGATGAAGGGTATGAAAAAAAGCTGATTCATACAGTCAGAGGAGTCGGGTATGTCCTGAGGGAGCAGGAAAAATGAAAAAAGTATCTTTGAAAGTAAAGCTGACATTTCTATACACAGTTTTGATGTCAGCGGTTGTTTTTGGGATTCTTGCAATTCTGTTTTCCATCAGCAGTCAGGAATTGCTTGGCAATGTACAGAACCAGCTGGAAAAACAGGTCATGGATGCCAGAGAAAATATACGTTTTGACGGAGAAAAATTAAGATTCGATTCCGATCTGCTGGAACTGGAACACGGCATTTACCTGTCCGTCTATGCTTCCGACGGGACTCTTCTCTATGGGAAAATCCCGTATGGATTTGATAATCAGATACCTTTTGAAGATGGAAGTGTCAGACGATATCAGGGAGTTTCAGCGGAATATTACGTGATGGATCTTGTCTATCGTGTTTCGGACTATGGGGTGGTAGACATTCGGGGTGTTGTCTCAGTTACCGCTGCGGAAGCAAACTTTCGATCCACTGTTCACCTGGCGGTGATTTTTCTGCCGCTGCTTGTTCTTTTAAGCGCAGCGCTGGGGTATTATATGACAGGAAAGACACTGCGTCCTGTGAAAACAATGACAGAAACCGTTCAGAAAATCTGCAGGGACGGCGATCTGTCCCAAAGAATCCTGCTCGGAGAAGGGAAAGATGAAATTTATCATCTGGCAGCTACTTTTGATGAGCTTCTGGATCAGGTGGAAAAAAGTCTGTCAAGAGAACAGCAGTTTACTTCGGATGTATCACACGAACTTCGCACACCGCTTTCCGCTATGGTGCTCCAGTGTGAGGAACTTCTGGAAAAGGATCATCTGGATGATGAAGTGCGGGAAGGTGTACTCCTTCTTGAGCAGAAAGTAAAGTACCTGACAGGAATGATTTCACAGCTTTTGATACTCTCACGGGCAGACCAGGGAAGAGAAAAGGTAGAGCAGGAACGAATTAATTTCAGCGAACTGACAGAGATGGCGGTGGAAGAAATCCGCGAAAAAGCAGACGAAAAAGGGATAACGTTGGAAACAAATATCACTGAGGGCATGTATCTGACTGGTGACGAGACACTTCTGATCCGTTTTTGGATGAATCTTTTGAACAATGCAGTGACCTACGGGAAGGAAGGCGGTCACATCTGCGTAAGCCTGCAAAGCTGGGGAGATCGAATGAACGGAGAAGTCCGTGATGATGGGATTGGGATTTCCGAGGAGGATTTACCGAAGATCTGGGACAGATTTTATCAGGCGGATCCTTCCCGAAGTCAAAATGATGGTCAGGGTCTTGGTCTTTCCATGGTGAAATGGATTGTTAAGGTGCATAAAGGCGAGATTCGGGTAGTCAGCCATCTGGGGGAAGGAACCTGTTTTTACTTTTCATTTCCGAAAGAGTAATACTTGACATTTTGAAATGCAATGATTATACTAGGTTCATATCAGAAAGGCTGTGAAGGGAACAAGTAGGCTGTGGAGATGTGTACAGAAAGCTGCCGGTTGATGAGAGGCGCACAACGATCCATGGATTCGAATACCTCCCGGAGCTGCGCACCGAAACCAAACGGATCATTTGTTCCGTTCAAAAGTAGGCTGCGCCGTAAGAGACGAACGTTACAGCGTCAGGGTATTCACTTTTTGGATACCGACAAAGGCAGCTGCCGTGAGACAGCTGTGAAGTAAGGTGGTAACACGGGAGATACGGGCTCTCGTCCTTGGAATCGAAAGGACGAGGGCTTTTTTAATGCTTTTACACTGCAAAGCAGCAAAAAAGTTCTCGATCCGAAACGGTCATACGTACCCGAAGAAAAGAACTGATAAAGGAGAATAATATGATGCAGATTTACGACGAATTAGTTGCCAGAGGATTGATTGCCCAGGTAACCGACGAAGCAGAGATCAAAGAACTTGTCAATCATGGGAAGGCGACCTTTTATATCGGCTTCGATTGTACTGCGGACAGTCTGACAGCCGGTCATTTTATGGCGCTGACGCTCATGAAGAGAATGCAGATGGCCGGAAATAAACCGATTGCGCTGATTGGCGGAGGAACCACCATGATCGGTGATCCGTCCGGAAGAACAGATATGAGAAAGATGCTGACCCGTGAGGAGATCGATCACAATGCCGAGTGCTTCAAACGTCAGATGGAGCGTTTCATTGATTTTGGTGAGGGGAAAGCGATGATGCTGAACAATGCAGATTGGCTGATGAACCTGAACTATGTTGAGATGCTGCGCGAAGTGGGTGCATGCTTTAGTGTAAATAACATGTTAAGAGCAGAGTGCTACAAACAGCGTATGGAGAAGGGTCTTTCATTCCTGGAATTTAACTACATGATCATGCAGAGTTATGATTTTTACTACATGTTCCAGAAATACGGATGCAACATGCAGTTTGGCGGTGATGATCAGTGGTCTAATATGCTTGGCGGTACGGAACTGATCCGCCGGAAACTTGGTAAGGATGCTTACGCAATGACGATCACCCTCCTTACAGATTCCCAGGGCAAAAAGATGGGCAAGACTGCCGGAAATGCAGTATGGCTGGATCCGAACAAAACAAGCCCGTTTGATTTCTATCAGTACTGGCGCAATGTAGGTGATGCGGATGTATTAAAATGTATCCGTATGCTGACCTTCCTGCCTCTGGAGCAGATCAATGAGATGGACAAGTGGGAGGGAAGTCAGTTAAATGAGGCAAAGGAGATTCTGGCATATGAACTGACAGCCATGGTACACGGAGAGGAAGAGGCAAAGAAGGCGCAGGAAGGTGCAAGAGCCATTTTCTCTTCCGGAAATTCCGAACACATGCCGATATGTGAGCTGAATGAGGAAGATTTGAACGAGGGATCGATTGATCTGGTCAGCCTGCTCGTAAAGTCAGAACTGGTGAAAACCAGAAATGAAGGCCGTCGTGCTGTGGAGCAGGGCGGTGTCTCTGTGGACGGAGAAAAAATCACAGATTTTAAATATGTTTTGACAAAAAATGCACTTATGGGTGATGGAATTGTCCTGAAAAGGGGTAAGAAGAATTTCAAAAAAGTTTGCGTAAAGTAAATGGTTGTGCTATGATATGTGATATGTGTAACTGTTTGGAACTGATCGGATGTCAGGTGTATTATCTGGACTGAATGCTGAATAGTTACGGATCTGTTTTATTATGGAGGAAAAACAGTCATGGAAAAATATGGCGTAAATGAATTACGTAGGATGTTTCTGGAGTTTTTTGAGAGTAAGGGACATCTGGCGATGAAAAGCTTTTCATTGATTCCGCACAATGATAAAAGTCTTCTTCTGATCAACTCCGGTATGGCGCCGCTCAAACCGTATTTTACGGGCGCAGAGATTCCGCCGCGCAGAAGGGTAACCACCTGCCAGAAGTGTATTCGTACCGGTGATATTGAAAACGTTGGAAAGACGGCTCGTCATGGAACCTTCTTTGAGATGCTTGGTAACTTTTCTTTTGGTGATTATTTTAAGCATGAAGCAATTGCCTGGTCCTGGGAGTTCTTAACCGAGGTGATCGGGTTGGATCCGAATCGTTTATATCCATCCGTTTTCCAGGATGATGATGAAGCATTCGAGATCTGGAATAAAGAAATAGGTATTCCGGCAGAACGCATTTTTCGTTTTGGTAAGGAAGATAATTTCTGGGAGCACGGTGCAGGTCCCTGCGGCCCGTGTTCTGAAATCTACTATGATCGCGGTGAAAAGTACGGCTGCGGCAAGCCCGGATGTACAGTCGGATGCGATTGTGACCGCTATATGGAAGTATGGAACAACGTATTCAGCCAGTTTAACAATGATGGAGAAGGACATTACACAGAACTGATTCAGAAGAACATTGATACAGGTATGGGGCTGGAGCGTCTGGCGGTTGTGGTTCAGGATGTGGATTCCATTTTTGATGTGGATACGATTCAGGCACTGCGCGATAAGGTCTGCGAGATTGCAGGAAAAACCTACGGTGCAGACCACGATGCGGATGTCTCTATTCGACTGATTACAGACCATATTCGTTCCGCTACCTTTATGATATCTGACGGTATTATGCCTACCAATGAAGGCAGAGGATATGTGCTGCGACGGCTGATTCGCCGCGCGGCTCGTCACGGACGTCTTCTTGGCATTGACGGCCTGTTTCTTGCAAAGCTTAGTGCAAGCGTGATTGACGGGTCAAAAGATGGCTATCCGGAACTGGAAGAGAAAAAAGAGTTCATCTTCAATGTATTGCGCAATGAAGAGACACAGTTTAACAAAACCATAGATCAGGGTCTTCGGATTCTTGCGGATCTGGAAGCAAAGATGCAGGAAGAAGGGAAAAAGACACTGGATGGACAGGACGCTTTCAAACTGTACGATACCTATGGGTTCCCGCTGGATCTGACAAAAGAGATTCTGGAGGAGAAGGGCTATGGGATTGATGAAGAAGGCTTCCGTGCAGCTATGGAAGAGCAGCGCACCCGCGCAAGAGAGAGCCGTGAGGTGACAAACTACATGGGCGCTGATGCCACTGTTTATGATGAGATTGACCCGTCCATCACTACGGAATTTGAAGGATATGAATATCTGATCTACGATTCCAAAGTGACAGTCATGACAACTGAAACCGAAATCGTAGCCGCTCTTATGGAAGGACAGAAGGGAACCATTTTTGTGGAAAAGACTCCATTCTATGCTACCATGGGTGGTCAGCAGGGTGACCGCGGTGTGATCAGAACCGCAAACGGTGTCTTCGAGGTGGAGGATACCATCAAGCTGCGAGGCGGAAAATACGGTCATGTCGGTGTTATGAAATCCGGAATGATTTCCGATGGAGAAACAGTGACACTGGAGGTTGATACCGCGGCAAGAAAAGATACGGAGAAAAACCACAGTGCAACACACCTGCTTCAGAAAGCACTGAAAACCGTTCTGGGATCCCATGTAGAGCAGAAAGGTTCTCTTGTGACGCCAAACAGACTTCGTTTTGATTTCGTTCATTTTACAGCAGTTACCCCCAGGGAACTTCGCGCGGTGGAAGACCTGGTAAACAAGGAAATTCAGGAACAGCTTCCGGTGCATACCGATATCATGGGCATCGATGATGCGAAAAAATCCGGTGCTATGGCATTATTTGGTGAGAAATACGGAGATGAGGTACGCGTTGTATCCATGGGAGACTTCTCCAAGGAACTGTGCGGCGGTACTCATGTAAAAAATACTTCCGAGATTTCTCTCTTTAAGATTGTTTCTGAGTCTGGTATTGCTGCCGGTGTTCGAAGAATTGAAGCACTGACCGGTTCCGGAGTTACCGCTTATTATAAAGAGCAGGAGGAACGTCTGCATGCAGCAGCAGCACTTCTGAAAACGACACCATCGGAACTGCTGGACAAGATCGCTCATCTCCAGAACGAACTAAAAACACTTTCCAGTGAGAATGAATCCTTAAAGAGCAAACTTGCCAGAGAATCTCTCGGCGATGTGATGGATAAAGTTACCGAAGTAAATGGTGTGAATCTTCTTGCAGCATCGGTACCGGATGTTGATATGAATGGTCTGCGTGATCTGGGTGACCAGTTAAAAGAGAAACTTGGCAGCGGAGTGGTTGTACTGGCCTCTGCGAAAGAAGGAAAAGTAAGCCTCTTGGCTATGGTGACAGACGATGCAATGAAGAAGGGTGCACATGCAGGAAAACTAATCAAGGAAGTGGCAGCGGTTGTCGGAGGAGGCGGCGGCGGCCGTCCAAATATGGCACAGGCAGGCGGCAAGAATCCTGAGAAGATTGAAGATGCGATTTTACGTGCAAAAGAGGTACTCCTGGCTCAGATTAGCTAAGTAAGGTTTTGCACCATTGGAAGAAGTTTCCTGTGATGTTGCATAAAAAACGGTGGAAATACCGATGAAAAATAACTTTTTTGCCAAAATGAGTAAAAGCAGTTGACGAATGGGATTTTTCTGTTATAATAATAACAGTGCAAAAAAAATACCCATACAGTTGTATTATGCACAATCTACAACTGGAGGGAGGTTAGGTGTGAGACTATGTCAAATGTAATCGTTAAAGAAAACGAGACGTTGGACAGCGCTTTACGCAGATT